>SIHH01000078.1 GCA_004299065.1 Phormidium sp. SL48-SHIP | reverse complement strand
TTTCCTCTCCGCGATAAATCACGGAGCTTCCAACCCTCCCAGGAGTTTTACGTGACCGACTCTGTCTGTAATTTGACCTCAGCCGCGAGATTGCTTTTAAAAATCCCAGAACTTCATGTCTCTATTTGATTGGTTTGCCGACCGACGTAAGTTAAATTCCATCGGTCAGAAGCAGCAAGAACGAGAAATCGCCGAGGGGCTTTGGACAAAGTGTGAGTCCTGTGGCGTCTTGACCTATAGTAAAGACTTAGCCGCAAACCACATGGTTTGTCCAGAATGCGGCCATCATCGTCGCATTTTTAGCGACGATCGCATTCAACACCTAATCGACCGGGAGACGTGGCAACGCCTCAATAGCCACTTACGTCCGACTGACCCCTTAGGATTTTGCGATCGCAAAGCCTACCGCGATCGCCTCAGCGATTACCAAAACAAAACCCAACTCAATGATGCCATCCAAACGGGGTTTGGAGACCTCGATGGCTTACCCGTAGCCCTCGGGGTCATGGACTTTCGCTTCATGGGAGGCAGTATGGGATCCGTGGTGGGAGAAACCCTCACCCGTCTAATTGAAGAAGGAACCGCCGATCGCCGCCCCGTGATTATCGTCTGCGCCTCGGGGGGAGCGCGGATGCAAGAAGGGATGTTGAGCCTCATGCAGATGGCGAAAATTTCCGGGGCCTTGCAACGCCATCGTCAAGCCCAATTGCTTTATATCCCCATCTTGACGCATCCCACCACCGGCGGCGTGACGGCCAGTTTTGCCATGTTAGGTGATATTATCCTGGCTGAACCGAAAGCAACCATCGGTTTTGCGGGACGGCGGGTGATTGAGCAAACCCTACGCCAGAAACTCCCCGACGACTTTCAATCGGCCGAAGATTTGCTCAAACATGGATTTGTCGATGCCATTGTGCCACGGCCCCAACTCAAAGGGCTGTTGGCCCAATTGATTCGTTTGCATCATCCGTCGCCCCAACGGGAGCATCATCGAGTTCCTCGTCATCTGACGAGTGATGCCATGGCCCTAGACGTTTCCGGGTCAAATGAGTCAACTTAGCGCTCTAAAGATAACAAATCCTTAAACCACCTGCTCTAACGTCCCCAGACTCTGGCATGATATGTGTACTGACAAGAGATTTAAGCTTGTCCCACATTCAAGCTTTGCTGAACATCAATAACGTTTAGAGGAAAACAATGCTAAAAAGATTCTTTTGGCTTGCGATCGCCACGGTCGTCTTAGTTTGGAACCTTGGCAACAACAGCGCCATGGCGTTGCAACTTGATGCCGAAACCCGCACGGTCCCCTTGAATGAACAAGGGGAAACCACCACCTTGTCCATCGAACAAGCCACCCGAGGAAAACGCCTATTTGGGGATATTTGCGCCCAGTGCCACCCCGTTGGCCTGACCAAGACCAACCCCAACGTCAACCTAAGTTCCGAAAGTTTATCCCTAGCCACACCCCGCCGGGATAATGTTGAAGCTTTGGTGGATTATATGAAAAACCCCACCACCTTTGATGGTGAGTTTGACATTTCTGAACTGCATCCGGCGACCTCGAGTGCAGATATTTTCCCTGAGATGAGAAATTTAACAGACGACGATTTGTTTAACATTGCTGGGCATATTCTGATTCAGCCCAAACTGCGTGGAACCCAATGGGGTGGTGGTAAGGTTTACAACTAAGCCCCGATTTGCACCCTGACAGGGTTGAGAGAACCGGGCGATCTGCCAATGCGATCGCCGGTTTTTTTGATTCTGCCCTTTTTGCCGTTTTTACCGAAAGACAATCATGGCTTTTTACCCAATAGCTACTGCGGGAACCTGGCTCAAACGAACCCTGACCGCAATGGCCGCGATCGCCCTCATGCTACTGAGTGCCACGCCCGCCCTAGCCGATGGCATTAACGCCGATGTTAAGCGTTATCTCACCCCCGATGGCCCCGCCGAGGTCAAATTGGACGCTCAAGGCAACAGCGCCCAGTATAGCGGCGAAGCCCTAACCCGAGGCCGAGATATCTTCATGGAAAACTGTGCCTACTGTCATGCCAACGGCTTAACGCTGCCCCTGCCGCAAATCTCCTTAACTCTGGCCGATCTCGCCGGGGCCACCCCGCCACGGGACAATATCGACAGTTTTGTCACCTATTTACGGGAACCCATGACCTACGACGGCTCAGAACCGAGTTACTGGTGCCGCGAAGTCCCTGAAAGCTGGCTAGCTCGCCCTGAACTCGAAGAACTCGCCGCCTTTACCCTCAGCGCAGCCGAGAAAGTTCCCGGCTGGGGAAGCGTCCCCTCCAACCGCTAACTCCAACTCAACTAAGATCTCGATTAGCGGATTATGATCGGCGTCGAGGCGGAGTCGGAGTCTCAACCGTGGCTTCGGGGTGTTCGACGTACGAATTGTTGGCATAGGGATCGTAGAGGGCCGCCCCATACTCTAATTCAGAGGAGGTTGAAGGCTCCTCGGGTTCCTCATAAGGAATCTCGACCGTGATTTCCGCCCCATTCACCACCGCTCCGAGAACCCGGACTCGGTCTTCAGCCTCTTCTAGCATTTCGGCATATTCATTGAGCAAGCCCCCCTGAGTGATACCGGGACGGGCCACCAGTAGCAGACCATCCGTAAAGGGTTCAAGGGTGAGGGTATCATCGCAGCGACTCAAGGAGGGGGAATCGACCACCACCAGGTCAAAACGCGCCCGGGCCTGCATCAATAGTTGTCGTAGCTCACTCGATTCAATAATCGCCGGTACATTGCGTTGGGGACCCGGACTCGGGACCACATAGAAATTGGGGACATCTGGCACTAGATGAGCATTCTGATTGAGGCTGTCGTAGTGACGCAGAGGTTCCGTTAACCGTTGGGGATCGAGGGCAAGTTTCAAGACATTGGCCCGAGAGGGCGATCGCACATCGGCTTCAACCAAGAGCGTGCGCTTCCCTGAACGGGCCGCTGCGATGGCCAAATTATAAGCCGTCAAGGACTTACCCTCCCCGGCTGCAAAACTGGTCACCAAAACAATACGCGGCGGCGTTCCTTCGAGTCGTTGTAAATTGCTGCGGACTCGCTCGTAATACTCCAAATAGGGAGAATGAGCCGACATCAGCAGGGGAAAGAAATCTTCCTCAACAGGTTCCAAGGACTCGATCTGAGGAATCGTACCCAAGACCGTTAAATCCCGACCTTCCAACGCCCCTTGGACTTCCTCCATCGTATAGAAGCGTCCTTCGAGAGCCGACAAACCAAAAATTAACACCGCCCCGGCGGCCAGTCCAGCACCACCACCAATCAGGACCAACATAAAGATATTCGCCGCCTCCTCCCGTTGTTCTTGCACCCGAGGTTCTTGGGCAATACTGAGGTTACTGACGGTTTCAGTGCGTGCTGACTCGGCATCAATCAAGCGAGCTTGCAACTGATTAAACAGAGACTTATGAATCGCCACAACTTGGCTGAGTCGTTCCCGTTCCAACTCTAAATTGGGGAGATTTTGGTACTCACTCCGTAACTCAGTTTCAGCCTGCTCAGAGCGGGCCAAATTCTGCACCAACGTCTCTCGTTGAGTTTGTAACCCTACCAACTGATTCGCCATTTCCTGACGAACCGGGTCGAGGCTACTTTCGGTTCGAACCCGTCGGCTGTCATAAAACGGAGTCCCAATTCCATCACCACCAATCACCTCCCGCGCGCGGTTTTCGAGCAAACGTTCGAGTCCCGATAACTGGCGGCGCAACTCGACGACTTCCGGGTGATCTGGGCGTAGGGTTTGGCTTAAAAGTGCTTGCTGGCTTTCAATTTGGTGAATCTGTCCCCGCAGATTATTAACAATGGGATCACGACTGAGGGCTGAAGAGGTATAGGCTTCATCAACGGTCAACCCCAAACGCGCTTCGAGACTCTGCATTTGGGTCGTCACTTCCTCAATTTGTCGTTGCAGTTGTTCCTGCTGGTTCTCGGCACCGCGAATATTGTTGACCAAAACACCATCGCGACCCAAAATCAGGGCCGCCCCTTCAACGCGGTCAAACTGGACGAGACGATCTTCGGCTTCTCGTAAATCTGCTTCAACTTCAGGAATGCGCTCGTTGAGAGCAGCAATCAGGACATCGAGTCTTGATGTGTTCAGCCTTAGGCTTTTCTCAACGGCCGACTCCATCAGCAACTGCACGACCTCTTCGGCTCGCTCGGGTGTTGAATCGGTATAGGAAAATTTATATAACTTTGGCCCATTCCCTCCCGGAGTTTGCAGTTGAGCGGATTTAACCTTGCGAGGTGGGATACCGACCTGTTGTGAGATCTGCTCAGCCACCTGGTCATCAATCAGAAAGTCCCGATTTAGAGCCTGTAACCCTTGCTCTTGAATGTTCGGCCCGGTTTGTGAGACGGTCACCGGTTCCTCATTCAGACTCATCACACCTGAAGCGTTGTAACTTGGCGGGGGCGGTTCTTCTAAACCCAAGAGTCCGGACACGCCGACAGCAAGGGCAAAGACGGCAAATCCGGCAAATTTATATTTGCCGAAGGCAATGATGTACCGTTTGACGATTGAAGGGGCCACAGTTAATTTACCTAGTTGAGTCCTATTTATAGTTTAAAGGCTACAGACACGATCAAAAACTCGATCGCTTGGTCGCCCCGTCTGTGAGCGAGCGGGGAGTCGTCAATTAGACGCGAGATGGTTAAATCAGAGTCAGAGCCTTAGTTTTGATTATCTGTTTCACCCCCCGGGCCAAACAGGTTATCAGCACTGTTAGAAAGTTGGTCAAAGAATAAGAGAAACCCCAAGACATCTCGGAAGGGTTGGGTGAAGGTATTGAGGAAGTTCCCGAGTTGGGCAACAAGGTTCCGTCCGACGACGATCACATCGCGATCTTGGAGCAGGGGATTTTCCTCCATATTACCCATGATGGCTTCTCGCACGTTGTAATGTTGTGTAACGGGTTCGCCGGCTTCTTCATCAAAGCGAATTAAGGCGACTCGACCTAAGCGAGCGGTATTGAGGGGAACTCCGGCCACGGCATCGGCTAGGCGACTTCCTGCGGGTAGATCTTGTCGTCCGGCGGAGTTCCCGGGGCGACTGATTAACCGCACGACAATGCGCTGTTGGGAGAGACTGGTGCGGGTCATCAGTTCAATGTCGTAATCCTCTCGGTCTTCGGGGCGAATTTCGGGGACGATAATCACGTCGCCATCTTCGAGACCGAGTTGGGGTAAGGGCCGTCCTTCGAGCAGGGGGGTAAACAGATCCAGTTCTCGTTCGATCGCCGTCCCATCAGGAAGGCGACGACGGACGAGGATACGTCGGAGGTCAGCGGTAGTTTTGGTTCCTTGGGCGGCGACGAGGGCGCCGTCAACCTCGGGAGCGGGACGGGAGGAAAAGTCATAGAAGCCGGGACGGACGACTTCGCCGGTGATGGTGATGGCGATGGGTTGGGCGGCGGTGGAGACGAGGGCGGTTCGTTGCAGGATGTCGCGATCGTAGTTGGAGTCAAATTCTCGGGGTCGGGTGGGAACCCGAATCACATCTCCATCCCGTAACCGCACGTCGGGAATGGCTTGGCCGAGAATGAGGGGAGTATGGAGGTCAAAGGTTTGAGTGATCTGTTCTCCGTTCGGAAACCGTCGCTCTACGGTGACTTGTCGCAAGTCCGCATCCATGGTGACGCCACCGGCGGTGAGGAGGGCTTGAACCAGAGGCGAGTTGGGGGTAATGGGAAAGAATCCGGGACTTGCTACTTCACCGGTGACGGTGATCTGAGATTGTCGTGGCTGGGCCAGAACAACTTGAACTTCGGGGTTGACCACGAATTTGTTGAGGGAGTCTTCGAGGAAGTTGGCCGCTTCTTCAACGGTGAGACCTTGTAGATTGATGGTTCCGAGGAGGGGAACGAAGATCGTTCCTTGGAAGGAGAGTTGAGCGGTGGTACTGAGGTCTTGAAAGGGGGGTTGAACAACGATGGAAATTCCGTCGCCGATGTCGAGGCGGTATTCTTCCCAGTCCACGCTATCGAGGGGAATGTCCTCGGGCTGAGGTCGGCGAGGATCTTGAAGGATGGCCGGGGGAAGTTGTTGGGAGGTGGGGAGTTGGTCGAGGCGATCGCGTAACCAGGTTTCTAAATAGTCCATGGTTTCGCGGTGTTGCACTTCTCCCTGGCTCTCAAGTTGCTGCCATTGGCGTGAGGGCCGACCTTGGGGAATGCTGGGGTCTAGGATGCGTTGCTCGCCTTCGTTTTCAGGAACCCGATCGCGTTCGGGAATTTCCTCGCGTTCGGGAATTTCCTCGCTTTGGGCGATCGCCTTGGCCATGGGCAACACTTGAATGGCGAGGAGAACGGCACCTGAGACGACGGCGGTGCGACAACGCCAGGAGGGTAGGGAGAGGAAGTGGGACTGGGTCATGGCGAATCTCGGGCTTCGAGAGGGCATGGCGGGGCAGACGATGCGGATACCCTGGAATCGTGGTGGACAGCGTTATTGAGGGCTGGCGTCAGAGCTGAAGCCTTGTTCGATAAGGGCCTGATGAACCTGTTGGGCAAGGGCTTTGACGAAGGGGCTAGCCGCTTCGACGGGACTGAGATGCTCGATGGGAATAATCAGAGACACGGCAACCCAGGGAACGCGACGACCTTGTATACGAGCCATGCGATCGCGCCAAAACCAACGCACTAGGCTCGGATTGCCCCCGGTTTCCCAAGCATACCACTGGGCAATGGCAAAGCTGCGCTGTTGAGTCCAGCCCCGGAAGTAGCGGACGTGAACGGTTGTGTCTTGTCCTTGGTTATTGCTGAGGCTGAACTTAAGTTGTTGATGTTGGTCTTCGGTCCAGTTTTGCCCCTGGGCTCGTCCGAGTCCCCGGATATCGAGCCATTCCATTTGCGGTTGGGCAGAGGTCCCGCTTTGGACTCGCTGGGGACTCATGAGGATGGTGGCGCGATCGCAACCTGTGCGAGAACCGCAATCGCTTGGGGGGTCGATGGAGTCGTCTCCGTCCCAGGCTACGGTTTGCATGATCCATTGATTCGGTCCAAGGCGTACGCTCTGACGATCAACAGTCGTCCAATTATCGAGGCTTAATCCCTCTTCGGTGAGCTGTTGTAGTGAGGAAATGGGGGCATCGGGAATGGCGTCAATGGGAGGCTTCCCCTGGAGGTATTTGGGAATCGCCCCCAGGAGGAACAAGATCACGAACAGGGCGATCGCCACTTTGGTAAACCAGGATGAGCGAGATGGCGCTTCTGAGGGGTTGGCCGTTGAAATCGATTTGTCGACAGTCATAATACGTGAGGGTCCTAGGCAGTCCGCAAGGGCGATCGCCCCCCTCTGTTATAGCAGGGTTCCCGCCGGGTGAAATCCCCATTCCCATGCCAATGGGTTCCATGAAAAAGGGCTAGAGGCGATCTGACCCCTAGCCTTGCATTTTTTTGATGGGCAGAGAGAGACTCGAACTCTCACGGCCGAAGCCGCCACATTTTGAGTGTGGTGCGTCTACCAATTTCGCCATCCGCCCGTTGCGTTGGTTTTGTCACTATAGCACCTTTTGCTCGGGTTTAACAAGTCATAATAATTTTGGCTGCTGGCCCAGCGATCAATCTCCCGCGCTCGTAGGACCGGAACCGGATGGCTCAATTGTTCCGTTTGCAGTTGTTTGAGGGCTTCCCCGAGAGCATCATCGCTGATGTCATCATAGGAGCGGGCTTGCTCTAGGAAGGCATCTAAGTTCAACTGTGGCGATAGAGTCGGGGAACCGCCGGCCAGTTTCATCAGTACCGACATGACCGTGCGAGGATTTTGGGTGGCTAACAAGGCGGCGCGATCGCAGCTAAACTCGGCACAACGCAGCCATTCCAACATTTGTGCTTGCAGACTCTGGGCCACGAGCGTTCCCCAATTGGGGACTTGCCCCACGGCTAGAGTAATTAAGTTGGCTAACGTCAAATAGACTCCATGTTCGCATTTGAGATGTCCCAACTCATGGGCAATCACGGCCTGGGTTTCTTCGGGGGTTAACAGTTCAATTAACGAGGTATGCAGCACCACAAAGGCTTGTCGTCCCCGCATGGCAAAGGTGTAAGCGTTCGGGACGGGATGTTGGCGGACATACAATTGCGGGGCTTCGACATCCAACACCTTGGCTGCCTCAACCAGTAACTGATGGAGTTCGGGCAGTTGCTGTTCGCTGACTCGCACCCCCGAGGCGATATTTTCCAGATAAAAATACTGTTCTCCCAAAGCCCCCAACAAATTCCGCACCAGTAAATCGACGCCAGGAATCTGTTTTAGGGCAGTGGTGGCCTGTAAATCCAGGGGATGACGGAACTGTTCCGACTTTAGCCCCAGCAAAAGGGTTTTGGGAAAAGACATGATGAGGAGGATGAGAAAAACACTAATCTTTCCTAAGTGTACCTAGTTTGGAGAAGGCAAGAGGCAAGAGGCAATAGGCAATAGTCCATAAAAGGCAAACAGTGAGCCATCGTGGGATGGACTCACTGTTTGGGCGGATTGTTTGGTATCAGTAGTCAGATAAAATAAGACAGTGAGAATAACAGTAACCCTTGTCAAATAACTATTTTACACCTATAAACTGTCCACTCTCAACTGTCTATTTTCAAGATCTCTCCGATGAAGGTTAGGGGGTGCTGTCGTTGCCGACAGCGACTCGTTCGACTTGGGCGCCGAGTTTTTGGAGTTTACCGGCTAGATTTTCGTAGCCGCGATCGAGATGTCGTAACTCCTGAACAATCGTTTTGCCTTCGGCGGCTAACCCGGCTAACACCAGTGCTGCCGAGGCTCGTAAATCCGTGGCCACCACAGGAGCGCCCGAGAGCATGGGAACCCCACGAACCACCGCAATGTTGCCTTTGACTCGAATATCGGCTCCCATCCGCTGCAATTCCGCCACATGACGCAAGCGATTTTCAAAGACCGTTTCCGTAATCACACTACTACCGTTACTTAGAGTCAGTAGCGCCATAAATTGGGCCTGCATATCAGTCGGGAAACCGGGAAAGGGTTGAGTTTCGATATCGACGGCTTCGATCGCCCCTGGGATGACTCGCAAGCGGTCTGGAGAATCCATGACCACCTCAGTACCAGCGCGGCGTAACTTAGCGATGGCGGCGGTTAGATGGTCAGGAATCACCGGGGAGAGGCTAATCTCGGACCGGGTAATGGCTCCAGCAACCAGGAACGTCCCGGCTTCGATGCGATCGGGGACAATACTGTAGTCAGCGGTATGCAGTTGAGAGACACCCTGAATGTAAATGGTTTTGGTTCCTGCGCCTTGGATATTGGCCCCCATCGCGCGACAGAAGTTGGCTAAGTCGATGACTTCGGGTTCTTGGGCTGCATTATCAAGGATGGTTTCCCCATCAGCGAGGGTGGCGGCCATCATCAAGGTTTCCGTGGCCCCGACGCTGGGATAGTCGAGATGGATTTTAGCCCCTTGCAGTCGTTGTCGTCCGCCGGTGATGCAGGCCCGGACAACGCCATGTTGAATTTGTACATCAGCGCCGAGAGCTTGTAAGCCGCGAACATGGAGGTCAACGGGACGAGCGCCGATGGCGCAGCCGCCGGGAAGGGGAACGTTAGCCACCCCTAGACGTGCTAGGAGGGGGCCAATCACGAAGAAACTCGCCCTCAGTTGGCTGACGAGTTCGTAGGGGGCTTGGGATTGACCGATATGGGTGGCATCGATTTCCATCAGATCCCCGTCACGGCGCAGTTTAACCCCTAGGGCGCTGACGATTTGTGCCATACGAGCAATGTCAACCAGTCCGGGGACATTGCGAAGACGGCAGGTTTCGGGACAGAGTAAGGCTCCGGCAATTAGGGCCAGGGCAGCGTTTTTCGCGCCGCTGATGGTCACGTCTCCAGCGAGAGACTGCCGTCCCCAAATATGCAGAACGGACTCGGTCACTTCCGTAGCGGGGGTCAGTTCTAGCGTGTTGGTTGACATAGGGGGATGTGCAGTATCAGTACGATTGGTGTTGGGGTACGGGGAACGGAGTTCCTTAGGGTCAAAAGAACGATTAATGGGTCTGTCCTCCAGAACGACAGTCTCAGCTCAGTAGAGATGAAAGTTTGGTTTTGATTTTATCCAAAACCTAGAACATCACGTTTCAATTCCTCGAATGGGCTTAAGAACGCTTGAAATTTTGCTCTAGGCCAGGAACGATGCACCCTTAGGCGCGATCGCCAAAGGATCACGACCTAAATTTAGGCATTAGCGTTACACGATGTCATTAGGTTTGTCAATCCTATGGCCATGGCTTGACGTTGATATGACAAGGAAAACGACTGGCCACGTCAGATGCAACGATCGGGGATCACCCGAGAGGAAGGAGATACAGCGGGTTTTAACTGGCTAAGGCTTTGGGATCAAACTGTTTGTGTAGGATCTCTTCAGCGGCGTGAGATTCGAGGGGACGGGAGAACCAGTACCCTTGTCCGTAATGACAGCCGAGATCTTGCAGGTATTGCAGTTGCTGTAGATTTTCAATGCCTTCGGCGATGGTTTTAATCTGTAAGTGTTGAGCTAAATTGACGATCGCCTGCACAATGGGAGGCTGGCCATCGCCGTTAAACAACCGCTCGATAAAGGAGCGATCCAATTTCAGGATCTGAATCGGGAAGCGGTGCAGGTAGTTTAGGGAACAATAGCCGGTGCCAAAGTCGTCCAGGCAGAGGACTACGTGCCGCTGTTGGATTTGTTCGAGTAAGCCGATCGCCGTATCGACATCTTCCATCAAGGCGGTTTCAGTGATTTCAAGTTTCAGGGTTTGTCCATCGAGGTGAGTTTCGGCTAAAAGGGTATCGAGTTGCTCAATAAAGGCCGGGGAGAGTTGTTTTCCTGAGAGGTTAATACTCATCGAGAGGCGATCGCAGCCGAGAACCGTCTGTTGCCAATGTTGCAGTTGATAGCCAGCGGTGCGCAACACCCAGGCCCCTAGAGCCTGAATTGAGCCGCTTTCCTCAGAAATGGGGATAAACTCAGAGGGTGAGATGTTACCATACTGAGGATGTCGCCAGCGGACGAGGGCTTCAAATCCTATCACCGTTAAACTCTCTAGGGAGACAATGGGTTGATAGACCACGTTTAACTCATTGCGCTTCATGGCTCCGCGCAGATCCGTTTCAAGTTGCAGCCGTCGCACGGTTTCACTGCGCATGGTGCGATCAAACAGGACATAGCCAGCATCGGGTTTCTGCTTTTTCGCCCGATAGAGGGCGATATCGGCATCTTGTAATAAATCTTGAGGTTGTTGATGGCTGGGATCTCCCGGCGCGATGCCAATACTGACTTGGGTAAAGATACGATGATTTTCGACGTGCAAGGGATCTTGGAGACACTGTTGTAAACGCTTCGCCAGTTCAATGGCTTCCTCAAGATCCCGGATATTTTCCATCAAGATGGTAAATTCGTCCCCACCGAGTCGGGCCAAAGCATCACCCGGACGTAAACAGAGTTCAAGTCGTTGGGCGATTTCCAACAGCAGGCGATCGCCCACCACATGACCCAGACTATCATTAACCCCTTTAAAATTATCTAAGTCCAGGAATAACAGTGCAAAACGATACTCCTGGTGACGGCGCGATCGCCGCAAACTGCGTTCAAGTTGTGAGAGAAACCAGCCCCGATTCCATAATCCCGTCAATTCATCATGGGAGGCGTTATAGCGCAGTCGTTGTTCGGTTCGTTTGCGTTCCGTGATATCCACCACAGAGCCTTCATAGTAAAGCAGAACGCCATGATCATTGCGCACCGCACGGACATCTTCAGAAATCCACACCACTGAACCATCGCGGCGATAGACTTCCGCCTCAAAGCCTGAGACCACTTTTTGAGTTTGTAACAGTCGTAGCAGTTTTGCGCGACGACTCGAATCAACATAGAGTTGGCGATCAATGTTATCGAGTGTACGAATCAAATGCTCCGGGGAATCATAGCCCAAAATCGTCGCCAAGGCAGGATTCGCACTGAGGTAATAGCCCTCTGGAGAGATTTGAAAAATTCCCTCAATAGCGTTCTCAAAAATGCTGCGATATTTCGCTTCGGCCGTGGCCAGGGCTTGTATGGTGCGCTGGCGATCGGTAATATCATTGCCAATGCCCACAATAAATTCACAGCGACCCTGGGGCCATTGACGTACCGAACGACCATGCCAAGCCACCCACAACACCCGTCCATCTCGTGTGACGAGAGAGGTTTCGCTATGCGTCATCCCTTGGACATGAATCAGACGGTGCAAAATCTCTCGGACTCGTGGCTGATCCTGAGGGGGAACAAACGTCGACAGATAATCTCGCCCGAGGACTTCATCTCGGGAATACCCCAAAGCGGTCAGCATCGCTTCATTCATACGCAGCACCTCTCCCTCGGGAGAAATCGCCACAACAAAAGCCGGATTGGCTTCAATCAGAGTGTGATTAAACAGGCGTTCGCGATTGAGGGCAAATTCGACCGCCGTGCGATCGCCGCGTGGGTAACGCACTCGTCGATACAGGCGGCGTAGAAACAGTAGAACGCTCGTCAGCAAAATCGTCGTCGTCAGTACACCCATTAATGCTGTTAACGTCGGAGGTAGCCAGGATTCTAACTCAAGTTGACTCCATTGAGATGCCATGAATCCCTGTGAGTCAGATCGATAGTTTGGCAAGAGTTTCTGTCCTCGCCAAATCCCTAGGATCAGGGGAATCGCAATCATGGCCACTCTGGCCATAACAAGCCCAAAACGATCTCGGTTATAGTCTTCGGCTGTCATACGGCTCCCATCCAATCCATTACCCGTCCCATCGATCTGTGTTCGGTTCCCTATCGGCAGTCTCACTCCTAGGGTAGAACGGGGCAGACGGGTTTGAATGTTGTTTGAGACACAAAAGTCTGCAACCGAATCAGGGTAGTCTCAAGGGTCTGGCTTAACTGGTCGGGAACAGCCATCAATCGTCCAAATCGACCTAGGGATTGGTCTCACCGAAGGGTCACCCTTGCAAGCCAGTTAGGAGTGGGATTTTCCGTAGTGTATCACCATTACTTGAAAAACGATTGGGGGGAATGTCCCTCCATTGTTGACGACTCCTCGCGAATCACGCGACGGGGATTCCCCGGAGGGATTACCATCGTCTTTTGGGGGTGAAAGCCTCGCCCTTCCAGGGCGACTTTTACCAGGATCTGGCACTAACAAGAAAGAGTTTAGCCAATTCCGCGAGAATCCCCGCACGGTCAAACGAGGTGAGGACAAGGCGATGTTTTCAGTGTCGGGATGAACGCGGCCGTGACCTGTGATAGAATTCAGGCCACCTTACATCGAAAGTGTAGGCGAAAACCAAGCCAGATATACACAAGCATTGCTTTATTTCCATGTCATTGACCGGCGGGACGCAGGCTCAAGCTAATCGCCAGAAGGTAAGACTCGTTACTCCGAGGAGTCGAAAGCACTTCTTTGGGTAGGAAGCCGACACTGTCATCTTTGATGAGCGTGATCGGTCGTTCACGCCAAGGGAACCGCTGAGAATCCCTGATCCTGGCCCACTTCCAAGAAATGGGCGACGGGGGTGGTAAATTCTCCAACGGCCAAGGCATCTAAGGCTTCAGGATTGCGAACCAGATAGGCGAGATCACTGTAAGCCGGATTGGGCGATCGCCAATCAAATTGCCCATGATTGATAAAATGGCTGACAGCGGATTCCACCCACCCCTCAGCCACTCCCGCCGCCACATCGGGGTTACTGGCTAGGTAGAAGGCGGTATCAAAGAACCCATTGGGATTGCGACCCTCATATTGTCCATGACGTTGGAAATGGGTGAGGGGATCAGCCATCCCTCCGTTCGCTATCTCATTGGCCACATCGGGGTTACTGGCCAGATAGAAGTCTGCATCAAAGAACTCCTCAAATTGCATTCCTGTCAGGGGATCTCGCTTGATTAAGGCTAAAGTTCCCCCCTCATCGAGTCTTATGGGGCCATTCTCCGGCAAATCCTGTTCCAGACTAATCAGGCGGGATGGCTCAGCTTCCGCATCTGGATTAGTGTTAACCCTAAAGGTATAGCCTTCAGGAGTCTTAATCATTAGAGTTGTCAAATTCCTGGGTTCAGATAGTAGTAACTCTATCCCCAGACTCTCCCAGGTCTCTTTGTCCGGCTGAACACCACTTAAGACGTTTCCCTCGGGGTTATAGATGAAAAGGTTTAAGCGATCGAGGCGGTCTGTGGTGACAGGGTATGAGTGTATCTCGTCTAAGTCCGTGTCCTCTAGTTCACGTACGTTAACCCCGTTGATTACGTTAACCCCGTTGATATAGTGTCTCGGAATGCCCGTAAAGTCGTCGAAGTGGTCTTGTGGATACTCTCTAACGGTAAATGACTCGGTAATAGGAGGATAACTGACCTCACCTTGGGCAAAATAACCCTCATCGCCCCGCCAGATAATTCGATAAGATCCCCCGCGTATCGTGATCTCAACTCTTCTTTCAATGGGTGTTGGGTCTGTAATCGGTTCTCCGAAATCTGGATCGGGAGATCGGTTAATGCCGGAGTTACCGATTGATGATTCTTGGTCTTTGGGAGTTTTCGCCGCTTCTATTACTTCAGGATCTATAGACATCGAACCGCCCCCCTAAACTCTCAGGTCGTGCAAGTTGAGCCATTGAACGCACCCCAACTCTACGTAGTTTTACTGACTATTATGACCTGAGATTTTAGATTGTCAAGACGGATAAATCGCTCAGGCTGTGGCGAGGCCTCGGCGAGAAATTAGGCCAAAGGAACCGCTGAGAATCCCTGATCCTGGCCCACCTCTAAGAAATGAGCGACAGGGGTGGTAAACTCCCCGGAGGCCAAGGCATCTAAGGCTTCAGGATTGCGAACCAGATAGGCGAGATCACTGTAAGCCGGATTGGGCGATCGCCAATCAAATTGCCCATGATTGATAAAATGGCTGACAGCGGATTCCACCCACCCCTCAGCCACTCCCGCCGCCACATCGGGGTTACTGGCTAGGTAGAAGGCGGTATCAAAGAACCCATTGGGATTGCGACCCTCATATTGTCCATGACGTTGGAAATGGGTGAGGGGATCAGCCATCCCTCCGTTCGCTATCTCATTGGCCACATCGGGGTTACTGGCCAGATAGAAGTCTGCATCAAAGAACTCCTCAAATTGCATTC
>SIHH01000077.1 GCA_004299065.1 Phormidium sp. SL48-SHIP | reverse complement strand
AACAGGGAACAGGGAACAGGGAACAGGGAACAGGGAACAGGGAACAGGGGAAGAGGTGGGGGAGACTCTGAGTTGAGGACGGGCGATCGCTCGAAATTGGACAACCGCCCAAAACCTCTACACCAAACCTCTACACCTGTTTCATTACCATAATTATCCAAAATTGTCAATATAAAATCAACAATTATTAAGGTTTGATGCCTGCTAGACAGGTCTGCAAAACCTGCTGTAACGTCTCTAACTCATCACCGAGTGCCAGACGTTGGAGATAACCGGAGGCGATTAGGGGGTGCGATCGCGGATCACTGTCTTCTCCCTTGAGGGCCGCTGCGATCGCATCGGCGGTGCGGCCACTCCCGTCTAAGACAAAGGTGGTGCGCCGTTCCTCGACACTACAGCCGACATCTTGCCAAGTAATCTCCCCGCCATTGCTGACCACCGTACAACTCGGGAAGCCAGCCGCGATGACCGTAGCGAGTTTGGCCAGCCAGGGACTTTCGGCCCCCCAGGTGTCGCCTGGAACCAGAACAAAATGACTGTGGTGAGGTTCAAGTTCAGCGGCGTCTGGGGAGATAGGAGGGGTTCCGTCGGGTAGAATCACGGTCCCGATCGCACAAACTCCAATCAGAGGGAAGGTGGCGCCAATCTGCTCACGGGCCTGACCCATCAGCTGCATGACACCACAATCGGTTCCCCCATCGATGACGACCCCGTTGAGATGTTGCATTAGCGGGGCCAACACTTCGGTAAAGAACTGTTGTAACCGATCTAAGGCCTCGGGTTCCATTTTGCTGGCCCCGCCGACTAAGACCAAAACCGGCTGGCCCGTGGCAATTCCAAGCTGATAGGGAAGTTCTTGCAGATCTGACCATTGATCAATTTGACTTCCGGTGGCGGTGTGTTGATTCTTAAAGCAAAAGTGACTCAGTTTCACGAAATAAAGGGTCAAAGATAAAGGATAACCGCTGAAGATTCCCGGTTAGCCCCAAGAATCGACGCTGATCCAGTGTATCCATTGGATTTATCTTTTGTCTGCCCTGTTGTCTGCCTTGGTGTCTACTCGGGATCATTCCTGACCTGTCGGCATCTCAGAAGTTTGTTAACATAAATTCATATTTTGAACGGTTATGGCGATCGCCCCGGACCCCGAGACTTCTATTCGGGACGTTCATCTGCGAAACATTCCCAGGGCGATCGCCCCTCTTAACATTTTCGTACCATTCCAGAGCAAGGACGGTTGTTTTGCAAGTTTTTCAATCCCTCGATCGCGCCCAAAAACGTAATCTCAGCCTGTTATTTGTCGGAGGTCTCTTCTTCTGGTCCAGCATGGCCTCACTGCTGCCGACACTGCCGCTTTACGTCCAAGATCTCGGGGGCAGCCAACAGCAAATTGGCTGGGTGATGGGGTCTTTTGCCATTGGCTTACTGCTATCACGTCCCACCCTGGGTCATTGGGCCGACCACCACAGCCGAGTTTTAGTCTTGCGAGTGGGAACGATTGTCGTGGCGATCGCCCCCCTCGGCTACCTCCTGGCCGACTCCATCCCGGAACTGATGGCCTTGCGAATCTTCCACGGCATCAGCATTGCCGCCTTCACCACCGCCTACAGTGCCTTAATTGCCGATCTCTCCCCCGCCAACCAACGAGGAGAACTCATCGGCTATATGAGCTTGGTGACACCCCTAGGATTAGCCATTGGACCGGCTCTAGGAGGTTTCGTGCAACAGGGACTCGGGTATGTATCCCTATTTCTGATGACCGCTGGTTTAGGACTGGTGAGTCTTCTGTGTTCTGGGTTTCTCGATAATGCTCCCGCACCCAACCGCCAAGACGCTCGCGATCGGGCCGCCTCTGCCACCCCCTCCGAGGGATTCTGGACGATGTTGGCCAGTCCCCGCATTCAAGTTCCGGCCACGCTGATGTTGATTGTGGGCTTAATTTTCGGGACGATTACCACCTTTGTCCCTCTGTATATCCAAGAAACGGGGGTTAACTTTAACCCCGGCTTTTTCTATACCATGACGGCTATCTCCAGTTTCACCATGCGGTTACTCACGGGACGAGCCTCCGATCGCCTGGGACGGGGTCTATTTATCAGTGGCGCTCTGATTTGCTATTTCCTAGCAATGGTACTGTTATGGCAAGCCCAGACCCCGGCGATGTTTGCCCTGGCAGGACTCATTGAAGGGATGGCGGCCGGAACCATGCTGCCGACGACCATCGCCTTGATGAGCGATCGCTCTCAAAGCCAAGAACGAGGACGGGTCTTTTCCCTCTGTATCGGTGGTTTTGACCTCGGGATTGCCATCGCTGGCCCCCTTCTCGGAACCTTTGCCGAGTCCCTCGGTTACGCTCAGCTCTTTGCCATTGCCGCTATCTTATCGGCGATCGCCCTGCTATTATTTGTAACCCGCAACAGCAAGGATATCTCCCACTCTTTCCGCTTCGCCCTGGGACGAGAACGGGATATTTATGCCTTAGAGCGCGGGATTTAAGAGTCTGAAGCGTCTCAGCCTGCCCGGTCAGGATGGAGACTAGGGGTTGACATTATCTAATTTCTATGCTAGAGACCAGCGCCCGTCAACAAGTCCGCCTCCTGATTCTAGGACGGTTTCTTTCACAAATTGGTACAGGGTTCACCCTCTTCTACGCGCCAATTTTCTTCGTTAACCAGGTGGGAATCTCGGCGACGCTGGTGGGAACGGCTCTCGGTGCGGCTTCCATTATCGGCATTGTGGGGCGAGTTCTCAGTGGCTCTTTGTGCGATTCGCCTCGCTTTGGCCGCAAACGAACCTTGCTGTTATCGGCGGTCTCCTCCGGGTTAGGATCGTTGATGCTGGCCAATACCCAAGACTTTTCCACCCTACTGCTGGGCAGTTTACTCAATGGATTGGGGCTAGGTCTCTATTGGCCCGCCGCCGAAACCATTGTGGCCGATCTCACCGAGCCAGAACAGCGGCGAGAAACCTATGCAATTAACCGTCTCGCCGATAGCCTTGGGCTAGAATTTGGCATTGTGTTGGGGGGTGCTTGGGTGGAATGGACCGATGACTATCGTCTCTTGTTTATCATTGACGCTATCTCCTATGTGGTCTTTTTTCTGCTGCTGGCGATCGCCCTCAAAGAAACCGTCTCCGAGACCTTACATCGGGATAACCCCATTAAAACCTGGTTGCGGGCTTTAGGCGATCGCACCCTCTTGGTCTACGCCGCCGCCAACATCCTCTTTACCACCTACATTTCTCAAAACCACACCGCCCTACCGGTGTATCTCAGTAACTTCGTTCCCGGAACCGAAGGCGGCGGCTTTCCGGCTAGAATTGTCAGTGGCTTATTTGCTTGGCATATTGCGGTGTCCGTGGTGCTGCAATTGCCCGTCGCCCGTTGGTTGAATCGCTTTAACCATGCTCAGGCCTTGATGATCTCCGGCGGGATCTGGGCGCTGAGTTTTGTGAGTGTTTGGGTGATTGGTGTCAGCAGTAATCCTCTGATTTGGGCAATTGTCGCCTTGGGGGTGATGGCGATCGCCACGATCTCCTATACCCCGTCCGCCTCGGCCCTGGTGGTGGAGTTGGCCCCTGAAGAGATGCGAGGGGTGTATCTGTCGATAAACTCGCTGTGTTGGGCCATTGGCTATGCGATCGGGCCACCCCTCGGAGGCGCCGCCCTCGATCGCTCCCAAACGGTCGCCAACAGCTTCTGGCTGGTCCTCGCGGCGAGTGTGGCCCTGATGATACCAATTCTGAAACAACTCGAACGTCGTCTTAACCGTCGTCTTGAGGCGCAAGGGCGATCGCAGACTCGCCCGATTACGGAGGATTCCCAGTCGTGAACGACCGCTAATCCCCATCTAATCCCCAGAATGGTCAATCAGGATAGTCAATATCCGTTTTTCTGAGGCGTTCTCAGGCGACGAGACGCGCAGATGGAACTTGAAACCCATAGTCTAGTCAAGTACCGATAGGATGAGGACCGCCCAAATCGGTGCATCGACGCTTAGGGTTGAGGCGTTCCCCGTTTCCTGCATCCCCCACACAGAAACGCCGACCGCCAGCTTTTGATTCCGAAGGACAGCCGATTGTCCCGGAATGGGTGTACTCGAAGTTGAACCCCTTGAGGGAGCATCTACCATGACCAACCCAATCGCTCAACCTTCGTAATGGTTGGGAGATTTGGGCTTGATGTTGTTTCAGTAATCTCGGTGATGGTTAGCCCAGTAGCGCCCGAAAGTTCCATGACAGATTCCCTTGTGCAATGGTTAGTCGAACAATTGCAAACCGGTACTCGCGCCAGCCCCAAACATTGCCAAACCGTCGCTGAACGGATTGCGGAGGAAGTGACGCGAACTTGTGAACAAAGTCAACGCATTCAACGTTCAGGTGATGTTCTCGGCTGGGGTTATCATTTAGCACAACATCGTCTGCAACAAGTTCTACAGTATTATCGGCGCGGCTCCGAAGGGGGACGGTTAGATTTACATAGTACCCTCAGCGCCATTGTCTATCGTTATATCACCCCCCCAACCGTGCAGTCGAGTTATGGGGCGCGGTTGCAACTGATTGAGGATTTTTTGCAGGGGTTTTACGTCGAAACCCTAAACGCTTTGCGTCGTGAGGCGCAACTTCCACCGACCTACTCACCGCGATCGCTCCTGGAATTAGCCGAATATCTGGCGTTTACCGAACGCTATGGGAAACGGCGCATTCATCTCAATCGAGGACGCAGTCAGCAGTTAGTGATTTTACGCGCCCAGACCTTTGCACAGCAACAACCTTTGGAATACTCCGTTGACTTACAACAGGCCAGTGATGGAAAGCCGAATGAAGGGGGGAGCAGCTGGGGGGAAGCGTCGCTGGCTCAAGTCCGCGATCGCATGGTAGACCGCGCCCAAGATCCCACCGATGATTTATTGCGCAATCGCATTATCGAGGAGCTGATCACATACCTCGATGAGAATGATCAAAGTGCGTGTGCAGACTACTTTGTTTTGCGGCTACAGGACTTGCCAACCGGGGAGATTGAAGCCATCCTAGGGTTAGACCCCCGCCAGCGAGATTATTTACAACAACGGTTTAAGTACCATCTGATCCGATTTGCGCTGTCCCACCGCTGGGAGTTGGTTCATCAATGGCTCGATGCGGATCTCGATCGCAATCTGGGGATGACGACGGTGGAATGGGAGACCTTCCTCGACACCTGTCAACCGGCTGAGTTGAGCTTACTTGAAGGGAAACGTCGGGGCGATGATGATCAAGACTTAGCTCAACAGTTGGGAATCAGTCTCTCTCAACTCCAGCGACGTTGGTTTACGCTCCTCAAGCGGGCCTGGGACTATCGCAATGATTGATATGAGTCAAACCCAATGGGTGACAAAAATCTCGGTCAGGGGGGAAAATCGAGCCAAGTGTTCATACAGGCCTCTAAATAAAAGGCCTCGCACTGAGATCTCTAAGCTAGACCGCGCCATCAGGAACCGGACGGACCAACGTCCGGAGAAGGGAAGTCAACGAATGAATAATGATAGGAACCAATGGAGTCAGGAGGAGGAGCGGTTAGCAGAACGCTTCCTCGCCTGGCTTTTACAAGAGGTCATCCAGGACAATAAACCTGACGCGGGAGCGGGTGTCGAACCCCATCGCTCCCAATCTAGGTTTCTGGACTTTGACGCGATACCAATAGGAGAGGAATCCACCGTGCAGAACCGTTTTCAGGCGCTTTTGAAGCGTCGCATTCAACAAGAACTCGAACAGAACTTACCGCTGTTCCCCTGGGAAACCGGCGAGGTTTTGGAATACGCCAATGATCCCGTTGACGAGGAAGCTGATTCGAGAGTTCCCACGTATGTCTGGTTACCGCAACTCGAACAGCTACGGCTCCCGGTTACCATCTCGGAAGACACCTTCGCGCAACTGTTAGTCCGCTGTCAGCAGTTGTTACGAACCTCGCTACGTCAAGGAGAACGCTTAGTGGCGGCGGTGGAAGGCCTTTTCCCCGATCGCACTGAGGAGTTAAATATCTGGACGGAGCGTTTGTTGGTGTGGTCCACCAGCCGCAGCGGTGAGACGCTGATTGAGCCGTCTGAGGGGGAATTTCCCAGCAGTTATGAGGGTGCGACTCCCACTCAGCAGATGCTGTTGTCGCTGTTGGCGGCGAAGGAAATTGTCGAATCCTTATCGTTGCACGTCTCGGCCAGTCATCCGAGCGATCGCCGTCAATGGCTCACGGCTCAAGGACTTTTGCAACTTGAGGCCCGGTTCCAGACTGAGGATGACGCTTCTCAATTGCGAGTCTGTTGTCAACTTCCCGATGGGGGTCGCGTTCAGTTACGCGGTGAGGGAGCCATGAACACCGCACAACGCTCAACTCCCGGTCACATCACTGTTGAACTGGCGGATATTCAAGTCAATCACACCTATACCCTCGAAGTCCATCTCGATACATCCGGGCAATCTCCCCTTGTGTTTTCCATTTGTCCAACGCTCTAATTCCTAGAGGGTTTAGACAAATCGATTAGGACGAATAAACCCTGCTGTTTTCTAGCACAGTGGCAACTTCACGGTTTCTGGTTGTCATAGTTGAACTGTCTATTTTTTTGTCCTGTAGGGCGGGATATCCTAACGTCTGAGCCAGCCGTTAAAGGTAAAGCGGCTATCCTCAAATTTGTTGGAGGAACAGCGAACCGGCATCACTTCATGTTGACAACGGCTGTTGAAGAACACGAGCCGATTGTTGCGGGGAGTGATGGTTTTGAAGTGGTTGCGATCGCGTAGGCGACCGTCACTGGCATTGGTTTCATATAACCGCAGTTCTCCCCCCGAAAACTGCGCGGGTTCCCGGTGGACATAGTAGACATAGGTCAGTTCGCGGGTGACGGTTTCTGGACTCCCTGAGTCGTTATGAACCTTGTAATAGCAGCCATCTCCATGAACCGTCAGTTGCATCTCCACTTGAGTCACCGGGAAGGGAGAATGCTGAAGGGGAGTCCAAACTTGTGGCAACACCACGAGGATTTGATGTTTGAGCCGGTGATAAAACTGGGGGAAATGGGTGGCGTAGAGAATCGAGGACTGGCGGTAGTTATCGGCTTTACTGGTGGTGCTAGACGGAACCAAGTCTTGGCGTTGATTCAGGGCAATGTCTAGGGCCTGACGATTCTCCTCGGGGCTTAAAAAATCGTCGAGACAGACCACTGCATCGAGTTCCTGGGAACTCGATGCGGGGACTGTTTCTTGGGCCAGGGTTCCGATTGTGGCGAGGGAGCGGCTCATGTGGCTCAGGGAAGACAATTCGGGAAGGTTCTGTGTTGTCTGAGCCAGGGTCAATATATCTAGGGCAATTTTGGCACGCTCCGACGGTGCTAGGCTACTATCGTTGAGTAAGGCTTCTAGGGTGGTGAGAGACTGTTCGATTAGGGTGTGAAACCGACGGTCGAGATTGAGGTTCGGGGCGGTTTCCCGGTTGGGAGAACTCGACGGTGGGGTGGCGGTCATAAGCGGTGCTTGGAACGATCAGCAGGGAAAAGGAGAGGGTAAACGCTCTCGGTTTACCCTCTCCCTAATGTAGTTCTTTTTGGCCGATGGGTTGCGATCGCGCCGCCTCTGGGCTAATGATCGCTCAACCGTCATGAAATCGCTGGAAAAATGGCTGAGTTGGGAGTGGAGTAGATGCACCTGGACGTCAGTAAACCAGTTGTGGTGACAATTTTGGCAGCTAAACTGATGAACGGTTCTGAGCGATTAATGGTGACGACGACGCAATGTTTTCAGGGTAGCACCGATGCCGACCAAGCCGAGCAGGGCCATGGGTTCGGGAACTTCCCGAGATTCGGGAGTCGGTGCGGGGGTGGGTAGGGGAGTTGGCACAACCGTGGGAACCGGTGTCGGCTCTGACGTGGGTTCGGGTTCGGGTTCGATGATCTCGTTAGAGGTTTCCCCTCGTAATTTGCTGCTCCCTTCACGGTTATCGCCAACGCTCATCAGACGCACACCGAACATACTCTCGGTAAAGAGGTCTAAGGAGAGGTCTTGGCTGTCATGTTCGAGGAGAAAGGAGGTACCTTGAATATCATAGTTGGCAATCCCTTGTTGACCAATGTCAAAGCCCATCGTGTACTGAGAGGCTTTTTTACCGCCACCATTGAGGCCATTCCCACCACCAAACCCAAAATCGGTTGTCCCCCCGCTATCGATTCTAAAGTCATCGGACCCGATGCTGTAGAAGTTGGCTGCATCGATGTCGTCAAAGGGGTTGCTGGCGGCGGTTGCACTTAAGCCGCTGAGGAGAGATTCATCGTTGATATTCAGGAATAGCCCTCGCAGGTCAGCCATGTTGACGCTGGTATCGACTCTGAAGTCAAATTGAATGCCACCACCGACTTGCGTGAGCGAGTAGTCAACTTTGGTGTCATCCTGTTCGTAGTTATAGAGAGAACCACTCAGGCTGAAGGCGTGAGCGGGAGACGCTGCGATCGCCATTGCCGAGGGAACAAGAAAACTGAGACCGACTGTCAAGATTTTATTCATGTTTGTCCTAGATTAAATTTGAGCAACACCACTCCTATCTCTAATATAAGCGAACTCTGGGGGCAGTTTTAGGAAGTTTCTGTAAAGTTGTCGGGCAGTTATGTGAAATTTTGATGGGACTGGCTTCTCCTAACCGGGAAAATTCTCCTGAATTTAGGCCGACTGGGGAATACCACAGGGTCAATTGGACGAAATTCGGCGTATACGGTTCCCCGCCCTAATCCTTAATCAGTACAAATACTATAAAGTTTTCTAGCATTGGTGAGTTAGATCACCAAAAACCTCCGTGTATTTGATGAGGTAGCATGTGGCGAATCCTTTGTGGCACAGTAGTCAGTAGCCCCCGAGTGATTTCGACTCTCTGAGGGCAAATCCTGTTCCCTGATTCCCCCGAGACCTGCTATGTCTGCTTCTGATTCCCGACGTTGGACTGATGTCCCCCTGATAGGTCGCGTCGGGGAGTTTTGGCGATCGCTCCCCCCTCCAGTTGCTGAAGAATCGGTGACGTTACGGGTGCTGGTGCAATTGCTGGTGATTGTGGGGATTGTGGCCACGGATGTGGCGGCGGGAACCCTGATTAGCCTCTGGGCGGTTCCGTTGAGTATCATTGGCGCAAGCTGGAGTTGGCTGCGTCGCCGCGATCGCAATATGGTTCTAAAGTTTGTTTTGGCGATCGCCCTGATTGTGACGTTGGTGGTCTTTCTCAACAACCTCGTGACCACGCTCAACGATACGCGGGTTATTCTAGCAGAACTGCTGATTCAGGTGCAAGTCCTGCATACCTTCGATTTACCCCGACGCAAGGATTTAGGCTATTCGATGGTCATCGCCTTGATTCTGATTGGGGTGGCGGGAACCATTAGCCAAACCATGGCCTTTGCACCGTTTCTGGTCTTGTTTCTGCTGTTGGCGATTCCCACCTTGATCTATGATTATCGCTCTCGTTTGGGGTTGGGCGATCGCGCCTCAGGCCAGCCTCAAACCTCGGTCATCCGGAGTTTGCGCCAGTCATTTCCCTGGAAAGCCAGCCTAACTCTCAGCTTACTGGTGCTGAGTTTAGGGTTAGTGCTATTTGCGGCGATTCCTCGGGTTCCGGGATATCAGTTACGCTCGTTTCCCGTCAGTAGTACCATTGACTTTCGCGGTGACTTCGATGGCCGTAATATCGTCAGTCCCAACGCTCAAGGAGATGGGAGTGACTTAGATGGAGATGGCTCTGGAGAAGCCGCTGACGGTCCCGGTGAGGTGGATGAGACCTTTTATGCGGGGTTTGCTGAGAGTATGAACCAAAACTTGCGGGGGTCGATGACCCCTCAGGTGGTGATGCGGGTGCGATCGCAGGCCCCCGGATTTTGGCGAGTGATTGCGTTTGACGAGTATACCGGACAGGGTTGGCGCGTCTCCAGAAACGACGATGTGCGGGAGGTTCGCCGTTCATCTTGGAGTTTCCGCTTTGACTTACCCTTTATGGGACCGCGCAGTTACACCCAGGAGGTGATTCAAACCTATAGCATTGTCGCCGATTTTCCGGGACTGATTCCGGTTCTGGACCAACCCCGCTATCTCTATTTTCCCACAGAGGATGTGGCCATTGGTCCAGAAGGGTCGTTGCGTTCCCCCGTTCCCCTGTCGGATGGGTTGACCTATAGTGTGGTGTCTCATGTCTCCTTGCGCGATCGCACTCGCTTAGGAGAAGCCGCCACCACCTATCGCGACGCCATCTCCGAGGTCTATCTACAAGTTCCCGAGGAGATTAACGAGCGATTACGGGACTATAGCGAATCGGTCTTAGCCAACGCCGTCAACCCGCTAGACAACCCCTATGAGATATCTCTGTATCTGGCCCAACATCTCAAACAGACCTATGATATTCCTCAAGACCCCTTTGGCTTAGCCTTTCTCGATGAAGGGGAAGACTTGGCCCTCAACTTTCTTTTCCGCTGCGAGGAGTCCCCCAATCCAGCGGCTTGTACTCCCGGTGGCTATCCCGACCATTTCTCGACGGTGTTAACTCTCCTATTGCGTTCCCTGGGGATTCCCGCGCGACTGGCGACCGGATTCGGGCCGGGGGACTTCAACCCCTTTACCGGCTTATACGAGGTCAAGAATACCCATGCGTTCGCCTTAACGGAAGTGTATTTCCCCAGTCATGGTTGGTTCGCCTTTGACCCCATTCCTGGCCATGAGGTGATTCCCCCCTCCGTGAGTGAATATGAACCCTTTGGGGTATTACGACAATTTTGGGATTGGATTGCAGGTTGGCTTCCCTCTCCGGTGACGGGGTTTATTAACGGCATTTTCGTGATGCTGGGCCGGGGGATTGATTGGTTCTTAGCGCGATTCGCTCAGGGATGGCTGGGGGTATTAAGTGGTTTGTTAACTCTGGTTCTGTTTAGCTTTGCGGGATGGTTGAGTTGGCAAGGTTGGCGGGAGTGGAAACGCCGCCGTTGGCTGTCGAAGTTGGCGGCGATGGAGCGGTTATATCAGCAGATGTTGCAGCAGTTGGCGGCTGATGGCTGTCCGAAACATCCGGCTCACACTCCGTTGGAGTTTGCGCGTCAGGTGGGCGATCGCTATCCTCCTGAAGTGCTTAGCATAGTATCTCGAATTTGTCAAGCCTATGTGGGTTGGCGTTATGGGAAGGAGTCGGTTCCAGTTGAGGAGTTACGCCAGCAATGGCAGATGGTGCAGCGTCAGGACTGGCGGCGCAAGTTGGCGGCGTTAAGGGGACGTTAGAGACGGTGCGTTCTGGTCAGGGCGAAAAATTTTTCGCCCCGACTCCCCTCTCCCCTCTCCCCTCGTGTCATGGCTGAAGCCAAGTCACGAGGATAGTCGGGAGGGAATCTTCACAAAAACAAACAAAACGGACAGCATTGTTTATTTTTTTTTGATGAAGTTTTGCTGAAATTTTGCTGAAGTTTTGTTGAAGCCAGGTCAAACGTTTGACATTTGCAATCTTCCGATGGTTATCATCGTGGATGACTATTCAAGCTGGCCGTTCCACGGAGTCGTATTGGGTTAGAGTTCAGGCCTGTTACAGCCACAGTTGTACGACTTCATTAGAGCCAGTTTTCACTCTCTGAACTGATCTCCAACTCGTCTTGAATTATGGAAATTCTCGGAACCTTCGGTCATGATATCCTTGTCGGATCGATCGCCCCTAATGAAATATTTGCCCTGGGCGGGAATGATAGGGTGACTGGATTGGGGGGCAGCGATCGCATCTTCGGCAACACGGGCAACGACGTACTGGCGGGGAATGCCGGACGGGATACCATTTTCGGCGGACGAGACGACGATACAATCTTAGGTGGACAAGACGACGATCGCCTCTACGGAGATTTAGGGTTCGATATCATCGCAGGAGGCCTCGGCGACGACGTCATCCAGGGGGGAACCTTAACCCCCGAATCTAACCCCGACACCGAAGGTAACTGGCTGTTTGGTAATAAAGGACGCGATACCCTCATCGGCGATGCGGGAGAGGACAGCCTCTGGGGCGGTCAAGATAACGATTGGCTGCAAGGAGCGTCCGGCGACGATGTCCTCTACGGAGATATGGGCAGCGATACCCTGACTGGGGGCGAGGGTAACGATATTTTTGCGATCGGTCGTTTGTCCGACAGTCGCTCTACCGGAGGGGAAACCCCAGCCGATGCCGATCGCATCGAGGACTTCAGCCGGGGCGAAGATCGCATCGAACTCTTGGGGGATCTGAGGTTTACTGGGTTGGCATTCACGGTCGAGGACGGCCAAACCGTTATTCGCGATCGCCGCAGCGGTCAGTTTTTAGCAACGGTTCAGGGTGTCACTGACCTCGACGCTAACGACTTTATCCCCCTGACGGAAGTAGAAGAACCCGATTCGAGTCAAGCCTCTACTCCCTCACCGACACCAACCCCGACCCCAACTCCGGAACCCGAACCGGAATCCGAGGTAACGCCAGAACCCGAACCCGAACCCGAACCGACCCCTGAACCGGACTCCGAGGTAACGCCAGAACCCGAACCCGAACCGACCCCCGCTCCCACACCGACCCCCACTCCCACACCGACCCCCACTCCCACACCGACCCCCACTCCAACGCCTAGCCCAACCCCCGCACTCATCACCGATCCGGTTTACAACTTTGTCTCTAGCAATGGCGTTTTCGTTCAAGAGGTGCCAGAAGGAGATAGCGGTAGCACCACACTGACAAACTACACGCTAACCCGGACAGCGAACGCAGTTGCCGAAGACGTAACCCTGAAATTCTCGACGCTACAGGGCGGTGGAAACGTCGATCTTTTGACGGGAGGAGATGACTATAACGATACGCCGATCGTCCTCAGTTTCGCCGCTGGAGAGACCAGCAAAGTCGTCCCGTTTGAAGTGTTTGGCGACACTGACGTTGAAAGCGACGAATGGATTTGGCTGGAAATCGAGAGTTTCAGCGGCTCGGGTCAAGTTGGCACGACCCAGTCGGACGCGCCATTTAAGATTCTCAACGACGACACGGCTCCGGTGGCTCCGGCGGCTCCGACAGCAGACGATGATGGCAGCTATACGGTGAATGTGGGCGAAACCTTGACGATCGCCGCGACGACGAGTTTGATAACTGCCACGCCTGACACGCTTGACTTACTCACTAACGATACGCTTGGTTTTCCGGTGGCGGCGATCGACCAGTTCAATATTGGTTCTCATTTTGCCAATGCTGGAGACGATCTCGATTGGATCGGAGGTGGAACATTAACGGTTAATGCAGACGGCAGTTTTAACATCACAAATCCGGGTGACGCAGGAACATATACGTTTGAGTATCGGATTGCTAACTCGCAGGGAAATGACACGGCAACGGTGACAATTGAGGTTCAAGAACCGCCCGCCGTTACTGATGATTCGTATGCCGTAAATATTGGAGACAGTTTGACCGTTTCAACGACGGATTCTAACGATATTCTCGATAACGACACAGTGGGTACTCCGGCGGCGACAATTTCCAGTTTTGGCGGCGGTAGTTTGGGTGACTCTGTAACTGCTAATAGTGCAGGAAATTCTGTCAGTTTGGCAGGTGGAACATTGACAGTCAACGCCGACGGCAGTTTCAGTTTAACGAATCCGAGTACGACGGGAAATTACAATTTCAACTATCGCTTAGAAAATTCAGCAGGCGCAGATGATGGCACAATTAATATCGAGGTTACTGCTATAGCACCGACGGCAACTGATGATAGCGGTTACTTGGTTGAGCCTGGAAAAACGTTGAATATTGCGAAGACAGACACCAACGATTTGCTCGATAACGATACGCTAGGTAGCCCTGTATCGACTCTAGCGACATTTGGCGGCGGCAATCTCGGCGGCGATGTGACGACGAATGCGGCTGGGAATGCTGTCGGTTTGGCGGGGGGAACGTTGACGGTGAATGGGGATGGCAGTTTCAGTTTAACCAATCCAACGGTGCCTGGTTCTTACAGCTTTGACTATCAGTTGTCCAACTCGGGCGGGACTTCCGATGGAACGGTTAGCATTCTAGTTGGCATACCGCCAGTGGCAATGGAAGATGGCGTTGACGATCCGGCAACGGTTGACAATGAGGAATTGGTTGTGTTAATGTCTGATCCAAATGGGCAGGTTTACAACGCCAGCCCGTTTACAGCGTTCGGCGGCTTGCTCGACAACGATTCGTTAGGCTTCCCCACTGCGTCGATTACCAGTTTTGGTGGCGGCGATTTAGGGGGGTCTGTAACGGATAATGCGGTAGGTGCGCCGGGAGTCGATTTTGCAGGAGGTAAGCTGACGGTTAGTTCCGATGGTAGTATTACTTTGGTTGAGGCTTTTCATATCGGGACTCATACCTTCAGTTATCGCTTGGAAAACGCTGCTGGTGTGTCTGATGCCGAGGTAAATATCTTGTTGTTACCATAATCGGAGGCCAGGAATGCTGCCACTATCCCGACTATCCATACAAAGGGCTTCTAGAATTCGCTTTTGTTCTATGAACAACGGAGGTGGTCTACGAGTAATATGTCGTTATTTCAGCACACCTTCAGCACATAACATTAATCTAGAAACACACTCACAAATATTTAGAGAATATGCTCGGGGACTCGAATCATTAAGTAATGACTCAGGCGAGCCTGACTTGACCTTTTTCCATCAAAATGGAGATGAGCCGCCGTATGAACCTAACTGGAGAATCCACGACTCAGAAGAGAACCAACAAGGATCAGGCGACAGTGACTCAGAAGAGAACCAACAAGGATCAGGCGACAGTTTCTTCTGGGAGTTCCTTGTCCTGCTAAGGCAGGATCTTTGTCAAAGAGTCATAAAGGCACTCATCAAAAAAATCGATGGCGAGGAGGAAAATGATTGGGTGATTTTGCTCTTAAGAAATCTTTTTCAAAGACGCTTGATGAGTACGGGCACAGAGCCTGAATCATTTATATGTAAGATAACAGGCGTGAAACTTTACGCAGACCAAAGTTATCTGTTTGAGATAAATGAAAAGGCGGATGTAGAGAGTACTGTCCGAAATCACATAGAGCAACTTAGAGAAAACCCAAATATACGCATGCATATTCAATTGGCCGCTATTGTGGCTAATAATCCAACAACGGAGCGGCTAACCAACACCTGGGTGCAAGAGATAACTGGAATACCAGCTCAGGATGACAACCCAACAATGGAGCAGCTAATCA
>SIHH01000076.1 GCA_004299065.1 Phormidium sp. SL48-SHIP | reverse complement strand
GGATAGAATGGCGTATGGTGGGTTGGCGGGTCTCGTCGATGCCACAAGCCGTTCCATTCTACTTCTCGTACTATGTCACTGGAAAATCTGCAACCTGCTCCCAAGGCCAAAGTCATGGTCTATCTTCCTTACTATAAGACCAATAATCAGCGTAGTGCGCTGCCCTTAGCCATTGGGCTGTATGAGAAGGGAAATCTCGAAGGGGAACGCCGCATCGAGGGGGGCAAGAATATTCCCTTCGTCGCCACCTGGAATGTGTCGAGTCTTCCGGCTGATCCAACCCGCTGTCGCTTGCAGTTCGATGGCAATGCGGACTTGAGCTATGAGACGACGATGGCCAATTATGAATTTATTAATTTTGTGATCGAACTGCTGATTATCTTTAAGAAGTACCGAGTTGTGGACTTCTCGAAGGGATTTTACCACAAACTGTTAGATGTGGATGAATAGTCCCTGATGGCGGTCAGACCTGGAAACGAAGGACCTGTGACTGAGTGGATTCGCGTTGGCCCCGAACGGAGAAATTCGGGGAAGGTCACTCTTGATACAGTTACTATGAAGTTTGACGGCTCACAGTAGATCGAACCGATCGAACATTGAACACAGTGAAGGTGAGTTGTGTCAACAGCCATCTCACAGCATGGAAAAGGAGTGTCTAGCGTGTCGAACCCCCCAAAATATCTAATCGTTGGGTCGATTGAACCCTGTAGTGGTAAAACATCTAGTCTGTTGGGGCTAGCTCGTCAACTACGTCAGCGGGGTCTGGAATTTGCCATTGGCCAACCGTTGGTTCCCGCCGTGAGTCTTTCGGACTCGCCTGAGTTGAATGAGGCGGAAGTGGACTTTGTGGCTCAACAGCTACAACTGAGCGGCGATCGCGTCCAAGCCCCGGTTCTGACTCTCTCGCCAGACCGGTTAGCCAAACGGCTACAAGGACGGGATACAACGGATTACACTCAACAGGTTCGGGATTTACCCAGTCCGGATGTGGAGTTGGTGGTTTGGGAAGGGCCGACGAGCTTATCGGAAGGACGAAGTTTTGGCCTGGCCTTACCGCAAATGGCTGAGTTGGTCGATGCGGGTGTGTTACTGGTGATTCGCTATCACTCGATGTTAACCATTGATCGGGTGTTGTCGGCGAAGGCTCAGTTGGGCGATCGCCCCTTGGGGGTCATCCTCAATAATGTGCCGCTTGGGGAGTTGGATGAGGTTCAGTCTCGGGTGCAGCCCTTTCTCGAAGAGTCTGGCATTACGGTGGTGGGAGTTTTACCTCATAGTGCCTTGCTACGCAGTGTCAGCGTCGAGGATGTGGTTAGAAACCTCAAGGCTGAGGTGTTATGCGGTAAGGAACGGCTGGATTTGATGATTGAGAGCATCCAGATTGGGGCCATGAGTGTTAACTCGGCGGTGAAGTATTTTCAACAAAGTCTCAATACGGCGATTGTTACTGGGGGCGATCGCACGGATATTCAGTTGGCGGCCCTGGAAACGGCAACGCACTGTCTCATCCTCACGGGCCATCACTTGACTCCGAGTGATTTAGTCCTCAATCGCGCCGAGGAAGTCGAAATTCCCGTGATCTCTGTCGAACGAGACACCTTAACCACCGTCGAGATTCTCGATGCCATGTTCGGACGCACCCCCGTCCGGGAACCGATGAAGCTTGACTACATCTATCAGATGGCTCAGGAGCATTTGAATGTTGAGCGACTCTTGCAGATGTTGGAGTTGGGGAACCCAGGCTAGGGAAGAGAAACAAGCTAGGGGTGGCCCCTAGGGGCCGCCCGGTTTCTGGCCGGTCAACGCTCAGCCTAAAATTAACTCTCCCCCGGTTCTTCCCCGCAAAAGCGTTCTGTCTGTTACAATACTTGCGTCGTTCAGTTCCCGTCGTACTGTCTTTGAGTCAAACTACAGAGACTTCCGAGAAAGTTGACGTTTTCCTACAAGAGCTAGCTGCGATTCAGCAGTCTGGCTCCAAACGCATCGCGATTCTCGGGTCGCGTCATGTTCCTATCACTCATCAACATCTAATTGAGGTGATGAGTTATGCCCTAGTCCTGGGAGGGAATCGCTTGATTACCTCGGGGGCAACGGGGACCAATTCTGCTGCGATTCGCGGAGCTATGCGTGCTGATCCCAATCAGTTAACGGTGATTCTTCCTCAAAGCTTGAAACGTCAGGCCAATGAGTCACGCAAACAACTTGAGCAAGTCATGCATCTGGTGGAACATCCAGAACATGATGAGTTGTCGTTGGCTGAAGCAAGTGCCAATTGCAATTTGGAGATTATTAGCCGCTGTCAGCAATTGATCTGTTTCGCCTTCCATGATAGCCATACCCTGCTGCAAACCTGTCGGGATGCGGAAGACCAGCGTAAGATTGTGACGCTGTTTTATTTCGATTGATGCCTCTGCGGGGAATGTCTTGATGTTAAGAGAATGGTCTGATTCGCTGATCTTGTTGTTGGCGATCGCCGTCGCAGCTGTTCTGATCTATTTGCCCTATCTTTGGGTTGGCTATGCTCGCGTTCAGGTGGGATATGATTTAGCTGCCCCTCGGGCCATGTTCGATCGCCTCCCGGCTTATGCACAACGGGCAACTTGGGCGCACCAAAACTCGTTTGAGACGTTCCTCCCGTTTACGGCGGCGGCCTTGATGGTCTATGTCACGGAGGCCGGCTCTTCGACGACCACTTGGGCGGCTGTTGTGTTTCTGGTGGCTCGTTTTCTCTATAGCGTCTGTTATATTGGCAACTTACCGCTGTTGCGATCGGCATCGTTCGTGGTGGGAAGTCTCGCCACGTTGGTGCTGTTTGCTCTAGGATTGCAAGGCGCGGGTCTAGGTCATGGCCTTTAAAATTGTTTAAAATTGTCTTTGATATGGGCTAAGCGTTCTGATGCAGCCAGTCTAACGAGGATTGGCTCGAAACTCGTTGCATCCCCAAGTCGGCACAGTCGGCGAAGGCGGCATCAGCCCCCTCGCTGAAGTCGACGACCCCAGGAATCACAACCGGGGAGGTACAGTCTTCGAGAAGATAGATTTTTTGGGCCATTGTTTCGGGATTTTGGGGATGGCGATCGCGAATTTCTTGCCCTAAATCCCGCACCGTCCAGGCCACACAATGACTTTTAGCCTGTCCTGCAATAATGAGCTGATCAAAGCTCAACAGATGCTCGATTAAAGCCGTATTGGTCTCGGCGATCGCCGTCCCATCGGCCATCGTTTGTACCTCCGGTTTTAGCACTGAATAATTTTCCGTGAGAGGGTGCATTCCTTTGAGTTCATAGCGTGTTGGACTGCGACGCACCAAACTATGAACAAAACAGGCTTCCTCAACGGCGGCCACTAAACTATGACCAATGCCGCCGGTCATACCATGATACGCCCAAATTGTCAAGGGATATTTGCTCTCTTGAGTCAGTTGCCGTGCATAGTGCCGTGCATAGGCATCAGGGTCAATGTCAAGGGGCAACATCGGCACAATCTCAGGATTAATGCGCCAGGTTCCGGCCTCAATATCCGCCAGTTCTAGGGTACTCATCGGAGCGGGATGCTCACCAGCATCATTCACCCAAAACGCCGGATGAAAAATCTGTAAGGCGCTGTGAGTGTCCATCGTGGCAATAATCTCAGTGATGTCTCCCAGATGACGATAAATCAACTCACAAAGCCGTTGATTATCCTCCACAGCCCCCCGGCCACTACGTCCCCCCACAAATAACTCAAAACCGGGAATACAAAAGGTATTTTGTACATCAATTAACAGCAGTCCCAGCCGCCGTTGATCCTCGCTAGCAGGACGGATCTGCTGCTGCTGTTGCCAAGTTTTAGCATCTTGGGCGCGATCGCCGTAAGGAACTCGCCAAACCTCACCAACCGTTTCCCGATTAAACCAAGAAGGATACATAACTAATAAATCGCGAATCGTAAATCGTTCACAATTGCGGAAATGTCAATACATTACTCTTAATTCCGCAAAACCCAGCCCTTCAGCCAAGATGCTGAAAAACTGGGTTTTGCAAAACGAAACGGTCGCTTAGAGCTGTTTCACTTCAGCCACAAGTTTCGAGACCATATCCTTGGCAGAGCCAAATAACATCATGGTTTTGTCGCGGTAGAACAACTCATTATCCACCCCAGCAAAACCAGTACTGAGACCCCGTTTGATGACGATCGCGTGTTTAGCGCGATCGACCTGAATAATCGGCATCCCATAAATGGGGCTGTCTTTCTCAGTTTGGGCCGACGGATTCACCACATCATTAGCGCCAATAACCAACGCCACATCCGTTTCCTCAAACTGAGGATTGATGTCATCCATATCATAGAGCGCATCATAGGGAACATTGGCTTCAGCCAGTAGCACATTCATATGTCCCGGCATCCGTCCAGCGACGGGGTGAATCGCATACTTAACCTCAACCCCCATTTTGTCCAACTGATCGGCCAGCTCACGAATCGAATGTTGAGCTTGAGCCACCGCCATACCATAGCCCGGCACAATCACCACAGAGCGAGCATAGCCGAGCATCATGGCGCATTCTTCGGGGTCAATGTTGCGAACCACTTTATCCCCTTGACTGCCACCACCACCGGCCGCAGCGGTACCGCCGCCTTCTCCGGTTCCGAAGGCCGCAAACAAGACATTCGTCAGAGAGCGGTTCATGCCTTTACACATGATCACCGTGAGAATGATCCCCGATGCACCGACTAAGGCCCCGGCGATGATGAGCATATTGTTCATCACCACAAACCCCGCCGCACTAGCCGCTAAGCCAGAAAAGGAGTTCAACAGGGAGATGACCACTGGCATATCGCCGCCGCCAATGGGGATCACAAACATAATCCCGAGGACGAGGGAAATGGCCACTAAGCCCAAAAACAGGGAGGGCGTAGGAGAGGTGGCCACTAGGTAACCACTACCAATCAGGAAACTCGCCAGCAAGGCCGCATTAAAGGGCTGTTGCAGGGGAAAAGTAATCGGAGATCCCGAAATCAAGCCCTGAAGTTTGGCAAAGGCAATCAGGGAGCCGGTAAAGGTGACGCCACCAATGAGAATCCCTAACATCACCGTGATCGTCGAAGCCGCATTTGGCTCAGCGGTGAGGTCAAAGTAATGCCAAAACTCAGCCATCGCCACCAGGGCCGACGCTGCCCCCCCTAAGCCGTTAAAGAGTCCCACCAGTTGGGGCATGGAGGTCATGGCCACCTTTTGGGCCGTGATCGCGCCAATCACCGAACCGATGGCAATCCCCACCAGAATCATTTGGTGATTGAGAACTTGGCGATCGAGCAGTGTAGCGACGATCGCCACCAACATGGCGATCGAGGCTAGACGATTCCCTTGACGAGCTGTTGCCGGTGAACCGAGGCGTTTCAAGCCCACGAAGAACAGGGATGCGGCAACTAGATAACTCAGTTGAATGCCAGTTGGCAAAAAGTCGCTCATGCTTTAGCCTCTTTTTTCTTGAACATTTGCAGCATACGGTCTGTGACGAGGAAACCGCCGACGACATTAATGGTGGCGAAGACAACGGCCACCAAGCCGAGAATGACGGTGACGTTCCAATCGCGATCGCCCGCCACAACGATGGCCCCTAACAGCGCAATCCCAGAAATGGCATTCGCGCCAGACATGAGGGGAGTATGCAGGGTTGGCGGAACCTTATTGATGACCTCGAATCCGGCGAAGGATGCGAGGACGAAGATAAACAATGCAGCAATAATCGGATCAGTCATATCAAAGGTCCTATGGGAGAGTCAAATTAGGATTGAGCAAGACGAAACTCGCTAGGCGACCGACGTGGCACCGAGAGCCTGGCGTACCCGCTCATTACGAATTTCACCCTTAAAGGTGACACAAGTGGTGTCGGGAATATCATCCTCAAAATCCAGGTTGAGCTGATCGTCGTTGATCAAGTAGTCCAAGAAGGTTGAGATATTCTTGGCATACATCTGGCTGGCGTGAACGGGCATCGATGAGGGTAAGTTCACCGGGCCGATGAGGGTGACGCCATGACGGACGACATTGGCCCCGGCTTCGGTCCCTTCACAGTTGCCGCCCTGTTGTGCCGCCAAATCGACCACAACCGATCCCGGACGCATCCGGGCAATCATGTCATCGCTGATGATGCGAGGCGCTTTTTTGCCGGGAACTTGGGCGGTGGTGATGACCACATCGGCTTGGGCGACACTGTTGGAGATGGCCTCTTGGGTTTTCTGTTTCGAGGCTTCCGAGATTTCTTTGGCGTAGCCTCCCTTGGCGACGGTGTCTTCTTCGAGTTCAACTTCGACGAATTTGGCCCCGAGACTTTGCACCTCTTCTTTGACGGCGGGCCGGATATCGAAGGCTTCGACGACCGCCCCGAGACGACGGCTGGTGGCGATCGCCTGTAGACCCGCGACCCCAGCCCCAACGATAAACACTTTCGCCGGGCGGATGGTTCCGGCGGCGGTGGTGAGCATGGGGAAGAATTTGGGTAAGGCTGAGGCGGCCACCAAGACGGCCTTGTAGCCGGCTACCCCCGCTTGAGACGACAGAGCATCCATGCTCTGGGCGCGACTGGTGCGGGGAATCAACTCCATGCTGAGAGCCGTGATGCCCCGTTGGGCGATCTGCTGCATGAGTTCAGCATTGGCGAGAGGGTTAAGAAAACTAATCAGCGTGGTGTCCGGACTGAGGCGATCGACTTCCTCAGGACTGGGCGGGGACACTTTTAACAGTACATCGTTCCCCTGCCAAATTTGACTGGGATCGGAGACAATCTTGGCACCGGCGGCTTCATAGGCCGAGTCCGGGAAGAAGGATCCTTCACCGGCTCCGGCTTCGATAGAGATATCGAGTCCTTTTTTGGCTAACCGAGCCACGATATCGGGAATGAGTGCCACTCGGCGCTCCCCGACCTCGATTTCTTTGGCAACTGCAACTTTCATAAAGACTCCTCTACGGGTTTAATGCTGCGATTTTAGCGGCGGGATGACTTGACGATCAGTTCGCGATAACCAAATTGATGCGACAAATGATGCAGCCCGTGATACGACCGGAGACTTATGAGCTAAGGATAGCTTGCCTGCCGCTGAGGGACAGGGACGCGATCGTATCTGCTTCTATCTACTGGGAATGGTAGATCAATCTCTATAAACTGGCACAGGCTCTTTAACTTGTCTTAAGACCAACCGTAATACTAAAAGACGGCTGACCACATCCTGAAGGGTCTAAAATGTCAGGTGATTGGCCTCGTTTTGAGGCGTATTTCCCGAAGACCGTTGGCATTTTAGCGTCTGATTCCTTACTGTAAATGCCGCTGTTGGCCAGCGGTTCTGGGCGATCGCGCCCACAGAACCCAATCTCTCCAATCCTTTGGGGAGCATGACTTGGGGCGTTGGTCTGTCCCGGTTAGACGCGGGGAAAGGCGATCGCCTCTCTTGTGAACTATCATGACAGTTGAGTCGGGTTTTGATACATTCGTTAACACTGTAAAAAAACGATCGCATGACCCCGACTCGTCACGCCAGCATTGTGATCTAGCGTTGCGATCTAAATACTTAGGAGTCCTTATGAAACGTTGGTTATCTGCGAGTCTGATCATTGGAGCCTTAGCCGTTGCCGCTCCCCCCGAGGTGACGGCCCAGGGGTTACCAGGATTTACCCTGTTTGGGGGGCCACGGCGGGAAAATCAACTGGGGTTTCGGCTTGACTACGGCACGACTGGACATCCTCGCGATCGCTATCGTCTGCGGATTCCGGCCGAGAAGATGGATTTTGCCGTCAACCAGCTCTCCATCACCTACCCGGACTATTACAACGGCGACTTTGACATGAGCCTAAACCCCGATCGCGATCCCGATCGCCAACCGGTCCAGGTGCGCGTCCGAGAAAACGGCGATTATGAGGTCATCGCCCTCGAAGATGTGATTTGGGATCAAGAGAACCAGGTCATTGAAATTTACCCGATTGAGCCAATCGCAGCGGGGAATGATGTCGAAATCGTCTTCTCCAACGTCCGTAACCCTCGCTTTGGCGGGATGTACTACTTCAATGCACGGGTATTTAGTCCTGGGGATCTCCCCATGGCTCGCTATCTGGGAACTTGGGTGTTAAACATTAGCCCCCGCTAACCTCACGGATGACCGAGCCGCCCAAGCCGCGAAAATAGCCAATCCCCTCAAACAGCCCGAGGAATTTGATGTAGAATGGTAAACTGCATGTTTGTCAACTACAATCTCAACCCATGACCAAACGAACTTTTGGCGGAACCGTCCGCAAACGCAAACGGACCTCTGGCTTCCGCGCTCGGATGCGCATTAAAACCGGCCGGCGCGTGATTAACTCTCGTCGTCGCAAAGGACGGGCTCGGCTCTCCGTTTAGACTCTCGGTGCTACCTCAAGCTCACCGACTTCGCCATTGGAAAGACTTTCAAACGGTTTATCAGCGTGGCCAGCGGACTCGCAGCCGAGTTCTGGGACTGCGGGCCTATCGCGCCGACGACCGAGTCCATGAGGGGAACAGCATTGCTCAAGTTCCCCCAACTCGTTTTGGCATCAGTGTCGGCCGTAAAATCAGTAAAAAAGCCGTTGTCCGCAATCGAATTAAGCGATGCCTTCGGGCCGCATTGAGAGCGTTACTGCCCCGAGTCCGTCCCGGTTGGGACGTGATTATCATCGCCTATCCCGACGCCAAAGAGTGCAATTCACGACACTTTCTGCAAGAATTAGAGCAGTTGTTGGCAAGAATCGAGGTACTCAATGGGCATTCGTGAGGAAGTCTTTTATGAAGGAGGTCCCCATATCGGCGACCTCATTTTCAATATCTTAATTGGCTTAACGGTCATTGGCTTGCCCCTAACCGTCGGGGCCGTCATCCGCGCCCTCTGGCTACGGTTTCGGATTACGAACCGTCGTCTGTCGGTGACGGGAGGCTGGATGGGGCGCGATCGCACCGATGTGGTCTACTCAGAAATTCGCAAAATTGTCACCGTTCCCCGAGGCTTCGGACTCTGGGGCGATATGGTTCTAACCCTACAAGGCGGGAGCCGACTCGAACTGCGAGCCGTCCCTCAATTTCGAGAGGTGTACAATTACATTCAAGAGCATTTGTCCCCCGAGGCCCAACAAGTGAGTGGCTCTTTAGGACAATAATCCCTAAACCACGACTTTCCGATTGGCTCAGATTGACGATATCACCGCGCAGAAATTGGCGTAAAACGTAATGGATTTTGGTGTTGGTTTTCTCTCCAATAACGTAATGCTGCCGATCCTAGATTTATTCTATGGGATCGTGCCGAGCTACGGACTGGCAATTGTTGCCCTAACCCTCGTGATCCGATTCGCGCTTTACCCCCTAAGCGCTAAATCGATCCGCAGTATGCGTCGGATGCGAGTTGCGCAACCGGCCATGCAAAAACGAGTTAAAGAAGTTCAAGAACGATATAAAGATGATCCGGCGAAACAGCAGGAAGAAATGAGTGCTGTTTACAAGGAATTTGGCAATCCCCTGGCAGGCTGCTTACCAATTTTGGTACAAATGCCGGTGTTATTTGCCCTATTTGCGACGTTACGAGGATCGCCGTTTGCTGACATCGGTTACCCGGTGGAGTTAGAAATTTTCCCTCGGGAACAGATCGAGCGCATTCAACCCCAGGTGTACACCAGCGATCCCAAAAATATCTATGTTACCGATGGCGTTCACCGCAAAATCGCAGCGGTGTTACCGGCCGGAAATCGCCTCGTCGTGGGAGAAAAAACTCACTTAGAGTTTCAATCCTTAGACGGAACACCTTTGCAACAACTGCTTCAGGATTATGACAACCCCGATGTGCAACCGCAATGGCAAATCAAAGACGGTGAAAATCGGGTTGCGATCGCCGAAGATGGCACCTTAGAGGCCCTACAACCGGGCAAAGTGACCTTAGAAGGGAAAATTCCTGGATTAGCGGCGAATAAAGGCTTCCTGTTTATTCAGGCCCTCGGTCGAGTCGGTGCGACCGGCGACAATGGAGAAATCCACTGGGATATCGTGGGGATGGTCCTGTTTTTTGGTCTGAGTCTATATCTTAACCAGATCCTCTCAGGACAAGGGCAAGATAGTAATGCCAATCCCCAGCAACAAACCATTAGTAAGCTCACCCCTGTGATCTTCTCCGGGATGTTTCTGTTTTTCCCACTTCCGGCTGGGGTGTTGATGTATATGGTGGTGGCTAACATCTTCCAAACCCTGCAAACCTTTATCCTGTCTCGGGAACCCCTACCTGAGAATCTGCAAAAAATTGTGGATGCTCAAGAGAAAGCCAAAGCGAAAGATGGATCTCGCCAAGAGTTACCGTTTGAGCCGAAACGCAAGAAAAAAGCTGGCCAGTCTTAAACCGATGAGTTGGGCCAAAAACCTGTTCCGAGCGCCGGGACAGGTTTTGCTGCGGCTGGGAAGGGGTTTGATAGGATGACAACAGATGTTATGGCGTTGATGGCGATCGCCTCAGCCGAGTCATCACAGTTTGGGAGGACTTGACAATGGAACCGATTTATGTTCCATCACTACTCAAAGCACCAGAAAAAACCGAGGTCATTGACTTTAAGCAGTTTATCGCGGAGTTGGAGACCTTGATGCCGGTGCAGGGGACGATATCCGTGAGCCATCAGGGAACCTACTTGCAGGTTGCGGCCACCATCGAGGCGATCGTGACCTTGACCTGCGATCGCTGCTTACAAAACTATAACCACCGCCTGAACGTCTCCCCCGACGAGGTGATCTGGCTCGATGTCAACGCCGATCGCACCGATGATTTACCCCTCGAACAAGAAGTCCTCAGCGAAGAACTGATCGAAAGCCTCCATCCCGAGGGAACCTTCGATCCCGAAAATTGGCTCTACGAACAACTCTGTCTAGCACTTCCCCACCGCAAACTCTGTCGTCAAGACTGCGACGGTATTGAGGTGGACACCACCACACCACCGCCAATCGATCGCCGCTGGGCCGCTTTGCAAGATCTCCAAGGAAAACTTCCGAGTGAGCCAACCCCCTAAAACATGAGCTTTAAAGACGAATTTGAACTGCTGCTACGAGCGCGTTACCCGATTCTCTACATTTCCACCCTGGAAGAAGAACGAGTCGAAGCCAGTATTCGCCAATCGGCTCAAAGCCAAGGTAATCGTGCCGTCTATATCTGGGATTTTGTCGAGGGGTATCAGGGTAACGCCAACGATGCCGGTAAAGCCCAACGCAATCCCCTGCAAGCCCTCGAACAGGTGGAAAAACTACCCGCCAATGCCCCGGCTATCTTTATTTTGCGCGACTTTCATCGCTTCCTCGATGATATTTCCATCTCGCGCAAATTACGCAACTTAGCCCGCTTACTCAAGTCTCAACCCAAAAACTTGGTGTTGCTGGCCCCAAATGTCACCATTCCTGAAGATTTAAGCGAAGTCTTGACGGTGATGGAGTTTTCCCTGCCAACGGGAGAGGAAATTCGCCGGGAAATTGAAGGACTCTTATCCTCGACGGGCCGTCCCTTGGGCGATCGCCTCCTCGATGAAATGGTGCGATCGTGTCAGGGACTGTCATTAGAGCGGATTCGTCGGGTTCTGGCCCGGGCCATCGCCAGCCACGGCCAACTCGAACCCGAAGACGTTGACCTGATCCTCGAAGAAAAACGCCAAACCATCCGCCAAACCCAAATCCTAGAATTTTACGGGGCCACCGAAGAAATTAGCGATATTGGCGGCTTAGATAATCTCAAAGATTGGTTGCTGCGACGAGGAGGCGGATTCTCAGAAAAAGCCCGCGAGTATGGCCTGCCCTATCCCCGAGGTCTGCTGCTGGTGGGGATTCAGGGAACCGGGAAGTCTCTCAGTGCCAAGGCGATCGCTCATCACTGGCATTTACCCCTCTTGCGGTTAGATGTGGGGCGACTCTTTGCCGGCCTCGTGGGAGAATCTGAATCCCGCACCCGTCAGATGATTCAAGTCGCCGAGGCCCTGGCCCCCTGTATTCTCTGGATTGATGAAATTGACAAAGCCTTCGCCGGCCTCGGTGGAAAAGGAGACGGAGGAACCACCAGTCGTGTCTTCGGCACCTTTATTACTTGGTTAGCCGAGAAAGACTCCCCCGTGTTTGTCGTAGCCACAGCCAACGATATTCAGGTTTTACCGCCTGAAATGTTGCGCAAAGGTCGTTTTGATGAAATTTTCTTTGTCGGTTTACCCAGCCAAGCCGAACGACGGGAAATCTTTGCCGTACATCTATCCCGCTTACGACCCCATAACCTGGCCAACTACGATCTCGATCGCCTGGCCTATGAAACCCCCGATTTCTCCGGGGCCGAGATCGAACAGATGATTGTCGAAGCCATGCACATTGGCTTTAGTCAAAATCGTGACTTTACCACCCAAGATATCCTAGAAGCCGCCAGCCAAATTGTGCCACTGGCTCGCACCGCTCAAGAACAAATCCAGTTTCTCCAAGACTGGGCCACCTCCGGGAAAGCGCGTTTAGCCTCCCGTCGGAGCAGTCTATCGAGTCGTATCCAAGGACAACTACGGGGTGAGTCATAACCACCCGTTTTTCCCATGAATCTGTCCAATTTAGCCAAATTTATTCTCGGGTTTACCCTGGCCATCGCCCTCACCTTAGGCGGGGCGGTCGCCGCCTCCCTCTATCTGGTGGCCCGCTTAACGGCATTGCCCCCCAAACCCGAGTTTGATACCCCCCAAGCCCCCACCGCAACCCCAGTCAGCACAACCCCCACCCCAGAAGCGACCCCGGACCCCGAACCCACCCCAGAACCGAGTCCCACCCCAAACCCCGGACTCTATCAGGCTCGCGTCACCTGGCCCGAAGGCTTACTGCTGCGAGACAACCCCAGTTACGATGCTGGCAGCTTGGGGGGCATTGCCTTTAATGAAACGGTAACGGTCTTGGAAAATGTCCAGGATGGAGCCTGGCAGCGGGTTCGCTCTGAGTCGAGTAATCAAGAAGGTTGGGTCGTCGGCGGCAACTTAGAGGAAATCTCTTCTCCCTAAGGGGCGGCGATCGCCATCTCAAATCGCCATCTCAAATCGCCATCTCAAAGATTAATTTCAACCCCTCTGATGCGTCCCCCCAAGGATGCTAAAATAGTTTGCAAGATGTATTCTCCACAATCTCGACCGGATTACCGGACTTCAGGACTCCCAAAGTCCTGAGCCGGGGAATCCTGCATCGCCTCAACTCCTCCGATCGCAGGGGATGGAGCGATGATGACGTACTCTCACCTTGTTAAAGCATGGCTACGCTGACCCCGAACTCTCGCGAACGCAAACTCTCAAAACTCGAAGGAATTAAAGAACGCAGCGCCTTTCTGCGTGAACCCGTTGCCACAGAAATCCTCGAAGATACCACCCACTTTAGTGAAGCCGGGATTCAGATCCTGAAATTTCACGGCTCTTATCAACAAGACAACCGAGATAATCGGGTTAAGGGACAAGAGAAGGATTATCAAATGATGATCCGTACCCGGAACCCCGGTGGCTTTATTCCGCCGCAACTGTACCTGACCCTCGATCGCCTGGCCTCAGACTACGGCAACGAGACGCTGCGAGTGACCACCCGCCAAGGGTTCCAACTTCATGGCATCCTTAAGAAAAATCTCAAAGCCACCATTAGCGCGATCGTGCGTAACCTCGGCTCAACGCTCGGGGCCTGTGGTGATCTCAACCGCAACGTCATGGCGCCTCCGGCCCCGTTCAAAAATCGCCCCGAGTATGCCGCCGCCTGGGACTATGCCGATCGCATTGCCGATCTACTCACCCCCCAAAGCGGCGCCTATTACGAAATTTGGCTCGATGGCGAAAAAGCCATTTCCGGGGAGGAAGATCCCGAAGTCAAAGCGGCCCGCCAACGCAATGGCAATGGAACGCTCTTTAAAGATAAAGAGGAACCGATTTATGGGGAGCATTATATGCCCCGTAAATTCAAAAGCTGTGTCACGGTTCCGGGAGATAACTCCGTTGACCTCTATTCACAAGATCTGTCCCTAGTCTTGGTTAGCAACGAACAGGGAGAGGTTCAAGGGTTTAATATCCTCGCCGGTGGCGGCTTGGCCCGAACTCATAACAAAGAGGAAACCTTCCCTCGCTTGGCCGATGAAATTGGCTATGTGGATAAAGCTGATATTTATGACCTGGTGAAAGCCATTGTGGCCACTCAACGGGACTACGGCGATCGCCATAACCGTCGTCACGCTCGCTTGAAATATCTCCTCCATGATTGGGGCGTCGAGAAATTCCGTAGCACGGTCGAAGGCTATTTTGGCAAGTCGTTACAACCCTATCAGCCTCTGCCCGAATGGCGCTATGAAGACTATTTAGGCTGGCATGAACAGGGGGATGGCAAGCTCTTTTTAGGGCTATGGGTTCAAAATGGACGCATTGCCAATTATGGGGATTGGAAGCTCCGCAGCGCCCTGCGCCGTATTGTTGAGACGTTGGATCTGCCGATGCGTCTAACGCCCCATCAAAATGTCTTGCTGTACGACATTGATCCGAGCCAGCGTCAGACCATTAACGGTATCTTGCGGGAGGCTGGAGTTCAGTCCCTCGAAGGCTTGGATTCCCTGAAACGGTTGTCGATGGCTTGTCCTGCGCTACCCACGTGTGGGTTGGCGATCGCCGAGTCAGAACGGGCCATTCCCGATATTTTGGATCGCATTCGCAAGCTATTGGTTCGCGTAGGACTGCGTAAAGAAGAATTTGTGATCCGTATGACCGGTTGTCCCAATGGCTGTGCGCGGCCCTATATTGCCGAGTTAGGGTTTGTGGGACGCGCCCCCAATGTCTATCAGATGTGGTTGGGAGCAGATCCCCATCAGACTCGTTTGGCGCAAGTCTATCGCGATCGCGTGGCGGCCGATGAAATCGAACAGGTGTTAGAACCCTTGTTCGTCTATTTCAAACAAGAGCGTCAACCCGGCGAGCGCTTTGGTGATTTCTGCGATCGCATGGGTATGGACGGATTACAACAGTTCTCGGACAGCTACGATCCCTCAACCCTCAAACCCAAACGACAAGAACGCCATCGGATTCGCATTTACGACGAGGTTTACGATCGCCTCAAAGAAGAATCCCTGCGTTCGGGGAAACCCATGTTAGACCTGGCCAGCGAAGCCCTAAACGCCTATCTTGCCGGGAATCGCCAGGACACATAAACAGTACGGGAACAGTACGGGAACTCTATTCCCTGTTCCCTGTTCCCT
>SIHH01000417.1 GCA_004299065.1 Phormidium sp. SL48-SHIP | reverse complement strand
TCCATGTCCCTACTGTTGTCATCTTTCGATATCTGGAAACCCCATCACCGTAGTAACTCCAGTGATGATCTCTTGGCTCAACTGCACGATCGCGGTGGCTTACCCGAACCCTCACAACTGTTGCGACGGCTTCCGGTAGACACGCGGCAGGCCTCAAGCCAACTCCTAGAGATCATTTATCACCAGCAGCCTCGCTGGGTGGTCTTGGGAGGAATGGCGGAGGGGCGATCGCGTCTGACGGTGGAACGCCGGGCGGTACAGGGGTCGCGGAGTTACTGCACCCCCATCAATGTCTGGGAGTTGGTGGCGGGACTCCCGCATACGGATGTGAGTTATCACGCCGGCCGTTTTGTCTGTAATGCCACCTATTATCGGGTTTTGTCGGCCATCGCCGCTGCCAACTTGCCCACTCAGGCTGTATTTCTTCATGTTCCCGCCTCTCACGAACCGGCCTGGCCCGCGATCGTCGAGGAGGCCCAACAGGTCCTACAGCGGCTGGCCTCCTGGACTCCCACCGTCTATCCCCTCGCCTCTGCGGCGGTTAGCGATTTTGCCGTAGCTTCGGGTTAACAAACTCGTTCAAGCCTTCCCCCAACAGAGATAAGCCAATCACCATTAGGGTCATGGCTAAGCCGGGAAACAGGGCCGTCCACCAAATCCCCGTGGGTAACGCTTCGAGGGCTTGGCGGAGGTCATTGCCCCATTCTGGGGTGGCTTCGGGGAGTCCTAAGCCGAGGAACCCGAGACCGCCGAGGATGGCGATCGCATCAGCCGCATTCAGGGCAAAGAGAACCGGAACCGTCTGAATGGCGTTGAAAAAGAGATATTTCGAGAGAATGCGCCAGGTTGAGGCCCCCATCGCTTGCGCGGCTTCGACATATAACTCGGTTTTAATGCTGACGGTGTGGTTGCGCACCACCCGATAATATTGGGGGACATAGGCAATACTGAGGGCTAAGGCCGCATTAAACAGGCCCCGTCCTACGACAAACGCCAAGGTAATGGATAACAATAAGCCCGGCAGGGTATAGATCACATCCATCACAAATAGCAAGAGCCGGTCAATTTTGCCCCCCAGATAGCCGCTAGCCAGTCCGAGGGGGACTCCGGTCAAAATACTGAGTAACGTGGCTAAAACCACCACTTTTAAGGCTGCCTGGGAGCCGTAGAGGGTGCGGGAGAAGACATCGTAACCTAGGCGAGTCGTCCCAAACCAATGCCCCCAGGAGGGGGGCTGGTGAATGGGATTATCAAGGAGTTCTCTAGGACTTTGGATCAGGCCCACCCCTTGCAAGAGAGGGGCGGTGAGAGCGATAAGGATAAAGATAGCGGTGATGACTAGCCCCACCCACATCAACCGAATTGAGAGATTGGCACGTTTGCGAGGTGCGACAGGGTTGAGGGAGGGTTTGGGGGCGATCGCCATAACGGAAGACGGTTATCGTTCAGAATCAACAGGGGCAGCCTCAACGCCATCTGTTGGGGCAGAGGCCTCCGGTTTAGGATTTCGATAGCCAAAAAAGTCAATGCGATAGTCGGTGATGCGAACCCCGGTTTCGGCTTCGATGCGTTCAATTAAGTCTGGGGGAAGTTCGACAAACACATCGAGAATTTGTTGACTATCGAGACAATTGATATGGCTATGAGGGTCACTAATGTTACCATAGAGGCGGCCGTCGGAGCGTTCGATACATTCGATAATGCCGTGACTCGACAGGGCCTCAAGATTCTGATACACCGATGTATAGCCGATTTCTTTGCCGGCGCGACTGAGTTGATCATAGATGTCCCTGGCACAGACGTGATCCTGAACCTCCCAGAGAAGTTCGAGGATTAGCCGACGCTGGCGACTCAATCTCATTCCCAGGGCTTGGCAGCGATCGAGGGCGTCTTGGAGAGAGCGTATGGGTTTTAGTGCGATCGCCTCATGTTTCATCAGTCTAGGTTTGGCTTGCTATCAACAGGGAGAAGGTGACGACTCTTGGCGAAATGAACATTACCTCAAGAATCGGCCAGAGTTAAAAATCTATCTTATGGAAGGGGACTTTTGTTTCCATCCATGAACCATTTTGACATCCTCCCACGCTAATTCAAAGAATATAGCGTGGGATTCCCACCATTACTGATGAGGTTTCCTCTTTCCACGACTCGACTTACCTTGAGGAGTTTCCCCACCCAGGCAGAGGTCGATATCTCCAGAGGCGTGAGTTCCCGTATGCCCTACGGTACTTAATCCTAATTCAAGGATGTTAATAGCTGCATTATGGTCTCTGTC
>SIHH01000416.1 GCA_004299065.1 Phormidium sp. SL48-SHIP | reverse complement strand
CAGAAACCGGGTGTCGGGGTGGAGCGCGTGAAATTAAGGACAATCGGGATGAATCGCCCCTCGATCGCACAGAAACGCCACCGCGTCCCGGTCTAAATTACGCGCTCGACTAAAGTTAACCCCCTCCACAAAACTGAGAGGCCCCGCCTCAGGAGAACGCACGACAAATTCACTCTCCTCCTCGGACTCGTCCGCCTCCCAGGTAACATCCTGAAAATCTGCCCCCGCAACATTGGCCCCCCGTAAATCCGTCCAAGTTAAATCACTCCCGTGGAAACTGGCATATTCTAAATTGGCGCGGCGCAGGTTGGCCCCCGAGAGATTGGCTTGACGGAAATTGCTGTTGCTCAAATCCGCCTGGGAGAAGTCTACCCCGGCTAAATCCGCTCCCTGCCAATTGGCTTGACTGAGATTGGCCGCCGTCCAGAGACTGCCCCCAGCGCGAACCTGAGTGAGACTCGCTCCCTGTAAATCGGCATTAGTGAAGTCAGCGGCGTTCAAATCGGCGCCGGTGAAACTGCTGTGACGTAAAGACGCACCCTCGAAATTCGCCCCCACCAGTTGCGCAGAACTAAAATTGGAACCCGTTGCACTGACAAAGCGAGCATCAGCGTGATTGAAATTGGCCTGCATGAAGTTACTGCGGTACATCCAGACTTGAGTGAGAGTGGCCCCGGCGAAGTTGCCATAACTCAAATCCGCTCCTGACAAGTCAGCAATCCAATCATCATAAGTGCCGAAGCGGCCATCATCCCCGGCCCCGTAGAACTGACTCCCCTGGAAGCTGGCCCGGCTGAGAACCGAACCCCGAAAGCGAATCCCGGCTAAATCGACTCCATCTAAGATGAGAGTGAAGGGAACATCCGTCACCGCTTGGCCCAAATGGGTGCGGCTGAGATCAGCGGTGGGGAGTTCGCCACTGTGGTTGCTGAGGATGGTGGCGATCGCCCGCTGGGTGGCCCGCAGACGACGAGCGAGGAGGGCTTTTTCCTGAGCAGTTCCCCCATACTCGAGGGAGTCTAACTGAGTTTTCAGAGATTGATTGAGGCGGCGTAGTTCCAGAATGGCGGCTGTCCCTTGGGAGGCGATCGCCTGTTGCGTTGCATCAATCAACTCCGGCTCCGTTTCTTGGCCTAATAAGTCCACCAATAGGGACAAGGCCCGAGGATCATTCAAGGTTCCCAGAGCCAAAATGGCATTTTTACGCTCATCGGGCGCTCCGGCGGCGGGAGTCAGTTTGCCGACGAGGGACAAGAACATCTGATTATCCTGTTCCTGAAACTCCCGTGAGTTGGCCTGTTGTTGAATATAGACCTGTGTGCCGACAAAGGTTCCCAAGACCGCTGTTAGACAAAACAGCAGCACTAACAATAAGGTGGTGGCAGGGTTGCGGAGCATCCAAAACCAGAGACTGGCCCCGGCCCGAGGTCGCGGTTCCGGGTGGGGATACACAACGATCGCCTCAACGGCTTCCCCCTCGACCTGAGTCCAATGGCCATCGCGCTCTAACTCCTCCTGTTGCCAATCTCCGTAGGGATTGTCCAGAGCATCCAAAATGTAGGTGCGGGCGATGTTGTCGTGAAAAGCCCGTCCTTGACGATTAAAACGAGAGGCCAGGCCATCCACCACCAACATCACCCCGGTCAGCCCCAGCAAGATGCCTAAATCAGGGAATGCCCCGGTCAGACGCCACAGCACCCAAGCACTGCCGCCAAACAGACCCCAGCGGGCGATCGCCTCCCGTAGCAACACCTGAACCAGACTCGGGGCCGCCCCTTGAGCGGTCACCACCTTGACCCCAAACCAGCGTTTTGGATCGGTTTGTCCGGTTTGACAGAGTAAATAAATCTGCCAACCTCCCGCCAACAGGGGCATCAGCAACGCCCCCGTCCAAAAGAGATTGGTTAGGGGCGACACATTGCGATTAGGTTGGCGGACAGGAAGACTCAGCACCCGGGCAATACGGTCTTCTGTGGCGGCTAACAGGGGACTCAGGGGAACCGGCTCACCAATCTCTCGTTGAGTGGCGTAAGCCCCGAAGCCATAGGGAATCCCGGCACTACCGACAATGAAGGACACTTCCACGACAAAGGCGCAACCTCGACGCACGAGAATCGGGAGTTGTCGCACGGTACTGCGCCACCAGGGCGCGAGACGTCGTGGAGCGAGAGGGGTCGAAGGGCTGGCCATAGAACAATCGGTAGATGGCGTGAGGGATGGTTTTATGTGAACTACCACTCATCATCGCGAGGCGATTGATGAGTGGCTTCGAGCGGAGCGT
>SIHH01000415.1 GCA_004299065.1 Phormidium sp. SL48-SHIP | reverse complement strand
AGGGATGGGCAACCACAAGGGATGGGCAACCACAAGGGATTGCCCCTACGGGGTGTCCTCTCCCCCGATTTCCCGAAAATCACCAATACAAACAAACGCCGCCCAGAACTTTGGAGACACAAAAGGCCTCCAATCATCCGGTTGTCCCGACAACTCCTTAAGCCATTGACCGCTCTTATAAGAAATCACCCCCACCCGAGCGATGACCTTGTCCGTCAACCAAGTTTGACGAATCTGCCCCACCCGCAAACCCCGTAAATAGGCCTGAGCCTCCTCCAACCCCTTCGTCCGGGGGAGACCCCGTTCAAACAAATTCTCGTAGAATCGGTTCATCAAAATCGCCGTTGGCACATCCGGGACCGACCATAAACTCATCACCACCGTTTCCGCACCCGCCAAAATGAAAGAACGGCGCAACCCCATCACCCCCTCACCAATCGACTTTCCCCCCAACGCCGTATCACAAGCCGACAACACCACTAACCAGGTTCCCGTCAAATCCAACCCCATCGTCCCCTGAGCCGTCAGCAGACCTTCCTCCGCCTCAACGGGTAACTCCCCCGGCGAGACCAAGGCCGTATTCGCCCCTGCCAAGGCCAAACCCGAGCGAGTCAGGGGGTCCAGTCCCGAAGCCAACTTCCCCCCCCAGGCCATCTCCGAGGCTGTCTCAGCCGTCGGAGACTCCTGGGACGTCAGCCCAAGGAAATAACCGTGGGTCGCCAGATGCAGCACTTGGGGCGAGCGACATTGAGAGAGCAACGACTTGACCGCCTGGCCGTCCAGATAAGCCGCCACCCCCAAAAATTGAGCCACCCGTTCCCCCTCCAACTGAGTTCCCGGAAGCGGGGAGAAGGGTAATTTCTCCTGACTCCCCAACTCCCGACGTAGAGACCCCAAATTCACAGCCATCTTGGCCCTATCCGCCAAAGATGGACCCGAGTTGAGGTCATCGGCCCGAATTCCCGACGACCCCACCGCCGAGGAAACCCCTGGATTGGCAGAGTCCGACAACTCCAACCATCGGGGAAGCACAACAGGAAGCAGCAGAATCCCCAGCAACAACAGTCCCCCAACCCATTCAGGAAACAGAGCCAACAGCAGCAAAACCCCGAAAAACCCAAGACTAACCAGAGTCGCGAGGATGACCTCTCGGGGGAGACGCAGGCGGAATTGGCGTCCCTGGGGAGAGGCGGCTGCAACAAGGGATTCCTCCTGAGGGAGATGGAGACCCAAATTAAAATCCGGATTGGCAATCACCAACGGCTGGCTCAACTGCACGGGAATTTTCACCGTCAGGCGCAAAATATCCCGCCCCACATTGAGATAGCGCAACTCAAACTCCCCCATCAACTCCTGAATGCCATCCCTAGAGAGCAAGCCAAAGGGGAGAGTCGTCAATTCCCCATCCGGGCAAAGATAGAGAACCTGTTGCGGGGAGAGATAGGGGGTTAAGGGTTCAATGAGACGTTGATAGAGATGTTTGCCCACCTCCGGATAGTCATAACTCGGGGTATCCTGAGCGGTTTCTGGGATATCTAAAGCCGCCACCCGACTATCAGGGGAAGATTTAGAATTTTCCCCAGAAGCCCAACGGCGGAACCGGCGACCGTCCTCATCAATCGGGGCCACTTCCCCCAAATCCAGCATCTCCACCGCCTCGGGTTGACCAGCGGTTAGGATAAAGGCGAGATAACGGGGCGATGACCAGGACGGTTCTCCCGGTATCGCCGAGAAATTGTAGGGGCGATATTGGACAAACTCAACCAGACTTGAGCCGGGGGGGAGGTTGGCGGCGATGGCTTGGCAATTGGCTTGTTTTAACTGCTGTTCCAGGTTCATTTCCGGGATTTGCCGACCGAGGACTTGTTCTAGGGCCTCCTGTTTTTGCCGTAACGCCTGCAACTGTTGCGGGAGTTTGTCCTGTAACTGAGGGGGGGCCTGAAATTGTAGATAGGCCTGTTGACGAATCAGTTCTCGGTACTCTTCATATTGGGGGGCCAGGTGACGGTAGCGTTGGGAAAGGATGGAGGTTCGCAACACCAGTCCCGCTTCGGTGGCTAGGCCCTTGCGTTGCAACAGGACATCCAGGGCCGCTTGTGTGACGTTGGGGTCATGGGAGAAATGTTGCTGCACGAGGGAGAGGAACAGCTCTAATTGCCCATAGGTTTGTTTCAGATAGTCTAACCGTTGTCGGTCACTGCTGATGGCAAACACCTCGCCCAGCACCCGATTTTGAATGGTGATGGCATCTTGCATGAGTTCCAAGGCGGCGTTGGGGCGATTGGTTGCTAGGTACAGT
>SIHH01000414.1 GCA_004299065.1 Phormidium sp. SL48-SHIP | reverse complement strand
GCCATCGCGAAGTTGCAGCAGGCGATCGCCCAGAGCCGTTAACTGAGCGGTGACTGTACTATAGTCCAAGGCACTCAGATAACTGACGTTATAGGCCAAAGCCCCCAGGGTGAGCGCGGCATTGTATTTATTCGAGTAGTCCGCCAGACTATCTAAGTTTTCCGAGGGATCGAGAGTCCGACGTAGGTTAGAAAAGTCTCCCCATTCGGTGATAGCTGGGTTGGGATGAATCTGATTGGCTTCTTGCAGAGCGGGGAAGGCTCCGTCGGGGTCTCCGGCTAAGTTCGCCAAGTTGTCCATCGCATTTTGGACATCAGTATTGAGGATGTCCAAATCATCTAAGTTGAGTTCCCAACCGTTGGTTCCCCGTCCCGTAAAGAAGTCCACCAACAACTCGTCTGGATCATCACCGAAGGTGGCACCGTTGAATAGAGTTGCAGCATCTCCAGTGACACCAAAGGGGATTTTCGGCTGTTCAAAGATTGCTGCTCGTTTTAGGGTTTCAGCGGTTCCTGGGTGAACCGTACTCAGAATGGCGGCGGCGGGAGCTTGATCAGGATCTCCACCATCTTGACTGTAATGATAGATGGCTGTCGTCTGAGCGGCAGCTAGATTATCTCGCAGGGTGCGATGTTGTAGATACTCATGGGCGCGTCGATCGCGATCGGCCCGATTCTCATCAGCAATCTGTTGTGGGGTGTTGGGGTCATTGTCAACTTGGGTTGTCCCGGCAAAGGGGTCATTTCCCAGTTCCAGGCGTTGCCCAACAATGACCCGCAGTCCTTCGCGCCACGCTCGTCGTTCCCAATAGCCGTCAAGGCCCAGTTCACGGGAGTCTCCTGAACCGGGAACGCTCAACTGCGTCAGTTTCTCCAGCACATCGCCACTGGCGCCGCTAGCAATGGGTTCGCCAACTCGAACGCCGAGGCCAACGGGTTCGCCATTGTCTTCTTCCTGAATCAGTTGTAGGTCATCATCGCCGCCATAGACGGGTTTCGGACCAAAGCGGTCATCGGCTCGGTAAAAGTCATCAATAAACGGACGTTCAGAGGGTTCGTTAAAGACGCGACGATCATCTTCCTCGTCACTCTCAGAACGTGGGAATTGCTCCCAACCGTCAACGCGATCCGTCTCAAATAGGTCTAGACCACTATGTTTGGAAACATCTTCCGTAAACAGTTTGATGGGATCGAGGATAACATCTTCAGGATCACCGCTCCTAACGGAATGGTTGTCCGGGACTAAGGTGACCCGGCCGGCTTCATTTTCATGATGAATCGGCGTTTCTCCGGGAGGGGTCCAGAGGTGAAAAATCCCCCCGCCCTGGCTGGCGTTAGTGACAACCCGTCCGGCCATCAGTTCGCCTTGATAAATCACTAGTTCTTCGTCATTGATCCTTACTGTCTCAAGTCCGAGGGTAATCTCTGAGGTGGTTCGACCGGCTTGGTAAATGCAGGAGTCGGGGCTGCTGACTAAGTAGGCTTGGGTGCGGTCAGTGCGGGCATTGTGACCGACAATGAGGCTACCATCGGTGTGCATGGCACCATTCCAGCGAAATTCCGGACCGGGATAGATTTCGAGGTCGTTGCGGAACCAAGCCCCCCACTTGTTACCCCGGTTGGCTTCCCGTTCTTGTTGAACTTCGAGGGTGGTGACGGCGCCATCGACACCATCGGAGATGACAAAGGCGTTAATCTGAAAGTTTTTCCGTAAAATAGCGGAACTACTCGGATCGCGCAACCAACCATTTTCAATGGGACTGCCGGCTCCGTCGATGATGCAGCCCGGCCGAGGTTGACTGGCAATGGGGCCTTGACGAACCTGTAGATTTTCAGCTCGGGTCTCGATAGCCCCAGTACTTTGGTTAGCCAGCTCTTCTTGCTGGTCAGGAACATCCCAAATAATCGAGTAGGCAACTCTGAGGTTATTTTCCTCATCCCCAACTCCACTGGCTTCTTGATAAATCCAAGCATTATCTAGGGTTCCGTCGCCATTGAGATCAATCCGTTCTTCATCGGGAAGGGTATAAGTAGCGTCGTCATCCCGCATCAGGTCGGTTAAGAGTTCCTGGGCGGGAATCCCTGAGGGTAGCCGTGGGTCAATTTGGAAGAGGTTTTCTAACTTGGCTTTAGCCCGGTCAATGGCGGGGGTCGCGGCGTTATAGATGACGCGATCGCGCCGAGATAGCATCGCCTGTTCCGTGCGGCTAATGGTCCGCAACAAAATCGCCCCCACAACTAGAGACAACACCAACAGCAGCATCATCGCTGTCGGCAGGACAAACCCCGCCATACGACGCTCGGAACGGCGACGGCGTGGT
>SIHH01000413.1 GCA_004299065.1 Phormidium sp. SL48-SHIP | reverse complement strand
AACGACCCCGGATAACTTGATACCTCTGGTGTCATGGCTTCATTCCAGCCATGACACGCAGCTTTAGCGGCAAATTCGCCGGAAATCGTCCCCTAAGGACCAAAATACTCCGGCGTGAAATTGCCATGTAGGCCGTAGGGAATGTGATACTTAAGATGCAACCGTGCTAGAGGTCCATTCTCCACAGCTTTCGCATCAAAAATCACGAGATCACTGCGATGATGTTCCGCATCATACATCAACAGTAATAGCCAACCGTCATCCTCCTGGGTTCCCTGGGGATGAGGAACAAACGTCGGTTCTCCCGTGAATCCCCGTGGTGCAAAACTCCAAACTTGACGTTCTCCCGTGAGGCGATCGCACTTCATGACTCCCTGTAACGGCGCATTTCCTGTTTCTCGGTGAGTCGTTCCTAAATACAGATAACGAGCCTTCCGTCCCACTTTCTCGGGATGCAACACCGGAAACTCACAACAGCGAGATTCAACCACCTGGTGGCTGACAGTTTCTTGCTCTAAATTGAGGCGAAACGTCCACAGTTGACCTTCGGGAATCGTATCAAAATCGACATCCCGAAAATCAGAATCAGCGGTGGGTTGAGGGAACGAATCATAACAAATGGAATCGACGCAAATTTCCCCGTTTTCTTCCCAGGCGTTGGCGTGGTGGAAGACAAAACAGGGTTCGGTGTCCAAGATTTTCATCTCCCCGGACCCATCGCGAGGAATCACAATCACTTTGGTCGAGGTTTTGGGATTAAATTCAATACATTCAGCGGCTCCCCGGAATCCCAAGAGATAGGGAAGGGGATTAAAAGAGACGGGATTTTGGAAGAAAATGCAGTAGTTGGGGGTGATGGCCATGTCATGGAGAAAGGCGAACCCCGGAATGAAGCGGGTTTGTTGGCGTAGGAGTGTCCCCGATGTGGCAAATTCGTAGAGTTTAATGGCCGTAGAGGGACCGGGTTTGACGGCGAAGTTCACGAGACAGGGGTCGCCGTTGTCTCGCTCGGAGTGGGGATCGATGTGGGGATGAGCGGCGATCGCATCTCCCTCGTCTAACACCCCATCGAGGCGATCGAGGCCCAATGTCTCTAATGTACATGGATCTAAGCGATGGGGTTCGGCGGCTTCCCACAACGCCAGCAACTTCCCACCCCAGTAGATGACATTGGTGTTGGCGATGTTCTTGAGGCGGGTGTCAAAGATATTGGCCAGCCAACCGCCCGGTTTTTGAGTGCCGAAAACCCCCCGATATAAGGGTTTCCCGGCTTTTTGTTCCTCTTGAAAGGCTTGGGTTTGCACGAAGCGGTTGCGGAAATAGGCCCGTCCGTCTTTGAAGGCGATCGCACAGACCATTCCATCGCCGTCAAAGGGATGATTCACCCGATAGCCGTTGATATCGAGTAATCCGGGTCCGACGCGAAATAGGGTTCCGCAGAGGTCTTGGGGAATGTCCCCCTCCAGGTCATCTAGCCAATCGTCAGACTCTTGATGCTGGGAGAGATATCCCTGTTTCCAATCGTCGCGGCTGTAGTCTTGGGGGAGAGAACGAGGTTGGGTATACACGAGGTTTTTAAAGAGATAAATCGACAAATAACAAGCTTGTTATCACTAATGTTACATATTTTGACATCCTCCCACGCTAATTCAAAGAATATAGCGTGGGATTCCCACCATTACTGATGAGGTTTCCTCTTTCCACGACTCGACTTACCTTGAGGAGTTTCCCCACCAAGGCAGAGGTCGATATCTCCAGAGGCGTGAGTTCCCGTATGCCCTACGGTACACAATCCTAATTCAAGGATGTTAATAGCTGCGTTATGGTCTCTGTCAGCAACAAATCCACAATGGGGACAGCGGTGGGTTCTCGTTGACAGAGATTTCTTGACCTTCTCCCCGCAGTTAGAACAACTTTGGCTCGTGTATTGAGGAGGAACAGCAACTGTTGCCACCCCGAACACCTTACCGAAATACTCCACCCACTGGCGGAACGTTGACCAGGCCGCATCGGAGATCGATTTAGCGAGATTATGGTTTTTTACCAAATTTCGCACCCTCAAGTCTTCATAGGCGACCAAGTCGTTAGACCGGACGACGCACAATGCCGTTTTGACGGCAAAGTCTTTACGCTGCCGACTTACCTTGAGATGCTTTCTCGCGAATCGATTTCTAGCTTTCTGTCGATTCTTAGACCCTTTCTGAGTCTTAGCTAATCGACGTTGAAGGCGCTTAAGCGCTTTCTCAGACTTTCTTAGGTGTCTGGGATTTTCCACGGTCTGACCGTCTGAGTCGGTGTAGAAATGATTTAATCCGACATCTAA
>SIHH01000412.1 GCA_004299065.1 Phormidium sp. SL48-SHIP | reverse complement strand
CCCCCTACAACTGCCCAAACCCTTTCTTTTTCTTCTGTTTCTTCTTCTTCTTCGATTTGCCGCCGCCAGGACCCCGGAAGCCAGGACGAGGGCCACCGCCGCCCATCATACCAGCAAAGGGATTCATGCCGGGCATTCCGCCCCCACCCATACCGGGGAGATTCCCTTGTCCCATTTGCTGCATCAGCGATCGCATCTTCTTGAAATCGCTCACCAACTTAGTCACATCCGACTCCTGAAACCCAGATCCCCGAGCAACCCGACGGCGGCGACTTGGAGAACTCGACAAGATCTCGGGGTTGGTGCGTTCCTCAACCGTCATCGAGCCAATCATAGCCTCAGAGCGTTTGAGTTGAGTTTCCCCCTTCTGTAAATCGTCATCGGAAATCTGTTTCCCCATCCCTGGGATTAACTTCATAATCCCCCCCAGAGATCCCATACTCTTCATCAAGCGGGTTTGTTTGAGGAAATCATTAAAGTCAAACTGAGCCGAGAGGATTTTCTCCTGCATCTTCTCAGCATCAGCCAAGTCCACCTGTTCAGCGGCTTTCTCCACCAAAGACAGCACATCGCCCATTCCCAAAATACGGGAGGCCATGCGATCGGGGTAAAACGGTTGTAAGGCTTCGACCTTTTCCCCCATCCCCACAAACTTAATCGGCGCCCCAGAAATCCGTCGCACCGAGAGAGCCGCCCCACCGCGACTATCCCCATCTAACTTGGTGAGAATCGCCCCACTGATGCCAATTTCTTGATCAAAGGTGCGCGTCAGGGTGGCCGCTTCCTGTCCCGTCATGGCATCCACCACCAACAGGGTATCGTGAGGTTGAATCGTCGCCTTGATGCGCGCCAACTCCGCCATCATGTCCGTGTCGATTTGCAAGCGTCCCGCCGTATCGACGATGACGGTATCAATCCCGTCGGCTTTAGCTTGTTCGACCCCCTGACGGGCAATCTCGACGGGGTCCGCATCGGTTCCCATCTCGAAGACGGGGACATCAATTTGCTCCCCGAGAGTTTTGAGCTGATCGATCGCCGCCGGGCGATAGATATCCGTCGCCACGAGCAGGCTAGAGCGGTTCAGTTTACGCAAATGCAGAGCCAACTTTGCCGAAGCCGTGGTTTTCCCGGTCCCCTGTAGCCCCGCCATGAGGATAACCGTGGGCGCCACATCCGCATGAGCCAGAGGGACATTGCTCTCCCCCATGATGGCCACTAATTCATCATTGACAATTTTGATGAATTGCTGATCCGGACGAACCCCGGAGATGACCTCAGCCCCCAGGGCTTTCTCTTCAACATCGGCCACAAATTCCTTGACCACTTGCAGGTTCACGTCGGCAGTGAGGAGAGCGCGACGAACCTCTGTCAAGGCATCTTGAATGTTGGCTTCCGAGATTTTGTCTTGTCCTCGGAGCTTTTTCCAGGCTTCTTCTAAGCGTTCAGCAAATGCGTCAAACATGAAATATTGGGGTTAGCAGAACGAACAGTGATTATTAGCAGCCGGCGGGGGTTGCGCCTTGGCTTCCCTAAGAATAGCAAGAATTGGGGCGGGGATTCGAGAGACGGTTTTCCCCCATCGCCGCCTGGGAACGATCCGCGCTAGGATTTTAACGTTCCAAATCTGTTTCCCCTACGCGCCGAACCTGCAAGCCTATGTTCTTCGACGAACTTCAACCCATCTTCAAAGAGTTGACTGCTGAGCCGATCGCGTTTTTCGGTGGCTTTGTCTCTGGAGTGCTACGCCTGGATTTAGCTGAAGAGCCACTCAAGAGTTGGGTTGGCCCAACCACCGAGTCAACGACCTCATCAGCGTCTGGCTCGAGCAGCGATCGCGACAATGGCAATGGACCCCAATCTATTACCATTGAATAACTCGATTGTCAAGCTAAAACGCTCAAGATTTCCCAGAGACGGGCAGTCATAGATGTAGAACGAAAAAAGGAGGGGCGCGATGCTCCTCCTTTTTTCGTGCTTTCTGGTCAGGTTCAGGGATGGATATCCCCACTCTCAGCCCTAGCTGTGACAAGTACAGCCCTTGTGTCCACAGCCAGCCCCATCGGGATGACCATCGGCACAAGCTTGACTGCAATAGGGTTTGTCGTCTTTCATCACCGCGTTTTCCAAGCTGACGATACAGAGACACGAATCGCAGGCGCATTTCATTTGAGTTACGGTTGCCATGATTAAATATCCTTTTTGTTTACAACATCTGAACAGTTATTCAGATATTAGCACAACAACCCAGCCCCGACCACAAAACCGGCAAAGCGTAACAGAGCTTTAACAATTCCCTGAAAGAGTGCGCCCACCCGAAAACGCCT
>SIHH01000411.1 GCA_004299065.1 Phormidium sp. SL48-SHIP | reverse complement strand
GATGAAGCTGATGAAGCTGATGAAGACTTAGAACCGTCATTGACGCAGATTTTAGATGAAGCCGATGAAGCTGATGAAGACTCAGATCCCTCTCAAGCCTCTGACGTAGAACTCGACAATGATGTTGAGGAGGTTGATTTAGAGGAGGTTGATTTAGAGGAGGATGCTGATTTTGGCGAAAATCCCTTTGTCTGGCGGGACGATGTAACGGATGATTGGGACGAGGCGACAAGTGAGGCGATCAGTGAAACGACCAGTGAGGTAACGGCTGATCCGCCACCGCTGGCGATCGCCGACTCACCGCCCCAGGGTATAGTCGCCAAACCACCCCCTGAGCGGCTCTCAGTCGCCCGTCAGCAACGACCAAAACCCGAAACTGCAAAATCTGGGCGAGTGCGGGTTCCGCCTCCCATTTGGCTCGAAAATAGCCATAATCGAGATTGGTATTTAGGCATTGATTGGAGCGATCGCGGCCTCTCCGCCAGCCTCAGTTGTGCCTATACCGGAACGGAGTATTGGCTGGGATGGCAAATCGAGGGAGAACGACACCCGTTATTTGACGTACCGGCGATCGCCCGACAGCAGCCCACCTCAGCCATGGCCGATTTCTTAGAGAATGCTCCTTTGGAGACGATGGCCCTTCCCAGTTGGCGAGTTGGCCTAGAAACGCGATCGCTCAGCGAGGGGATTATCTTTGATGAATTTGAGCAAGTCTTAGGGATTATGATCCCTTGGCGGAGTCGTCGGGGTGGCTTAGAACCGATGTTGGGGCGATCGCTCGACTATGATTTACCCCTCGTCAGTAGTCGCGACATCCTCACTCGCCTCTTCCGCCAACTCAGAACCGCCCAACTCTACCATCCCGGAGAACAACAACCGGCTGCGGATTTGCCCCCCTTTGCCCAACTCATCCCCAAATTGGGCGGTGTGATCATTCGCGAGGGACTCTCTAGTAACGACGCCTTTCGCTTCAATGTCCGAGAAGCCGCCCTAGAAGCCGGATTAGTACCTCGGCCCGATCGCCTTGGCTTTTGTCCGGCTCCTCTCGCGGCGTTACTGTCCGCCCTCGATGCGTCGTCAGTGCAGTTAGAGTCCGACTCAGACTCCCCTTCAGACCCCCCTTCAGACCCCCCTTCAGACCCCCCTTCAGATCCCAAACTCTCATCGCCGCCAACCCAGTCCCCCAGCCAATCCTGGGGCGTGGATACTCGGGAGCGGGGAAGTACCCTAGTGATGGTGGTGGGAGCCAGAGACATTGCTCTGGCCCCCTTCCAACTCAACTCAGAGTCCGCCAGTCAGCTTCCCGTTCCCCTGGGCCAACGAGGCCTCGCCTATGGCCATCGTGACTTCGCCGATGATCTCTTAATTCAGTTGATGTTTGCCCCCAATCCTGACTGGTGTCATGAGTTGGGGGTGATGGAATTGCAACAGTTACCCCGCTGTGGGGCCGCAGATCGGCAACATCGCATCGCCTTGCAACAATGGTTAGACGCAGACGAGGAACGCCAGGCGGCCCGGGAACTGGCTCGTCAGGTGTTGGCGGCCTTGCAACTGGGCGATCGCACTGACTTTGAACTGGCGGGCCGTTGGCGACGGATTCACCGCAGCCAGTTCGATGAGACGGTGTTAGTTCCCTTTTTTGAGCAACTCAACCAAGACTTTAATCAGTTTTTTAGTGAATTGGGCCTCTCTGTGCAAGGAATTTCCCGCGTTCTCCTCACCGGCGACTCCGCCAACGGACTCCTCGACATTGCATCCTGGCTCAACCATAAACTGCCCAACGCCGTTGTGGTGACGCAATCTCCGCCCTCAGCCTTATCCGCGATTACAGCCCGCAACACCCCCATTGCAACCGGGTTAGCCCAATTTCTCCACTATCCCCTCCATCGCCGCGATGGGGGACAGCAGTATAGTGATTTCTTCTTGTTGCGGGAACTCCTCGAAACGGTCCCGGATCAGCCTCTTTCCCGTCAGGAGGCGATCGCCCGCTTGGAACTCCGGGGGATTCACATCGGCGGGATTGAGTCTCGCATCATCGCCCTCTTACACAACCAACTCCCCCCAGGCCTCATCCCAACCCCACCCCAAGACGAATGGCTCACCCCGGAATCGCAGCAAGTTCCCTTTTATGGGAAACTGGCCACAACCCCCCTATTCCAGTTTTTCCCAGAGTCCAAAACCTATCAGATTCATCGTCCCCTGGCCCGACAGCTTCTGCAATATCTCAACCGCCTCACCGCAGAAACCCGTCAATCTTTTAGCGAACCCCTCTCGTTGCATCAGTCAACGGTGGAGGCCTAAGAGGAACAGTCAGAGGAACAGTCA
>SIHH01000075.1 GCA_004299065.1 Phormidium sp. SL48-SHIP | reverse complement strand
AAGGAACTCATGGTTGCTTGACAGCCAAAGTTATTGATGTAGCTGTTGTCATTCAAGAGTAAAATTGTCATTTTAGGATAATCCAAAACATTTATACAATCGAGGATTTCAGAAACGCTAGATGTGGTAGATATAAAATCTACTCAATTTTCATCTCTTTGAGGATGGCTTCAAATTCCGAGATATCGACGTGAATGTCCTCTAGTCTGAGATGGGGGTCTTCAAAGGGCTGGGGTCGTGGGCCAGTCCCAAAGAGGTAATAATAGTCTAAACCAACTTGGTTGCAAATGTTCCAATAACTGACGCTGACGTAGTTGGGGGAATAAATCTCTAATACTTTGCTGTTTTTGGGGCAAAAAATGAGGTTAGTCAGTCCGGCACCGTGGGGGGCAATCACAGAGTTGGCGGTGGCAAATAACTTGATTTGCTCGGTGAGAGAATAGTCTTCGAGAAAGACTTTTTCAAATCCTTTTTTTTGTAAGTTTTCTAGGATTTCATCTTCGTTGAGAAGCCGTCGGCTGCTGGCTTTGTTGCGGCTAATATAAAGACGTCTGGTTTTATTGGTATCATCAGAGTCAAGGATAGTCTGGGGGATTAATGCTTGTCTGAGAAACTCAAAGGCCCAGTTACCGATGTTACAGGTTTGGTGACGAACAAAGGAGGGAACGAGCAGACGTTTGGCTTGTAGGTGAGGGTAGTCTGCTGCGGTAATCAGTTTCTCTGGGGGAATGTTGAGAAGTTTGAGGGAGTCACGCTGAAACCCTTGAGCTAGATCATTGATGATAAAATAGTCGATGTCTTGGAACCAATCTGGCGATCGCCTCAGCAGGTCATATCGAGGCAAAACATCGACTATCCAGTGAAAAAAGCTGTTTCCACCGGCTGCACTTAGGACGGCAACGGTTTTATCTAGGTAAGTTGGGGGCTGAATTTCTTGGCGAAAAATGGGATGTTTTTTGGGGTTGTTTGGGTCAACTCTCATGTAAATTGAAGCGTCAGATAAGAGTTGATTGTCTGGGGTAATGACGGCAACACCGTTCCAAATTCGTCCGCCGGCTACGGAGGCAAGATAGGCGGGTTGAGATTGGGTTCCATAGTCGAGGTTGAATTTCCAGTATAGGTCTGCGTCAAGGGTGTTCGGAGGTTGGCGGGATAGGGATTGAGGGGGATAAATGTTAGGTCTTAAACCATTCGTTTGACGCTGGTGATCCGGGAGTTGGTTCCACCAGTGATCGATGGTTGGATAAACCCCGTCGGGGGTATAGGATTTCTGGAATTTCTGGAATAACGACTTGAGATAAGATTTCAATGGTTTTGCTTGAACTGTTACGGCGATGGATTTGGGTCTTCAGCCTTCATAGCAAACTGTGGTAAATTTGTCAATGAATCGACGGAGATTTCCGCAAAAGGCTAGGTCCGCAAATCGAGACGGGTGGGGGAAGATCCAGGATCTCGGAAGAGGTTACGGCCGGCGGTTGGGGGGGATCTGTTGTGGTGGAGGTCTGAGATGGATTATTATATCGGCTATATTGGCCGGCGATCGCCTACCTGATTTTAGTCATGTTTGTATCGTTACTATTAATGGCTTCGATGAGTTGGACTCCAATTCCTGAGTTGGCGGGCCAGGGAGTGGTGTTGAGTCAACGCATTGGCGATGGGGTGGGAGAAGCTTGTCGTCGGGTGGCGATCGCAACGGATCAGACGTTATACCTGTATCCTCGTCCAGTGATGACGGGGGATGGCAATACTCGGGGGGAAACGGCGATTGTTGGGGTATTCTCCGATGAACAAATCCAGTTGCTACGGGCCAATGTCCCCGGTGTCGATGGGGATGATCGATTTTGGCATGAGATTGTTGATAGTATCGGCAATCGGGGCTATATTTTGGCGTTTGATCCGACGACGGGACAATCGACGTTACGCTTTTGTCCTTAACCGCGACGACCGCTGAGATAGGTTTGGGTGAGGGGATGGCTGGGTTGGCGCAATGGCAATTTTCACCTGAAAAACCGATTCTGCGGAAACTGTCGTATAAAATATGTAGAAGCTTTTAGCACTTCAAGATTCACACCTGAGACTTCAGTGAGGAGAACAACATCCACTATGACCCCACAGCGAACTGTTCACTATCTTCCCAAATGGCTCGGTACCATCGCATCGGGTGCTGCGGCTATGGTCTTCCTCAGTCCGGGGATGGCGATCGCTCAAGATGAGATCGCCTATCGTCTGCGCGTCAATCCTAATCTCCAAGTTCCTCCCATCGGTGAACCTGGGGAGTTTTTGCCCGGTGGCGATGGGGTTCCGCCTGAAGTCCCGAGTGATCCTGACGCTCAACCCGATCGCATTGGTAAACCCGATTCCCGGATTGAACTGCGGTTGAGTGAACGTCGGGTCTATCTCTATGAAGATGATGAGGTCATCGCTAGTTATCCTGTGGCGGTTGGGAAACCCGGTTGGGAAACGCCGGTTGGCGAGTTTCAGGTCACCAATATGGCCCTCGATCCGGTTTGGGAAAATCCCTGGACGGGTGAGTTGGTTCCCCCTGGACCGAATAGTCCCATTGGCCCGGCGGTAATTGTCTTCTATGAGGGTAATGACTGGATTGCTTTTCATGGAACTCCCAATGAGGAGTTGATTGGCCAGGCGGTGTCTCATGGTTGTGTGCGGATGCGGAATGATGACATTCTGGCCATGTATGAACAGGTGAACCCTGGAACGCCTGTGGTGGTTTCTCAATAGGGAAGAAGAGGCAAGAGGCAAGAGGCAAGAGGCAAAAGAAGGGAACAGGGAACAGGGAATAGGGAATATTTGAGATCTCTGGCCTCGACTTTGGCTTTCTGTGACTTACGACATTTTGAGTGACCTGTTGCTTGCTCTGTGTTGCTTGCTCTGTTAACGAGTTTCTACCCCGAGGTCTTCGCCTCGGGGTTTTTGGGGTTGGGGAGAGGTTCCCCCCGGGTCAATGGCTGCGAGAAGTAGCCAGCCGAGGGTGTTGATGCGGGCATCGAAGAGGGTGACGTCGATGAGATGAAAGAGGGTTGTGGCGGCAAAGGCCAGCAGTAGCATTAGGGGGATGAGATTGGTCTGAGTTCTTAGAGGTTGGAGGGGGTTGAGGTGGGTGACACCGCGATAACACACCCAGCCTACGCTGAGATAGAGAAGTAGGGTGGCGGGGATGCCGGTTTCGGCTAACAACATCAGAGGCAGGTTATGGGGATGTCCGAGCCATTGTCCGCTGTGGTCTTGGTAGAGTTGGGAAAAGTGACGCAGTCCCCAACCCCAGATGGGGCGATCGCAGCTTAAGTCCCAAGCAAATTGCCATTGGCTAGTCCGTAGGGTTTCAATGGGGCGATTGGGGTAGAGGTCATCGTTGAGACGTGCCCAGATGGCTCTCGGAACGATTTGCTGTAGGGGGGATTGGAGGGGGGCGGGGCCAAAGGCGGCCCCGAGGATGAGGGCGGCCATGGCCCCAACGGCGGCAATTAGCCAACGCCAACCGAGAACGATGGCATAGGTGAGGGCGATCGCGATCGCAACGGCCCAACCGTTGCGGGAGGAGGTGGCGAATAGGACGAGGCTGTTGGCTAAGACTAATCCTCCCCAACCCCAGATGGCCCGGGGCCAGGGACGATGGGCGGGACGGGTTCGCCAGGCTTGAACGGTGAGTCCGACACTGAGGGTCCAGGCGATGACGCTGAAGTTGGCCAGGGGGTTGGCGTAGCCGAAGACGGATGACATACGACCTGGGGGAGTTCCACCGGCTTCGAGTTGCCAAGAGATGAGCCAACCCCAGTCGATGGGACCATGCCAACCGAGGTACTGTTGGCCGAGGCCGATGAGGGCGACGGGTAGGGAGGAGAGGGCGATCGCTTCGGCGAGTTGTTGTCGTTGTTGGGGTTGCTGAATGAGGGAACGACTGGCGATAAAGATGGCGATGAAGGGCAGAAAATTGGCTAATCCGAGGAGGGCCGTTGAGGTATCTTCGGATTGTAGGGCTGAGAGGAGGAGGAGTAGGGAGAGTAGGGCCAAACTCCAGGTGAGAGGCTGTTGCAGGTGCGATCGCCCCTCTCGCCACCAGGACCAGCTACAAACAGCGATGATGGCTAGTCCTCCCAATAGGGGACTCAAGGGGAGCATTAGCACTCCTGCGCACATTAGCCGCCAAGGGATGCTCTTTTGTTGATCTAGCCCCATTGCCATGCTTCAACGGTTAACGGTTCATACTTCACGGTTAAAAGTTGTCTTTTCGTCCCCGCAACCGGGCAAAGGTTTGTACGGAATCGTGACTTTGAACGGTTTGTTGTAGGCTGGGATGGTCCCAACGGAGAAAGGGATTGGTTTGTTTTTCCAGGCCGATGAGGGAGGGGACAGTGGGTTGGTTACGCGATCGCGCCTCTTTTACCTCTGCGAATCGTTGCTGAAGGGTGGGATTTTCGGCATCGACGGTTAGGGCAAATTGGAGATTTTTAAGGGTATATTCGTGGGCGCACCAGATGCGGGTGTTCTCGGGGAGATTCCGCAATTTGCCCAGGGAGGTGACCATTTGGGCTGGGGTTCCTTCAAAGAGTCGCCCACAGCCGCCGACAAAGAGGGTATCGCCACAAAAGAGTTCACCGCTGTCGTCGGGATGGGTGGGAGGGAAATAATAGGCGATATGGCCGCGAGTATGGCCGGGAACGAAATAGACTTGGGCGGTTCGTCCGGCAAAGGAGACGCGATCGCCCTCCTCTAGGAAGACGGACTGGCCGGGGATGCGCCCTTTGTCTTCTCGTCCGCCATAGGTAATTACGTCGGGAAAGGCCTGTTGCAAGGATGGGTTCCCCCCGACATGATCGGCATGGTGATGGGTGTTGAAGATGGTGGTGAGGGTTGCGTCTAGCTGCTGGAGTTTGTCTAAGACGGGGGCGGCTTCGGCGGGATCGACAACGGCGGCCATCTGACGGGGGCGATCGTACAAGAGGAAGATATAGTTGTCGGATAAGGCGGGAAGTCGATAAATCTCCATGGTCAGGGTGAGATACGAGTCAGGGCAATGGATGTGACTTAACTTGAGTTAACCTAACATGAGTTAACCTAACATGAGTTAACCTAATTGTGAGTGTCTCAAGAGGGATGTCGGCAGAGATAGATTATGGGTCAAGCTTTGCAGGGAAAGACAATTGGCTATTGGCGATCGCTGATTGAGTCATGTTTAGACAGTCATGTGATTAGCCATCAGGATTACTTAAAACTAACGTGTTTACTCTTGTCCGGTCAAGGGTTGTCTATTGAAGATTATCAGCAAATTAATGCGATTTTTGATCGTATACAATTAGGACGGATTCGGATTGTTTATACTTGATTTTCGAGGTTTGTGGTTATATTGTAACCTTAGAAAACAAAATTAATGAGTTTTGGATGCTGTTTGGAGATATAATTCAAAACAAAACCTGGATGGACTCGATTCATGGGAATGGATGTCGATTTTGAGCGATCGCAGATCACACTCTCCATTATTATTCCCGTTTATAATGAGGAAGATAACTTGGCCTGTCTATTAAAGCGAGTCATGGACAGCCTGGGTATCCCAAATTTGAGTTATGAAATCATTTGTGTTAATGATGGAAGTCACGATAAAAGTTTAGATAAACTCATTGGTTATCATCAAAAAAATCCAGCTATCAAAATCATAAATTTATCCCGTAATTTTGGTAAAGATATTGCTCTCAGTGCCGGATTAGACTTTGCCAGTGGGGCCGCCGTGATTCCCCTGGATGCGGATTTACAAGATCCTCCGGAACTCATTGAAGCCTTAGTTGCGAAATGGCGAGAGGGCTATGATGTGGTCTATGCCACTCGCCGCGATCGTCATGGGGAAACTTGGCTAAAACGTTTTAGTGCTACTTACTTTTATCGCTTAATTGGGCGAGTTAGCAAGGTTCCTATTCCCGAGGATACAGGAGACTTTCGCTTGATGGATCGACGGGTGGTGGAGGCTCTCAAAAAACTTCCGGAACGGAACCGATTTATGAAAGGGTTATTTGCCTGGGTGGGATATCGACAAATTGCGATTGATTATGATCGCGATCCTCGCTATGCCGGTCAGAGTAAGTGGAACTACTGGAAACTCTGGAATTTTGCCCTTGATGGGATTACGGCGTTTAGTTCTTTACCGTTGAAGGTTTGGAGTTATGTTGGACTGATCGTTTCGTCAATCGCCTTAGTCTATGCTATTTTTTTAGTCCTTCGTACTCTGATTTTCGGAATTGATGTTCCTGGATATGCCTCACTGATGGTGGCTGTATTGTTTCTTGGGGGGATCCAGTTGATTAGTTTAGGGGTCATTGGCGAGTATTTAGGACGGGTTTATGAAGAGGTCAAAGGCCGTCCTTTATATTTGGTTCGGGATCTCTATGGTTTTGACGATAGAGGTTTTGACGATAGAGGTTTTGACGATAGAGGGGACGCATCTCAAACCTCCCCAGCGAGTCAGCCTGGGGGAAGGGATTCATGAGTCAACCGTCCCCGAGTGGCCCGCCCATCCGACTACTGTTGGTATTCTGCATTGTGGTGACCGCCTTGGCCATTTATGGATTGGGGGGACTCGATCCTGAACGGATGCGAGCGGGGTTAGAGGCGGCCGGTTGGTGGGCGCCGCTTCTGTATCTGGTTTTGTATAGTCTAGGAACGTTGCTGTTGTTACCTTCGACGCCTCTCAATTTAATGGGAGGCGCTTTGTTTGGAGTGGTTTTGGGAACGGTTTGGAGCAGTTTGGGGGCGATTTTGGCGGCGATGATTGCTTTTGGGTTCAGTCGAACGGTGGGGCGCGAGGCGATCGCCCGACGGATGGGCCAAGGTTGGCAGGCTTTGGATGCTGAACTCCAGCAGGGAGGGGTATTTTATCTGTTTGCGATTCGCCTGTTGCCGATTATTCCTTATGGTGTGGTTAATTTTGCGGCGGGGTTGAGTGGAATTCGCGTTCGGGATTATCTCTTCGGTACGTTACTGGGAACGGTTCCGGGAATCTTGCCGATTGTGATGTTGGGGAGTTCCGGACGTCAGGCCCTAGAAACTGGGGATTTGTGGCCGGTGTTTGGGGCGTTAACCCTGACGGGGATGTTGGTGGTGGGAGCGACGATTTATCGACGCCGACGACGACCACCGAGAGATGGGGATGGGTTTTGAGCCTCTCAGGACATTTCTGGGGATGGGCGATCGCAGGGATCGCGGCCTGGGAATGAGGCTGTCGGCCAAGGCTTTAGGGGCTCATTCGAGGCTCCCACTCGCCGAAAGAGTGTGCTACCTTGGCATAAGCTAGGGGATACTTAGGGGCAAATCGCTCAATCCTGGGCTGAGTCTGACGTTCCTAAGGTTCTGCTCAAGCTGGCGTTCCCTGTTCCTCTTGCAGACCATGATGAACGTGATTACTGATGAGTTGACTGTGGTGGCAGGTTTGGTCATCCAACGTGACATTGTGGTGGTGGGTAGGACCTTTGGTAATCCACCAATCTGCCTAGGTGGGGTAGTGTTGGGATATGCTTGTGATCAGTTTTTACAGGGTCTTTGCCGTACTTCACCTCAATGAGAACTGCTATGACTGTCAATGCTCCTGTGGCCTCCCCAAAGATTTCTATTTTAGTCAGTGATCTCTCGAAACAGGGGGCTGGGCGCTGGGGTGGGGCGGTGCGAACCTTTTTGTTAGCCCAGGCCCTAGAACGAATTGGGGTGACGGTCAAGATTTACGGATTTGTGTTTGGGGATGAACCCTGTGAGCCAACGGTGAGTGATGTTCCCATCATCACGGTTCCGGGTGAGTATTATCCGGGCTTTATTGGGCGATCGCGGGCGTTATTGAAGCAACTCGATACTGATATTATTTATGCGTTGCGTCCGAAACCGACGACATTAGGGTTAGCCTTATGGCACAAACGCAGGACGGGCTGTCGGGTTATTTTAGATATCGACGATTGGGAGTTGAGTTGGCATGGGGGCGATGGTTATCGCTATCGCCCTAGTCTGAGACAATTGGCTCAGGATACCCTGAAACCTCGGGGAGCCTTACGATATCCCGATCACCCTCTCTATCTGCGTTGGATGGAATCTCGCGTCTCTCAGGCCGATGCTGTCACCGTTCATACTCAATTTTTGCAAACTCGCTTTGGCGGAGTCAAAATTCCCAATGGTAAGGATACGGAGTTGTTTAATCCTGAGGCTTATGATCCGCAACTGAGCCGCCAGGCCTATGGACTCTCAGATTATCGCATCTTGATGTTTCCGGGGGCACCTCGCCCCTATAAAGGGATTGAGGATGTTTTACTGGCCCTTGATCGCCTCGATGATCGTGATCTACGGCTGGTGATTGTGGGAGGGAGTCCTTACGATGATTATGATCAGCAGTTGATGCAGCGATGGGGCCGCTGGATTATTCAACTTCCACCGCAACCGGTGACCAAAATGCCGTTTGTGGTGGCGGGGGCTGATATCATTGTGGTTCCTCAACGAGAAACTCCGGCGGCGTTGGCCCAGTTTCCCCTTAAGCTGACGGATGGTATGTCTATGGCAAAACCAATTCTGGCGACTCGGGTTGGGGATATTCCCGAAATTCTCCAAGATTCTGGGTATTTAGTGGAACCTGAGGCCCCTGAGGCGATCGCGCAACAGATTCGCTGGATTCTCGCTCATCCTGAAGAGGCACAACAGCGAGGAGCATTGGCACGAAAGCGTTGTATTGAACACTATAGTATTGAGGCTATGTCGGGGTTGCTCTCGGACGTGGTGCGATCGCTGCAATCCTCCTAAAATTTGTAAACAGTCTGTGTCGTCTTTAACGTTCACCTTGCCCTCGGTTTTATGTCTCCCAATAAACTCTTACTTAAAGTTGCACTGCAATCACCCTATCTGTTTGTAGGGACGATCCTATTAGGATTTTCGGGGGCGGTCTTTAATAGTGTGAGTGTGACCTTGATTGTGCCCTTAATTTTGTCAATCTTAGGACAAGAGACGAGCATGATGGGAGGAATGCCCCCCATTATTCAACAAGCCATGGGATTTGCTGATACTATCGCCGGTGATTATCGAATCGCCATTCTAACTGGGGTTGTGTTCCTGGCGATCGCCTTGAAAAACTTTTCGAGCTACGCGAGTAACTTGGTGGGGACTGCCCTCGGCCAATCTATTTCGAGGACGTTGCGTTACGATGGTATTGATGTATTTTTAAATGTTGATATTGACTTTTATTCGAGCCACAAAATCAGTGAAGTTGTCAACAAAATGAATGCTGAAATGGGGAGAACTTCAGCAGCAATTCGCTCATTCAGCCAGCTTATTATTGCGGTCATTACGATGATTTTCTTCCTGGCTATTTTGACTTCAATTTCTTGGCAACTAACCCTCGCCTCGATTATGGCGTTGGGGTTAGTTGCTTTACTTAACCAGATTTTTATTAAACGAGCGAAAAAGTTTGGTCAGGACTTAACTCGTGATTCTCGGGCATTAACCAATAAGTTGTTTGAGACCCTAAATGGGATTAATTTAATTAAAACTGTGGCAACAGAAGACCTAGAAGCGAGTCGCCTCAGGCATTTAATTTATGCTCGTGAACGTAGTGAGTTCAAGTCTCAGGCGAATTCAGCGGTTATTGGTCCGATTAACGAAACAGCCGGTATTCTTTCCTTGCTTTTAATTGTTCTAGCCGCTCGCTATCTCTTCGCAGAGCAGATTGAAGCCCTGTCGGCGGTTATTTTGACTTACTTATTACTCCTATTTCGTTTATTGCCAGTTGTGGGAACGGTGAATAATATCCGCAGCGGTTTATCGAATAAAAGTGCCAGTATTTTGGTGGTGTCTGACTATCTAGATCGGGACAACAAGCCATTTATGAAAAATGGGTCTATTCCCTTTGAAAAGCTCAAAAGTGGGATTCGGTTTGAGTCAGTTGATTTTAAGTATAGTAGTGGCAATCAGGACTTGGCACTCAAAGATATTAACTTATGGATTCCCCAAGGCAAAACCGTAGCTCTCGTGGGAAGTTCAGGGGCAGGTAAATCCACTCTGGCAGATCTGATTCCTCGTTTTTATGATCCCACTGGAGGATGTATTAAATTTGATGATGAGGACTTACGAAACTATGATATGAAAACCATTCGCCGTCGGATGGGGATTGTTAGTCAGGATACATTCTTATTCAATAGTTCTGTCCTATATAACCTCACCTATGGCTGTGACTGGGCTGGTGAAGCTGAGGCGATAGAAGCTGCGAAACGAGCGAATGCTTATGAATTCATTATGAATTTACCGCAGGGGTTTGATACAGAAATTGGCGATCGCGGGGTGATGTTATCGGGGGGACAACGACAACGTCTTGCGATCGCGCGGGCCATTATCCGCGATCCTGAAGTTCTGATTCTCGATGAGGCGACTAGCGCCCTAGATACGTTATCAGAACGGTTAGTTCAGGAGGCGATCGAGCAACTGTGTCATGATCGCACCACAATTGTTATCGCTCACCGTCTCTCGACCATTCGTAATGCGGATCAGATTGTGGTGATGGAACGAGGACGAGTGGTTGAGGTTGGGTCTCATGCGTCTCTGTTGGAACATGACAGTTATTATGCAACACTGTATGACGCTCAGTTCTCTCAGGATAATGAGGATGCTGTTCAACAAGCCCGCAAGGAAACGTTAATCAATACCTCCTATGAAGTGCGAACCCGTCTCAACCCCATGATTGGTTTCCTCAATTTGTTGGTTGATGACATTGTCGATTCCCCTGAAGAACGCCAGGAACTGACTCAAGAGGCGTACGAGTCGGCGGTCCGTCTTCTCAAAACATTACAGTTTCTTGAAAATAGTGCTAGAGCTGAGTAGGATGCGGCATAGTTATGGACATTGCACCTGCTAGACTTAAGCAGGATTCTGGTTGTTACCCAGAGAACCCGGATCTGAATGGGCCGGTTCTCTTCTAACGTGCGGTGTCTTCTTCTCTATCTTTTCTATGCTAGTTCTTCTAATTTTCTTTATTCTCTTCCTGGTTCTGGTTGCCTTTACTCCCCTATTGGGGTACTCCGATCAAAAATGGATTCTTCCTTTCATGTGGGGATTGTTTGCTCTGTTTACGCTGGCTGGATGGGCCGTGTTTTTAGGAATCGGTTGGCTCAATTTCTAGGAGAGAGTTAGGCCGCTGGAGGACGTTCGGAGTGTAGCCATTGAGCCAGTTGTGGCGTTAGGGGCTGACGCTGACGAGTTTTGGGGTTGATACAGACATGATGGGTGGAGGCTTGACTGACGGGGCGATCGCTCCCTAGCTTGTAGATGGTGTAGTTGACCTGAAACTGACTGGCTTCAATGGTTTTGGGGACGAGTTCGATCGTCACCTCGTCTCCCCAATAGAGAGGAGCGAGAAAGCGGATGTGAGCCTCAACAATGGGGATAGCTAGTTCACCCTGGGCTAAGAGTTGGGCCAAATTAACTCCAGCTTGGGCGATCGCCGCCTCGTAGGCGTAGTGACAAATCGAGAGTAAACGAGCAAAGTAGACGACGCCGGCGGCATCGGTATCCTCAAGACGAATGGTATGCTGGTAAATCATGCAAAATTTTGCAAACGTGATTTTGCAAACGTCATTTTGCAAATTCCCTCCATTAAACCATTGATCGCCATAGGCTCGCCGGAGTTGTCCGGGAATGATACCCGAGTCGGGGTTAGGTCAGCCTCGGGTCTTGGGGGCCAGAATATTCGATAATATGAGTGTTTCTACTCCAGTCCACGAACGTCAGGACGCGCGATGGTTCGATCTGAAATTTTCAGCCGGGCAAGACAAGGGAATGCCGATGCCTTGGCCGCCCTGATGAATCACTCTCTGCAAGCGAAACAGATCACGGTGAATGTCAGCGTGCAGGAGCAGAGTATGGTGGCGATCGCGACGGGACAAACGGCGCCGGATCAAAGCTTTATGGTCAACTTCATCTGTCGGGGCTTGCGAAAACTTGAGGCTGACTCGATCCGCAAAGTCACAATTGTTGGCTATCTCAATGGGGGAACGATTCCCTTATGGCGGGAGACCATACACCTTGATGGTAATCTTGATGGCAATGAGGAGGCTGAGTATCCACCGCTGTTCTCGGACCGGCCAACTCCCCCTCCCCCTCCTGTCTCGGAGTCGAGGTCTCCTGTCGCCTATCCAGCGTCCCTAACCCCCATTGCCTCTCGTCGCCGTCGCCAACCTCCCACCCTACTCTCACGGGTTAAAACCCTGGTTGGGGTGCTGTTGTTTCTTCTGGTGAGCGCCGTTGCGATCGCGGTGGCGGCGTTAGTGAAGCTCTTAACCGCTCTGCTAGCTGAAAATTCGATTTATAGTATCAATCTCCTCGGAGATCTGTTTCGCGGAATTGAGATTGTTGAAGTGTTTAATGTCCTAGTTTTTGCCATTTTGGGCTTGGGGCTCGGCGTGGCGACGGCTTTTATCCCCCGCTATCTGGGAATTCGCTTCAATGCGCTCATTATCATCCTACTGTTACCAACGCTGCTGAGTTTCGGTACGATTATTCGCTATGACAACTGGATTAATGAGTTTGCGGCTAACGAAGGGATTTCGATAACGGAGTCGAGATTAAAAACTGATCGCTATCTCTACGAAAGAATTGAGGAAACGGGGATTTGGGGGTTCTATCTCCATACGGCTCGCTACCCGAGTCTGCCGCTGTATGTACGACAGTTTGAAGAACGAGATCCCCTCGAATCAGAAGCTGTTTCTCGAGTGGAACGACAGGTGGGGATGAATCCTGAGGATCTATCGCTCCTCTTTTCGGTCTGTATGTGGGGGATTCGCGGCTTTTACTTCCTGGTTTCGGTGATTACTGTGATTGGTCATTTTGGCCAAGGGATTGATCTGGCTGATCGTCTCTCGGGACGAGTGGGGATGTCGCCGGAGCCTGAGGGCGATCTGGCCGGGAATCACCCAGATTGACACGTGGGAGTCAGTCGGGGGAGTCAGTCGGGGGAGTCAGTCGGGGCGAACTGCAAGTGGCGCACCCCCTTAACGGCTGTTGTCTGATATCTGTTGAAAGTCGTTGCTCAGGTGAACTAGGTTAGACTAGGACGTTTAATCAGATCAGGAGCGATGGAGCCAGATTCTTTACCGACGGAGTTGATTCTCAGCGAGTCTACCCAGTCTTTGGGACGGGTATATCTCGATTGGACTCCTCAACCGGGTCATTACCTTGACCTGGAGCAACAGACCTATAAAGTTTTAGAACGACGACATCGCTACCAACTCAAATCGGGTCGCTATCGATTACATCAGATCGCCTTGTATGTGCAGATGGCTCAACGTCCTGAGGAAATGACTTGTGTGGAGGGCCGTTGGTTGATTGGGGATCTCTCGTGTCGTTATAACGCCCGGTCGGAATTGATGCGTTGTGCGATTAATCCCCATGGTCCCTGTGCGGGTTGTCGCCATTATGAACCGTTATGAACTGTTGTCGGACTCGAGTTGATGGCGGCTTTGATGCTTAGAATCGGTGGGTTGTCTGGGTGTATTCTTAAAGTCTGTCTTCTAATTGCTGGCGATCGCCACAACGGTCTGGTCTATGCTCCCTAGCACTCTCTGGATTCTGTTTATGGGCTTCTTCGGGGGACAAATTGCCCGTCGTCTCGGTGCGCCTCCCCTGCTGGGGATGTTGGTGATTGGTATTTTGATTGGCCCTGAGGTGGGGAATGTTCTCAGTGCTGAGGTGCTGGACTCGGCTGAGGGGCTGCGGACGCTGGCGGTGATGATTATTTTGATGAAGGCTGGGTTGGGTCTTGATCGCCAGAAGTTGGCCCGTCAAGGTTCGGTCGCGCTGCGTCTGGGATTTCTCCCGGCTCTTTCGGAGATGTTGGTGGTTGGGGCGATCGCCATTGTCTTGTTTAAGTTTGACCCAGCGACGGCTCTACTCCTAGGTTGTATTCTGGCGGCTGAGTCTCCGGCGGTGATTGTTCCGGGGATGTTACGTCTCAAAAGTCTTGGCTGGGGGGTGGACAAGGGGATTCCGGATGCGATTCTTACGGGAAGCGCTCTTTCGGATGTGTTGTTACTTTTGGTTTTTAGCTTGCTGCTGGGGATTCTGCGCCAAGATAGCCCAGGTATCAGTTTGGGGAACACTACTCTCTCGCCCCTACAGGTGTTGCCTTTAGAACTGATGTTGAGAATCGGTCTTGGTCTCGTTGTGGGCTATCTGGCTGCTCATATTTTGGTGTCGTTATTGGTCAAACAGCATTGGACTCAAAAGTCGGTGCAGGATGTGCTTGTTGGGGCAGTGATCGCGCTGTTTTTAATTGTTTTTGAGGGGGTCTTGCCGATTTATTCGGGCTATTTGGCGGTGATGTCGTTGGGCTTTGTTGTGGTGCAGTTGGATGCTCCTCTAGGGCGACGGTTGCGAGAGGGGTTTGATGGCTTGTGGATGGTCGCTGAAATTGTTTTGTTTGTGCTGTTGGGGGCGACGTTACCGTTACAGGTTCTGGGGGATATTTGGCGTCCGGGTTTGCTGTTGTTGCTGTTGGGGATTGGCTTAGGGCGATCGCTGGGTTGGTATCTCTCGACGCTGGGGAGTGATTGGACTTGGAAGGAGCGGCTGTTTTTGCTTCCGGGTAATATGGCGAAGGCGACGGTACAGGCGGCGATTGGGGCGGTTCCTTTGGCGGCGGGGGTGGCGGGCGGTGAGGAAATTCTGGCGTTGGCGGTGTTATCGATTCTGGTGACGGCGCCGTTGGGGGCTTGGGGTACGCAACAGTTGGCGCCGCTGTTGTTGAAGAAGGGGATTGTTGATCCGACCCAGGTGGGGGCGCTGGGACAGGTATCACTGTTGGCGGCGGTGGATACTTCGCCGATGGCTGAGCGGGTGTTGCTGAAAGCGGCGGATTTAGCGCGTCGCAGTGATGGGGAGGTCTTGGTGTTGTCTGTGAGCGATCGCCCGGATGCGGAACAGCTGGTTGCTCTCAAGCTGATGATTGGGCGGTTACTGGCGGATATTCGTCATCAGGTTTGGATTCGTCCGGGGGTGGTTCCCGAAACGATTGTTGAGGTGGCGCGATCGCAGTCGGTGTCGGATATTGTGATTGGTCAACCTCAATGTCGAGGTTGGGATAATCTTCTGAGGGGGTCGGTGAGTCAAATGGTGTTGGAAATGAGCCCGATTCCTGTGATTTTGGTGAAAGGTGAGGAGGTGGCGGCTCTGGAGTCGGGGTAATGTCTTATCATCGAGATGATGTTAGGTGATGGAAAAACTGTATGACGGCTAGCACTCGCGATATTGAAACCCTGGCGGCTGAGATTGCTGACAAAATTTATCTGGATATTGCTAAATGGCATCTCTATCTCGGGGATGCTCATCTGCATGTTCCTTTGGCGGAACGGTTTTATCCGCTGTTAGAGGCTGATACGTTGACGGAGGCGGCGTTGGAGTCTGTGTTACAGGAGATGTCGATTCCGGTCGGTGCTGGACGACGGGAACTCCCTCTGCGGGATTTGTTGCCGGTTCAGGGTCAACGGGATTTGCTGGAGTTGTTAGAGGGCTATCAGAAGGATAATTTTTAAGGATAATTTTTAATGTGTGCTATTGAGGTGACAGGGATTTTTAGGTATCCGGT
>SIHH01000410.1 GCA_004299065.1 Phormidium sp. SL48-SHIP | reverse complement strand
CGAGCTTAGGCATCGTAGTAGAGCATATACTCGAAGGGATGGGGACGAAGGCGGATGGGGTTGACTTCGTTATCGAGCTTGTAGGTGATGTAGTTATCGATAAAGTCTTCGGTAAATACCCCACCTTTCGTCAAGAACTCACTGTCATGAGCCAAGGCACTCAATGCACCTTCGAGAGAACCCGGCGTAGAAGGAATCTTGCTCAGTTCTTCAGGGCTGAGTTCGTAGATATCCACATCTAGGGCTTCACCAGGCTCAATTTTGTTCTGAATCCCATCGAGACCTGCCATCAGCATGGCTGCAAAGCCGAGATAGGGGTTAGAACTCGCATCGGGGCAACGGAACTCAATCCGTTTGGCTTTGGGATTCGGACCGGTTAAAGGAATCCGAATCGAGGCAGAGCGGTTTCCTTGAGAGTAGGCCAAGTTGACCGGTGCTTCAAACCCAGGAACCAGACGTTTGTAGGAGTTCAGGGAGGGGTTCGTGAAAGCTAAGACCGCCGGAGCGTGTTTCAGCAGACCGCCGATGAAGTATAAGGCTAAGTCACTCAGATCAGCATACTTATCGCCGAAGAAGAGGGGTTGTCCGTCTTTCCAGATGGACATATGAGTGTGCATCCCGCTCCCGTTGTCGTTGAAGACCGGTTTGGGCATGAAGGTGGCGGATTTGCCGTATTTGCGAGCCACGTTTTTGACCACGTATTTGTAGGTCATGACGTTGTCAGCGGCATTGATCAGATCCGAGAAACGAATCCCCAGTTCACATTGACCGGCGGTTCCCACTTCATGGTGATGTTTCTCAATGGGAACTCCACAACGCCCCATCGTTAGGAGCATTTCCGTACGAATGTCTTGTAGGGTATCCGACGGTCCGACGGGGAAGTAACCGCGCTTGTAGCCCGTTTTAAAGCCGAGGTTGCCCCCTTCTTCATGGCGTCCAGAGTTCCACATCCCCTCACTCGAATCGACGTGGTAGTAGCCTTCATGTTCGTTTTGGTCGTAGCGAACATCGTCGAAGATAAAGAATTCTGGCTCGGGTCCGCAGAAGACGGTGTCGCCGATTCCGGTCGATTGCAGATACTGCAAGGCGCGATCCGCTAGGGAACGCGGATCACGCTCATACCACTCGTTGGTACGGGGTTCCTTAATGGAACAGACCATGCTCAGGGTGGGGGTGTCCATGAAGGGATCCAACCAAGCGGTGCTAGGGTCGGGAACCATAGACATATCGGAGGCGTTGATCGCTTTCCAGCCCCGAATACTTGAGCCATCGAAGGCAATCCCTTCATCGAAGGATTCTTCTTCAACGAGGCTGCGGTGGAACGTGCAGTGCTGCCAGATTCCGAACAGATCAACAAACTTCAGGTCAATCAGTTCGATGTTCTCACCCTGAATCATGTTCAGGACGTCTTGTGGCGTTTCAGGCATGGGTTACTTCTCCCTATAATCGCGAAAATCGTTGGAGTTTGCCAGTAGTTGCTTTTCCGGACGGTACGTGGAAGACGCACGCAGGGGTGGGGCTAGGTGCTGACGAATACCTGATTCATCCTAGGGATTGCTGTGGCGATGATTTGTAATCGTTTATACATTTTTTCGCAAAAATCTCAGAAATATCCCAGATATGGCCCGGTTTCTGGGATGGGGGCCAAGGATTTATGAAAGATTGTTGAGTTTTCTAAACATTGTGCAGTCAGGACGGAATAATACTATGGGGGGCCGGGTCTAGTGGCTCCCCGTGACCTGCCCCTTGACGTTGATGTTGGGAGGGTGAGGTAAGCTATAGTCCATCGGTCAGTATTTATAACGAAGAGGCATTTCATGCAAGACGCAATTACAACGCTGATTAAAAACTACGATTCGACGGGCCGCTATCTTGATGGTGTGGCCATCGATCGCCTAAAGTCCTATTTTGAAACGGGTACGGCTCGGGTTCAAGCCGCAGCCCTGATTAACGGTCAAGCGGCGGCGGTGGTTAAAGAGGCGGGTTCAACTCTGTTTAATGACCAGCCTGAACTGATTCGCCCCGGTGGGAGTGCCTACACAACTCGTCGCTATGCGGCTTGTTTGCGGGATATGGATTATTATCTGCGCTATGCCACCTATTCTTGGGTGGCTGGAGATACGGATGTTCTCGATGAGCGCGTCTTGACGGGGTTGAGAGAGACCTATAATTCTCTCAATGTGGCGATTGGCCCCACGGTCATCGGTATTGGCATCTTGAAAGAGATTGTTAAGGCCAAAGTGGCTGAAGCTGGTATTGAAACGAGCTTCATTGATGAGCCGTTTGATCACATGATTCGTGAGTTAGGGGAAAAGGATCTCTAACCCGCCTGGCGACATTCACTAGGGGCGTGTCATTCTTTATACGCCCCTAAT
>SIHH01000074.1 GCA_004299065.1 Phormidium sp. SL48-SHIP | reverse complement strand
CGTGAGTTATATCAAGGGCATTAAACATGGGTTTTTTTGATTCTGAGATTGTTCAACAAGAAGCCAAACAACTCTTTGAAGACTACCAGTCTCTGGTAGAAATTGGCAGCAAGTATGGCAAATTTGACCGCGAGGGTAAAAAACAATACATCGAGCGGATGGAAGAGATGATGGAACGCTACCGCGTGTTCATGAAGCGGTTTGAGCTATCTGAGGACTTCATGGCCCAAATGACGGTCCAACAACTCAACACCCAACTCAATCAGTTTGGCATCACCCCCCAACAGATGTTCGACCGGATGCACGAGACTCTCGAACGCATGAAAGCCGAACTGCAACAACAGCCCTAGGGACGGTCAAACTCAGCCGGGGAACGGAAGTTCTCAACCGGCTCATTGGCCAGGTACTTCTGCATGAAATCGCGCCAGACGGGCGCCACAAATCCGCCTCCGGTTGCCCCATAGGAGAGTGGCATATTGTTGTCATGACCCGCCCAAACGGCGACAGAGAGTTGCGGCACATAGCCGACAAACCAAATATCCCGCTGCGACGAGGTGGTTCCGGTCTTTCCGGCGGCTGGGCGACCCAGTTTCGCCGATGTTGCTGTCCCTTGATTGATGACCCCTTGCAGGGTATCCGTCAGGGCGGCCGTTGCCCAAGGATCTAAGACTAAGCGAGGTCTGGGGGTGTTGTCTAACATGACATTCCCCTTACTGTCGGTGACTTGAGCAATTAGGGTGGTATCGGAGCGCCAACCGTTGCTAGCAAAGCTGGCAAAGGCCCCCGCCATTTCCAGCGGCGTTAAGTCAACAGATCCCAGAGGAAGAGAAATCACCGGGTCAATTGGACTTTCAATTCCCAACAGCCGCGACACTTCAATCACGCGATTTAAGCCAATTTCCTGGCCAAGGGTCACGGCGGGAATGTTCAGAGACACTTCAATGGCTTTGCGAATGCTGACCGCGCCGGAAAACCCGCCCCCATAGTTACGGGGGGTGTATAGTCCGTCACCGTCGGGATAACTGACCTGAGTATCACTGACGATGCTCTCGGGTCCATAATTGCCGGTGGCAAAGGCTGTGTAGTAAACCAAGGGTTTAAAGGCTGAACCCGGTTGTCGTTGGGCCTGGGTTGCCCGGTTAAACTGACTCTGAGTATAGTCATATCCCCCCACGATCGCCTTGACAAAGTTCGTGCGTGGGTCAACGGCGGCTAGTGCCAACTGTCCCTGTTCAAAATCTCGGTAGAGTCCTTGATTGAACAGGCGAGTATGCCAATCTTTGACGGTTTGCTCGGCCATCCGTTGAGTGCTGAGGTCAACGGTGGTTTGCACACGCATTCCGCCTTTACTGAGAGTTTCGCGTCCAAACCGTTGAGTCAGTTCCTCGACGACGGCCCCGGTCACATAGGGAGAGATACTGGAGGGGAACGAGGAAATATTGCCGAGGCGAATCGGTTGTTCTCGGGCCTCCTGGGCTTCTTCAGGGGTGATCCATTTTAAGTCCAGCATCCGGTTGAGGACGATCGCCTGTTGCCGTTTGGCCAGTTGATAGTCGGTAAAGGGACTATAGCTTTCGGGGGATTGAATTAAGCCGGCCATCATCGCGGCTTCGGCTAGGGTCAAATCACGCGCTGATTTGTTGAAATAACTCTGAGCGGCGGTTTCTGCTCCATAGAGGTTGTGACCCCAGTAGACCTGGTTGAGATACAGTTCGAGCAGTTCGTTTTTATCTAAAATCTGTTCGAGGCGGATGGCTAAAACCGCTTCGGCGACTTTGCGGCTAAATTCCCGTTCCGGGGTCAGAAACAGGTTTTTCACCAACTGCATTGTCAGAGTGGATGCACCTTCGACGGTTTCGCCTGACTCTAAGTTGGCCAAAGCGGCCCGAATCACCGCACCAGGGTTAATCCCCTGGTGGACGAGGAAATGGCTATCTTCAATGGCCAAGACCGCCAGTTTGAGGTTGTTGGAGATGTCCTCGAAGGGGATGACTTCCCGGTTGGCCTCATCATGGATACTGAGGAGTAGCTCGCCATTGATATCGTAAATATGGCTAGTTTCCGTCGGCATATAGCTACGCAACACCCGCACATCGGGGAGGTTGCGGAAACTAATAGCCAGTCCTACTAATCCCCCGGCGACCACCGAACTCCCGAGAAGTGTGGTTCCGAGAAGGGTGCTAGCGGTGACCTTGCCAACGGCTTGCACGAAGCGAAACAGTTGCATGGGGACTTGGGTTTTCTGGTTTCGATTTTGCCGAATGGTGTTACCTGACACAAAGCGCCTTCCTTACCAACGTTTGTTTTGAGAACGGTCTAGTTCGGTTGCATGGGAACCGGTCGAGTGGCGATCGCGCGATCGCGATGGATTTAACTCTAGGGCGATAACCCAAAAGAGGGGGGACTGGACATACTCTACACTATGGGACTCTACCGTATGGGAACTGGATTAAAACACAGAGGATTCGACTCTGGGCAACAATGAGGGGTCGGGGTTCCCTAGATGGGAATTTCAAGTTGGCCCATCTGGTCTGCTATTATAGCCACCTCATCACTACTAAGGCGCGATTTTTCCTTGCCCATTTGCTATGACCCCTGATTTATCTTGGCTACATCGAGGAACGGAGGAGATTTTTCCCAATCGTCCTGACTCCACGGATGAACGGGAAAACCTGGAGGTTTTGCTCACTCGTTGCGATCGCCCTTTGCGAGTCAAGCTCGGCATTGACCCCACTGGCTCGGACTTACACTTAGGACATAGTATCCCTTTCCGGAAAATGCGGGCGTTTCAGGATGCTGGCCATACGGCGGTTCTGATTATTGGCGATTTTACCGCTCGCATTGGTGATCCCACGGGCAAATCTGAGGTGCGCCGCCAACTGACGGCCCAACAGGTGAAGGAAAACGCCGAAACCTATTTGCAACAACTGCGACCGATTTTAGATTTTGATACCCCCGGCCGCTTAGAAATTCACTATAACTCGCAATGGCTGGGTGATTTGGATTTATCGAAAATCCTGGAGTTATTAGCCACGATGACTGTTGGGCAGATGTTAGCCAAAGAGGGCTTTTCCTTGCGCTATGATGCCGGAAATCCGATTTATTTGCATGAATTTCTCTATCCTTTGATGCAAGGCTATGATTCGGTGGCGATTGATGCGGATGTTGAACTCGGAGGGACGGATCAGAAGTTTAATTTAGCTGTCGGTCGCGATTTACAACGACATTTTGGCAAAACGCCGCAGTTTGGCCTACTGCTGCCGATTTTGATCGGCACTGATGGGGTGCAGAAAATGTCCAAGTCTCTCAATAACTACGTGGGGTTGCAAGAGGATGCGCTGTCGATGTATTCCAAGTTGGAAAAAACGGCGGATTCTCAGATTAACCAGTATTTTGAACTCCTGACGAAGCAGCCGTTGGAGCAACTTCCCGAGAATCCTCGGGAACGCCAAAAATCTTTGGCCTTAGATATTGTGGCTCAATATCATGGTCAGGCGGCGGCGCAAGAGGCGCAACAGGCCGCGATGTCCCTCGTCGGGGGCGATATGTCAACAGGTGCTGACGCGGTGCCGGAGTTTTCCTTGTCAGGGGTGGAGTTTCCGGCCAAACTGTTTTACATCCTAGGGGCCAGTGGACTCTGTCAGAGTAGTGGTGAGGGCCGCCGCCAAATTCAGGGGGGTGCGGTGCGTTTAGATGGCGATCGCATCACGGAGGTTAATGCCAGTTTTGAGTCAGCGGTGGATTTGGCCGGTAAGGTCTTACAGGTTGGCAAGAAAAAGTTTGTACGCTTGAGCGACTAGCGAGGGAACCGAGAGCGACGTGGGAACGAAGCTGCGAGATATCCAGGTGACTGAGGTGATTGATGGCGACACGCTGAAGGTCAAAATTGACGAACAGGAGGAGTTTGTTCGTTTAATTTGCGTGGACACCGAAGAAAGCAGTCTCCATCCTGCGCCGGAGACGGCCAAACCGGTGACGGAGGCGGGGATTGCGGCCGATAACATGGCCCATCAGTATTTTAGTCAAGCCAATGGCGATCTCTGTCAGGTGGATTTGGAGTTTGACACAGATGATTCCCCAGAGGACTGTTTACGGTGGCATCGTGGCAATTGTAGCCGCCTAGTTTGCTATGTTCATCGGGGGGATAGCCATTACAACTTGTTTACGATCAAACAGGGCTGGAGTCCCTATTTTACGAAGTATGGGCGATCGCGTTTGTATGATACGGCGTTTACGCTGGCTGAATTTGAAGCCCAGGCCCATCAGCGCAAAATCTGGAATCCTCAGGTGAACGCTCATGGGGCTTCTCGGAACTATTGTAGTCTCTCGGCCTGGTGGGCTTATCGGGCGGCGATTATTGAGGATTTTCGCCGCTGGGGAGCCGCCTCGGGCGCGATTTCGGTGCAGTTAGACTATTCTCAGGTGTTGCAGGCGATCGAGGATGGCCGAGATGTGACGGTGTTTTGTGATCTCCAAGGTGGAATCCGTAAGCAGGTTGAAGGGGGTGCGATTATTTTTACGGGATCTCGTCTATGTCCTCTCAAGTTTTGGATTCCTACCGCTTCGAACCCCGATGGGGAGGCGTTGGTGCGCTTAGTCTTGAATCGTTATGCTGGCCGTGGTCGAGGCTATGCCTATGTTCGGGGTCGGATTACTCTACATCGCGGCTTACCTCAGATGATTATCCGGCATCTTGAGCAACTTTCCGACTTTCCAGACAATTTTCAGAGATATTGAGGATTTAAGCCAATCTGAGGATTGAGACTGGCATGACTATAGGGAAACGTCATGAGACCTATAACATAATTCGATATTTAAAGGATGGTTTTTTACAAAAATTTAGACTAAACTAGAACCAGGGTCTTAACCGTCCCTTAATCAAAACCTGTTTTAGTAAACATCCTTTAAATTCAACCGAAACTCAACCGTTTGGGCGTGGCTTCACTCAATAGCCGCGCCTTTTTTGTATCTAGGGTTCAGAAAAAGAGGCCAGGGGCGGGATTCACGTCAGAAGAAGTGAAAATACCCTTTCAATCGAGGCAAAAGACCGTTTAAGATGTTGGGCAAGCCGATCGAGCGAGCGGAGGGCAATGGAGCCATCACACCGTTCTTTTGGCGATCGCCAGTGAATTGATAGGAGAGAGGAAGGACTCAGGACTTATGGAGCAAAGGGAAACGCGATTGACCAACCCCGACGGTCTCGGCGATCGCTCGGTCGAAACCGTATTAACTGAGCTGACTCAGGATCTCAAACATCTGCAACAGGATCTCATCGTGCAACTGACGCGAGATGTCAGCCGTCTGCAAGCGGAGAAAACGCGACTGCTCGATGACATCAGCCAACTGCAAGATCGCTATCAACAACTCTCTCCCGGCCAACGTCCCCCCGCGCTGAGTGAATCAGACGATGAGCGTCAGGTGTGGGTGCAACAACTGGCGCAACTGGTGGCGGCCAGTCTCGAAGAACGGCTCTCAGCTCGCGTCGAGGAACTGGCGGCCCGCCAACTCCCGCCCAATCGTCCCTTAGGGTCCTTAAGTGAGGGCGATCGCCTGCGAGATTCCGTCGATAGCCGTTTCCACCAAACCTATCGAGGACTGAGCCAGGAACTGGGCAACTACCGCAGCGATCTCTGGCAATCTCTGCATCAACTCGACAATCTACAACAACAAGGGGAAGCGCTCCTCGATACCCTCGTCAGTCGTTTAGGCCAGGAATTACGAGACGAGGCCAGCCAACCCACCGGACCGAGCCGGCCTCCTCAGGCCTACCGAAATGGGGCCGCAGAAGCGCCTAGCATTGAATCCTCGGCTCCTGCGAGCGATTCTCCACCCCCCTCGACGGAAGACAACAACCTGGTTCCGACACCTCCGGTTCCCACCCCCGAGGCCCTAGAGTCAGAGGTCGATGAGAATCAGCCAATCCCCAATGATGCACCGCCGCCGCCCGCGCCTAAACCGGCCTCTCAAGTCCAAACGGGACTGATTCTGGCTCTGCTGTACTCGGCGGTGTTGTCTCTGTTTAATGTCAGCATCCGGGTGATTCTCAGTGAACAGACTATTCTGGAACTAATCGGGGGAGGGGTGACTTGGGGAGGGATTATTTCCCCGAGTTTGGGCAACTCCATGCTGATTCTGTTTATGCGGATGGTGGTGGTGGTTGTGTTGATGCCCTTGGTGGCGATGCAGCTATATCCGCAATGGTGGCAAGAACTGAAGGACTTTCAACGGCCTGAAAACCGCCGTCTGCAATATCAGGTGGTTTGGAGTGGTGTGGCTCTGTTTGCCTCACAGGTTTTGATTTATATTGCGATCGGTAACATTCCCACAGCGGTAGCGATTACTCTATTCTTCATTTTCCCCATTGTCACTGTGTTGGGGGCTTGGTTCCTTTTTGGTGCCCGACCCACCATAACCCGAGCCGTTATTATGGCTGTTATTCTCATCGGTAGCTTATCGGCTGTTCCCGGAATTTTTACGATTTTCTCAGGAGGATTAGCCGGTGGGGGGTTAGTTTTGGGGAGTTTGACGGCGTTAGGATCAGGGGTGGCCTTTGCGGGATATGTGTTGCTGACTCAGATTGCCTCGAAACAACTACACCCGATTTCCTTTAGCTTTGCCAATTTTGTCTGTGTTTTTGTCTTTTCCTTTGTCGGCTTGGTGGTGGTTGAGCGTTTGGATGCGACGATGAGCTTGCCGACTCAGAACATTGGTGGCCTGCTTGGGGGCGGGTTCTGGCTGGGCCTGCTGACCCTAATTAGCTATGTTCTCAACAACTTTGCCATCCGCTATGCCGGGGCTTCTCTGGCGTCGATTGTTGGGGCAACGGGTCCGGTGATGACGGCGTTGTTGGGTTTCTTCTTAATTGGTGAGCAATTAACAGGTAACCAAATTTTTGGAATGTTAGTGGTTACGGCTGGCGTGGTGGCCTTGAGTTTAGAGCGGATGATGCTGGCCCGTAAGGGTTAAAGCTTTTGTAGAACAGCCAGAAACACAGAAAAGACGCACCATTTGGTGCGTCTTTTCTTTGAGAACGGAGAGGGAGGGATTCGAACCCTCGTTAGAGTTGCCCCTAAACAGCATTTCCAGTGCTGCGCCTTAAACCGCTCGGCCACCTCTCCTCAGAGACTGTATTGAGTTTTTCAGTCAAAGCTTTCCTATCTTAACAGAGATTTTGGCGATCGCCAAGCCCTTTGGCGAGTTTTGGCGAAAAATTTGGGCGAGGTTTGGGCGATCGCCGCCTAACCTCCCCGGCCAGCGGGGTCTAAGCCTCGATGGGGTAGAATGAGCGCCTAGCGATGCAGTTGTAGTGTCCCACCACTTTGCCCTAAGCTCAGATTGGACAACAGATGGTCTGGTGAGATGCGATCGCGTCACGCCGAGATGATCCAATCTCTTGTCCGAGCTAACTAACCTAGCTAACTAACCTAGCTAACTAACCTAGCTAACTAACCCAGCCAACTAACCCAGCCGAATCTATGACTCGTACCCATCAAATTCGCATTCACGATCGCCAAAACGGTAAAGACTACACCGTCACGGTTCCTGAAGATCGCTATATTCTGCAATCGGCGGAAAACCAGGGGGTCGATTTACCGTTCTCCTGTCGTAACGGCGCTTGTACGACGTGCGCCGTGCGGGTAATCTCGGGGGAATTGTACCAACCTGAGGCCATGGGCCTGTCGCCGGCCCTCCAGAAAAAAGGCTATGCTCTCCTCTGTGTCAGTTATCCTCGTTCGGATATCGAGGTCGAGACCCAGGATGAAGATGAAGTCTATGAACTTCAGTTCGGTCGCTATTTCGGTAAGGGGAAAGTTCGCATGGGCTTGCCCCTCGATGAAGATTAACCGCGATGTGGCTAGGGGACATCCTCTGAGTTACAGTACAGTGGTATCACTTTTGTTTTTTAAGTCCACGCTAAGGTAGAGGTTCGTGCATGGCATCCATTCGTGAGTTGCACCGAGAATTGATTAATAAAGAGCGATCTGCGGTTGAAATGACCCAGGAAACCCTTGATCGCATTGATGCGTTGGAACCGCAACTTCACAGCTTTCTCCACGTGACGGCTGAAGCGGCGATCGCCCAGGCGCGGCGAGTGGATGCCAAAATCGCGGCGGGGGAGTCCATTGGACTGCTTGAGGGGATTCCCATCGCGATTAAGGATAATCTCTGTATGCGTGGGGTTCCCACCACCTGCGGTTCTCGGATTTTAGAAAACTACGTTCCCCCCTACAATGCCACAGTCATTGAGAAGCTAGAAGCAGCGGGGGCGGTTTTGTTGGGTAAAACCAATTTAGATGAGTTCGCTATGGGGAGTTCGACGGAGAACTCAGCCTATCAGGTGACGGCGAATCCCTGGGATATCTCTCGGGTTCCCGGTGGCTCGTCTGGCGGTTCAGCGGCGGCTGTGGCGGCCGATGAAGCGGTGGTCGCGTTAGGCTCGGATACGGGCGGCTCCATTCGTCAACCGGCCTCGTTCTGCGGGGTGGTGGGGATGAAACCCACTTATGGTTTGGTCTCGCGCTATGGTTTAGTGGCCTACGCCTCGTCGTTGGATCAAATTGGTCCGTTTGGGCGCACCGTCGAGGATGCGGCGACGCTGTTGGAGGCGATCGCCGGCTATGATCCCCGTGACTCCACCAGTCTCAAGGTGGATATTCCCCATTACTCCCGGGCCGTGAAACCCAACCTCAAGCCGAAAGGACGGTTACGGGTGGGGATTATTCAAGAAACCTTTGGTAAGGGCCTCGATCCTGAGGTGGAAACAGCCGTTAAAGCGGCGATCGAGGTGTTGCAAGAGTTGGGAACGGAGATTTCTGTAATTTCCTGCCCCACCTTTAGTTATGGCCTACCCACTTATTACATTATTGCTCCCTCGGAGGCCTCGGCCAACTTAGCCCGCTATGACGGGGTGAAGTACGGCTTACGAGTCGAAGATGCCGATAATCTGCTGGAGATGTACGAGAAAACTCGCGCTCAAGGGTTTGGCCCGGAAGTCAAACGCCGCATTGTGATTGGGACGTATGCTCTCTCAGCGGGCTATTATGATGCCTATTATCTCAAGGCTCAGAAGGTACGGACGTTGATTTGTCAAGATTTCCAGAAGGCGTTTGCTCAGGCGGATGTGTTAATTACCCCCACCTCGCCAACGACGGCCTTTAAGGCGGGGGAGAAGACGGATGATCCCTTGAGTATGTATCTGTCGGATTTGATGACGATTCCGGTGAATTTGGCGGGATTACCGGCGTTGAGTCTTCCCTGTGGTTTTGATGGTCAAGGGTTGCCGATTGGGATGCAGATGATTGGCAATGTGCTTCAGGAGGAACGACTCCTAGAGATTGCGAATGCTTATGAACAGGCGACGCTGTGGCATACTCGTAGCCCCAAACTCTCGGTTTAGGGGGGGGTTAAGCCTTGCTGGTTTTGCTGGCGCCGTTGGTGACGCTTTCGGGGGATTCGATGGCGACATCTCCCGGCGTTTCGGCGCGGATAATTTCTAGGATCAGTCGCGCGTCGCCGCTCATGGAGTCGCGGAAGCGGCTCAGTTCGGCGTGGCTACTGGCGACTTTTTGCAGAAGTTTGCCGGTTTTGCGATCGCTGGCCAGTTCGAGTTCTTCGGGGCTGAGCGATCGCTCGTTGTCGAGTACGGCTTGCACGAGGCTAACCAGGGGACGTGCTTCCTGACAGGTTTGTTGGTGGGTGACTTGTAGGCTCAGGAGTTGACAGAGTTCCTGGGCGCCTCGTTCGACGGGAAGGAGGGTTTGAGTATCGGTGGGTTCGGAGACGGCCATAATTGAGTCTTGATGAATTCCGTTGGCAAAGCGATCGGCGGGAAGTAAATCCTCTTCCCACAATTTTCGCACGAGTTCGATCGCCCCTTGACGGGTTTTGGGACTATCCCGTCGCCCAGATAGGCGCACTAAGGTTCCCACCCGTTGCGCTGGGGGCTGTTCAAGGTCATCGATAATCAGATAGTTGAGGGTTGGGGAAGACACGTGGCGACAATTATCGGGTCAGACGGTATCGAAATGGTCAACATTGCTCACTTCTTTTAGCATAAAATGTGATTTTCGTCAAGTATTTTGGAGGTCAAAAGGTGATGCTGGGGTGAATGTTTAGCTGAATTGACTCGCTGAATTTGTGACCGTTGTTGGGTCGCCCCATGCTGTCACCTCACGCTGAAAAATAGGGATTAACGGCCTTAAAATAAGGAAAATCACTGTGTCCAGAACCGGACAACAGGATGGGTTTGAGAGTCTCTTAATTTAACCAAACTCCAGAGAGTATGCGGGTAAACGATCGGTATTATCGGGGTGTGATGGGTTGGGCGATCGTCATGGGGCTACTGATGGCTCCATCCTGGATGGCCCGAGAGTCGAGTCAATTGGGGGCCGTGAGAACCACCGAGTCGCCAGGGGAGCGGATTCCCCAGGTTGTGCCTCAACAACTGCATTGTGAGGAAGAACCGAGTGGCTTCGGGTTACCGGGGTTTCAGCCGGGAACGTCTAAACCCCAGGTTGAACGGATGATTGGATCTCCGGCGGCTGTACAACGGGGGTATTGGGGCAACAGTACAGCCCTGGTGTATTATCTAATTCCCAATCAGGTCAGTCTGGGATTTTTGTTTGATGATAAATCCAATGTCTTACGGCAGACTGAAGCCTCATTTCACCACAGCTTAGAATTGCCTCTGGTGTTGTCCACCTTGGATAGTATGTTGGGCTGTCAACTCAATGAGGCGATCGAGTTGGGATTTCACCGCGTCTGGGAAGGGGAGATCTCAGAGTACCGCTTCCAACTGGCGGCGATGGAGGGAGTCATCTTTTGGGAAAGCGACACCCACGTTTATATTGGAGTTTGGCAACAAGGCTTTCAATAGACTGCAATCGGACTAAGTTATGGCATCGTTTCCTCAATCGGCTTCAACTCCCCGTCGCTACGCCATTGTCGGAACTGGCGCGATTGGCGGCTATTATGGTGCGAAACTACAACAAGCGGGGGTGGAGGTGCATTTCCTCACCCGCAGCGATTATGAGGTGATTCGTCAGCGGGGGTTAACGGTGGAATCTCCTGGGGGGAATTTTCAGTTAGGAGAGGTTCAGGCGTATCGGGATGTGGCCGATATGCCCGCTTGTGATGTGGTCATTTTAGCTCTGAAAACGACTCAGAATCAGGTGTTGGGGAAGTTGTTACCGCCTCTGTTGAAACCCGATGGGGTGGTGTTGGTGTTGCAGAATGGGTTGGGGGTTGAAGATGAGGTGGCGGAGTGGGTGGGGGGCGATCGCGTTCTCGGGGGATTGTGTTTTATCTGTTCTAATAAGGTTGGCCCCGGCCAGATTCGTCATTTGGATTATGGGGCGATCGCCCTCGGAGACTATCACCCGGATTATAGGCCGCAAGGGGTGACGGACCGGATGCGGGCGATCGCCCAGGATTTTGAGCGGGCCGAGATTCCCATGCAATTTCACGAGGATTTATTGCTGGCCCGTTGGAAAAAACTGGTTTGGAACATTCCCTTTAACGGCTTATCCGTGGTATTAGATGCCAAAACCGATCGCCTGATTGCTGATGACAACAGTCGTCAAGCGGTGAACTCTTTAATGGCTGAAGTTGTGGCGGGGGCGAAGGCTTGTGGGCGAGAAATTCCCGAAGCGTTTGTCGAGGAGATGTTAAACACCACCGAAAAGATGCCTCCTTATTTAACCAGTATGAAATTGGACTTTGAGGGCAAACGACCATTGGAGATTGAGGCGATTGTGGGGACTCCCCTCCGTCGCGGAACCGCCGCTGGGGCAAGTTTACCGCAAATGGCATTGTTGTATCATCAATTGACGGTGTTAGACCGCTATAATCGGGCGTAGCCATTACGTTAGGGTCAGGGAAATATTCTGTAAAAATACAGAGAAAAGCCTAGGAATCAGTATGTTTACGTGGTATTTATCGCGATTTCCCCAATCAAGCCTTCGTGACTACAGTTCCTGAGTTTCTCGGTCTCTATATATTATGTTTTGTTAACTAGCCTTCTCAGTCCAAGAGTTTTTTGCCTAAGATGACAACAGTTAATCAATCAACCGAATACTGTACAAACTAGGCCGCTTTTGATCTCAGAAGTAGAGATTGGTCCACGACCTTCCCCCAATATTCATTCAATCTAATCCTTAATCATTTCTTAAGGATGAGTGACCCATGAATGATCGAGATCGTGGCAAAAGAGTGGCATAACAGGTAGGCGGTCAAGTTTCGGAATACACCCATAGAGAAATCTTCAGGAGAAACGATTAATTATGGCAGTTTCATTAAAAAAAGGACAACGAGTCTCTCTGGAAAAAGTAGCTCCAGGACTTTCTCAGGCATTTATTGGACTAGGCTGGGACATTAAAGCAACGGATACAGGCTATGATTTTGATTTAGATGCCTCTGTTTTTTTGCTTGGCTCGAATGAAAAAATCATTTCCGATAATCACTTCATTTTTTATAATAACACGGGCAGTCCCGATCCAGACACATCAGTTCTTCATACAGGAGACAATTTGACTGGAGCAGGAGAGGGGGATGATGAGGTCATCAAAGTCAATTTCAAGAAAGTCCCTCCCGAAATCAAAAAAATTGTTGTAGCCGTGACCATTCATGAAGCCGAGGAGCGAGGACAGAATTTTGGTCAGGTTGAAAATGCGTTCGTTCGTCTTGTAGATGAGCAAACGAAACAAGAAGCCATTCGATATGACTTGACTGAAGATTACTCAACGGAAACGGCCTTAATCATGGCAGAAATGTATCGCAAAGATGGTGATTGGCGACTGAATGCTGTGGGTTCGGGTTATCAAGGTGGACTAAAAGCTCTGCTGGATCGATACAGCAATTAAAGTGAGTTACCGTGGAGGGTATCCCAGATCTAATGAGTCGTTTAAATGAGTCGTTTAAAGTCTTAGAGTCTTCGACAATACCCTCCATACCCCCACACCAAGTGACATCGTTCAATTGACCATGTAGGGTCTAACTAATATGGGAATCAACTTAAAAAAAGGGCAGCGAATTTCTTTAACCAAAGAAGCACCTGGATTAAAAAAGGTAATTTGCGGACTCGGTTGGGACGTCGCAGAAAAAGCGGGAGGTGGTTTGTTTGGTGTTTTTTCTAATACCGAAGATTATGATCTCGATGCTTCGGTGATATGCTTGGATGCTGCGGGTAAAGTATCTGAGTTAGGTAGCGTTGTCTATTTTGGAAATTTGTCCCATGCTTCGAAGAGTATTATCCATATGGGGGATAATTTAACGGGTGAGGGGGACGGAGATGATGAGCAAATTGTGGTAGATTTAGAGCGAGTTCCGGGCAATATTGCTCGGCTTGTTTTTACTGTCAACATTTACGAATGTATGAAGCGCAAACAAGACTTCGGACAAGTTCAAAATGCCTTTGTACGCCTGGTGAATGCTTCAAATAACCAAGAAATTGCTCGTTACAACCTATCTGGCTCTGAATACCAGGGTGCAACCGGAATGGTGATGGCTGAAATCTACCGACATGGTAGTGAGTGGAAAATGGCAGCGATGGGGAATGGTTTTAAGATAGAGGGATTAGGAGATTTAGTGAAAGCGTACTCCTAGTTAACCCCGGCAACAACGTCTAAGTCTTGAAAAAGCGAGACTTAGACGTTGTTGTCCCCTTTTTTGATTCTATACATTGATTATATCTAGTCCTTTTGTGAGTCAATGTCTCTATATGATCGCCTAGACTTGACCCGACCCAATCGAAAACTAAAAAGTCGAATTTGGGAACGTCTAGATCTAAGCAGACCTCCAAAACTTAGGTGCGGGAAATGCCGAGCGAACATCCGACTGGGTTGGGAGTTTTGCCCAACCTGCGGAGGAGCATTAAGTCAATCCGAGCATGAGAATAATAACAACCGCCATTGTGTTTGGGTCGATCTAAGTGGCATTAGTTTTCCTTTGCATCATCGAGGTATCATGGCTGAAGTGATAGTCGATGCTTTTTCCAAAGTGTTCGGGGCCTTTAGAGGTGTTAAGTTATTTTTAACCTCTGAGCAACCAGAGAACCAAAAGTGGGGAAATACATTTACTCATATTTATGTATGTACTGGACATGAATCCGTACAATCTATAAACTATCTCGGTGCTGCTAGTTTCAAACTGGGAATGGTTACAAATCGTGCAATTATTCACCTTGATCGAGTCTATGAAGCATCTGATCGAATCGGTCTGGATGTTAGGCAGCTATCCAACTTAATTGCTAATACGATCGCTCATGAAATTGGACATACTTTGGGACTCGATCATTCGGCTTTGCCTACTGATGTGATGCATGATGGATTAGATTATACAATTCACAGTATGATGCCACCCTCGTTCCATGCTGAACAAATTAATGTTATGAATCGTGCAATTCGGCAATATAAGTTGTGAGATAGCAGAAATTGGTTTAAATAGGATAAAAAACGAGGGAAAAGACGGCCGGATGCAACAGGTGGGGGATTCTTTCTCAATTCAGAGTGTCTTAAGAGAATCTTCGATGACTATAGAATTCACTATAACCTTACCTAAAAGTATCAGCAGTTGACGGTGTTAGACCGCTATGATCGGGCGTAGCCATTACGTTAGGGACGATACATTACTAAACTTGTAAAACGTAAATCTGCCCGAATCCTTCATAAGATGAATCATACTAAATCTGATATCAAAATGCTGAGCATCATGGTTTTAAATGATTTTAAAATGAGGGAATTGGGATTTTATAGTCAATTAAATCTTGGTCAAATCTAAGACGGTTACTTGGCTAATTCATGTTTAACCTATCATTCACCTTTCAAAATAATAAGGACTAACGTCATGGCTAATTATCAACTGTTAATCGATTTACACAAAGGCGGCGATCGCCAAGGACCAGGTGGCAATGCGGAAACAGAACTAGCTCTCAATCTAGCCCGGATTGACCGAGCGGCCCCACTGAAAATTGCGGATATTGGCTGTGGTACCGGGGCATCCACCATCGTTCTAGCTCAACTCTTAAATGCCCAGGTGACGGCGGTAGATTTCCTTCAAGATTTTCTGGATGTACTCGCACAAAGGGCTAACAGGGCAGGGGTCGCCCATAAGATATCGCCCCTTGCTCGATCCATGGAGGACCTACCTTTTGCGGACGAGGAACTTGATGTCATCTGGTCCGAAGGGGCAATTTACAACATTGGATTTGAAAAGGGGATAGCCGAGTGGCGACGTTTTCTGAAGCCGGGGGGTCTGTTCGTGGCTTCCGAGATCACATGGTTGACCGATTCGCGACCCAGAGAACTCCAGAAGCACTGGGATAGTGAGTATCCCGAAATCGATGTCGCTTCGGCGAAGATCAAGAGTTTAGAAAAACAGGGATTTTCGCCAGTCGGGTACTTCGTGTTACCAGAACAGTGTTGGTTGAATGAGTATTACCGACCCATGCAGGCTCGATTTGAGGAGTTCCTGACTCGACATGAGAATAGCGACGAAGCACGCGCGATCGTCGCGGCTGAACAACGAGAAATTGACCTCTACGAGACCTATAAGTCTTACATTGGTTATGGGGTCTATATTGCCAGAAATTGGCAATAGAAGGGGGACGTACGCCTAGATTCTGAACACCCAAACTCTGCCTATTTTTTAGATATAAATTTGATTTGAATGACTTTGAATGACCAGGAAAAT
>SIHH01000409.1 GCA_004299065.1 Phormidium sp. SL48-SHIP | reverse complement strand
CGACACTAGAGAGAGAAGACCTTTCGGAGTGACCAACCTCACGATGCTCGATCGCATCCAAAGCCTTGCTAAAGAAATTGCCCCTCGGCTGATTGAAATCCGTCGTCATATCCACAGCCATCCTGAACTCAGTGGCCATGAGTACCAAACCGCCGCCTATGTGGCTGGCGTTCTCTCCTCCTGTGGCGTACAAGTCCGGGAGGGGGTGGGCCAAACCGGCGTCATTGGGGAACTCGGAGACCGCCAACAGCCTCGGGTTGCCATTCGCACCGATATGGATGCCCTCCCCATCGAAGAACGCACCGGCTTACCCTTCGCCTCCCGCAATCCGGGGGTGATGCACGCCTGCGGCCATGATGTCCATACCACTCTGGGATTAGGAACCGCCATGGTCCTCTCTCGGTTTATGGATGAGTTGCCGGGAGCCGTGCGATTCCTATTCCAACCCGCCGAAGAAATCGCCCAGGGCGCCCATTGGATGGTCGCAGATGGGGCGATGGCGGAGGTGGATGCCATTTTTGGGGTTCATGTGTTTCCTAGCATTCCTAGCGGTATTGTGGGGGTGCGTTATGGGGCTTTGACAGCGGCGGCGGATGACTTGGAATTGATTATTACGGGAGAGTCGGGCCATGGGGCGCGTCCCTATGAGGCGGTGGATGCCATTTGGATTGCGGCCCAGGTGATTACCACGTTGCAGCAGGCCATTTCCCGCACCCATAATCCCTTGCGTCCGGTGGTGTTGACCATTGGTAAGATTCAGGGAGGACGAGCCCCCAATGCGATCGCCGACTCGGTACAGCTTCTGGGAACGGTGCGATCGCTGCACCCGGACACCCACCGCGAACTCCCGGACTGGATTGAGAACATCGTCGCCGGAGTTTGCAAAACCTACGGGGCGAAGTATGAAATGAACTATCGCCGTTTGGTTCCTTCTGTGTTTAATGACACGGCGTTGACTCAGATTGTCGAATCGACAGTGCGTCAGGCCTGGGGGGAGACGGGGATGCAAGTGTTGATGGAACCTTCCTTGGGGGCGGAAGATTTTTCGGTCTATTTAGATCATGCCCCAGGAACGATGTTTCGTCTCGGGGTGGGTCATGCCAATCAACGCAATTATGCTCTGCATCATCCTCAGTTTGATATTGATGAGGAGGCGATTATGACGGGAGTGATTACGTTAGCCTATTCCGCCTGGCAGTATTTGGACCGTTGGCAGACCGATTAGGCTGAAGAGGTTGCGATAGCGGAACGCACCGATTCGGGAAGCCGGTGCGTTCACCCCCTAATCGGCGCTTATTACCACAAAAAATAAAATATGTCAACCTACGTTACATTCCGTCATAAAAAAGAAGTTGATTTGCGGGTTAACTTTGGCAGCGTCCCGCCGGGAATCCTTGAGCCGACCCCGGCACAGTTTTGAGGGGAGAGATGGTCGGCGTTCTGGCCATAGACCTCGTGCAATACCTTTATTGGCAAGCGTTTGAGCTAATCCTCGCCGCCCATTCCCTCAGCAGCGGTGAGAGAACATCCCCTCGGGGCGATCGCCGTTTTCCCAAAATTAGATACAAGAAGAACACAATAGCTGATATACCTAATTTTTAACAAATGGCTGGACCTCTGTCAACCTCGTTCTTAAATGAAAATAATTACTAATAATTAGCCATGTATGAACTTTTGTAAAAACTGTCAATGATTTAAATATCAAAATAAATACTATAGATACAATAAACAATCCTGATGTTAAACCCAAAATTGATTGAACCCGGTCTTCGACAGCCCAACACACCCGGCGACCTTGCTAGAATCGTTATTATTGCGGCTCATCTCAACCTATGCCTGCGACAAAAAAACTGACCCTCGCTGACTTTCTCGCCCTACCGGAAACCAAACCCGCCAGCGAATGGATTGACGGGCGAATTGTTCAAAAACCCATGCCCCAGGGAAAACATAGTCAACTGCAAAGCGCCCTCGTGACCACGCTAAATTTGGCGATCAAACCGGGGCAATTGGGTTGTGCATTTCCGGAGTTGCGCTGTGTGTTTGGCGATCGCGCCATTGTGCCGGATGTGGTAGTGCTGACCTGGGAGCGCATTCCCATCGATGAAGATGGTGAAATTGCCAACCTGATTCCCCTTGCGCCGGATTGGGCGATCGAAATCCTCTCACCGGAGCAGAGTCACACTCGCGTCACCAAAAATCTTCTCCATTGCCTGAAACACGGCACTACCATGGGCTGGCTAATTGACCCGGCAGAAAAAACGGTGTTTGTGTATCGTCCAAAGCAGGAAATCGAGGTGTTTGAGGAGTTGGAGGCGGTTCTTCCGATGCCTGAGTGGGTGGAGGGCGTGACGGTGACGGTGGAGCGGCTGTTTAGTTGGTTGAA
>SIHH01000408.1 GCA_004299065.1 Phormidium sp. SL48-SHIP | reverse complement strand
TTTGCGGTGGGGTTGAGCGCCTCGCGACGGGATACTCAAACCTCGATTCTTGACCGTAATTTTCCCCTCTCTCCAGGGGCCGATGACCAGGGGGAAACCAATATTTCTGTGTTGCGCCTGTTCCAAGATTGGACGCAACGAGACAGCCGCGAGGTGTTGGCCCTACGCTCGGAGTTTAGTCTGGGGGTGAACTGGTTTGAGGCCACGGTGAATGAGAGTGAACCCGATAGTGAGTTCTTTGCTTGGCGAGGTCAGGCTCAGTGGGTGCGGCGGCTCTCGGGGATGGGGACTCCTGGGGAGGCGGGGACTCGCTTACTGGTGCGGGGAGATGCCCAGTTGGCGTCAACCTCCCTGGTTCCCATTGAGCAGTTCAGTTTGGGAGGACGGCGGCGGATGCGAGGCTATCGTCAGGATGTGCTGCTGGCGGACTCGGGTTTGTTTGGCTCGGCGGAGGTGCAATTGCCCTTATTCCAGTTTGCTCGCCGCCAGGGGACGGTCTGGCTGGCTCCTTTTGTGGAGGTGGGGACGGTCTGGAATTTGGGCGATCGCGCCAATCCTGACACCAGTACCTTAGCCTCGGCTGGATTGGGGTTACGCTTACAGTTGGGCGATCGCCTCACGGCTGCTGTTGACTGGGGGATTCCCCTCATTGAACTGGATACGGGCAACGATACGTTACAAGACAACGGTTTGTATTTCTCAATCAGGTTTAACCCCCTATGATGCGTTTTTCTAGTGCGTTACGCTTTTGCTTCGGCTTGCTGCTCGGATGTCTGATCAGTGTTGCGGTTCCGGCCCTTTGGCCCGATGCGGGGGTCACGGCTCCTCCGTCCGATGCCTCGATGTTGGCTCAGTCGTCAGAGCCAGATGTTTTGCTACGTCAGGGACGAGCGGCGTATGAGGCGGGGGAGATGGCCTCGGCGGTTCAGCAGTTGCAGGGGGCGGCTCAGGCCTATGGGGAACGGGGGGAACCGTTGAATCAGGCGATCGCCCTCAATTACCTGTCTCTGGCGCAACAGCAGCAGGGTCAGTGGAGGGAGGCAGAGGCGGTGATTAAGGAGAGTTTAGACTTGATTGGGGTTCCGAGTGCTACGGCGCGGGATGACCGGCAACGGCTGTTTGCTGCCGCCTTGACCACTCGGGGTCAGTTGCAATTGGCTGTAGGACAAGCAGAAGCCGCGTTTGAGAGTTGGCAGGAGGCGGAACGGCGCTATGAGCGGTTGGGGGATGTTGAGGGCCGTTGGGGCAGTCAACTGAATCAGGCTCGGGCGTTGGAGGCGTTGGGGTTGTATCGGCGATCGTGCGATCAATTGTTGGAACGGCTGACGGGGGGTGGGTTGAGTTGTGATGGTTTGGCGGCGGATGACCCGGATGTGAGAACTCGTCAGCGGGAGGAGTTGTTGGCGGCGATCGAACTACAGCCGGATTCTCGGTTGAAGGCGATGGCGTTGCGGAGTTTGGGGAATCAGTTACGGCTGTTGGGGCAGTTGGACTTCTCCAAAGACACCTTACATCAGGGATTGGCGGTGGCGCAGCGGCTTGAGTCTCCTGGAGATATCGCCCTGTCTTTATTGAATTTGGGACATACGTATCAGGGGTTATCTCAACAGGCCCGTAACTATAATCGCCCCTCAGATGCTGAACCGTTAGCGGATCTTGCCCTGGGGTACTATGAGCAAGCCGCTCGCCGTGGTGATGACCCTTCGGTAACGGTTCAGGCGCAACTGAGTTTGATTCGGATGTGGGTGAAGTCACAGCGGGAAGCTGAGGCGGTGGCGTTGTTTCCCGAGGTGCGCGATCGCCTCTCGGCATTGCCCGTGGGTAAACTGGCGATTCAGGGACGGATTCAGTTAGCTTGTAGTCTGCTGGGGTGCGATCGCATTGGCGCCCAAGATGAGCAACCCAGGATCGGCCTCGATCGAGCTATGTTACGAGAGTTGTTAGAAACCAGTGTTCAGCAGGCTGAGGGGTTTGGGGAGCCGAGACTGACAGCGGTGGCGATCGGTCGTTTGGGGACGTTTTATGAAGCCAGTGGGGATTGGGAACGAGCGCGAGAGTTGACTGAGGAGGCGATCGCTCTTTCCGGAGAGCAACCCGATTTAGCCTATCAATGGCAATGGCAACTGGGGCGAATTTTGCAAGCGCGTCATGAGCAAACTGCGGTGCAAGAGGCGGATGCGGGAGCTATTCTCGCCTATGAGAAGGCTTACACCATTCTCAATGGTTTACGGGGAGATTTAGCGAGTTTGGACTCTAGTGTTCAATTTGATTTCCGCGATCGGGTTGAACCCGTTTATCGGCAATTCATTGATTTACTCTTGCGCGGGGACAATCCCAGTCAGGACAATTTAAAGCAAGCTCGTCAAGCCGTAGAAGATTTACAACTCGCCGAACTGGA
>SIHH01000073.1 GCA_004299065.1 Phormidium sp. SL48-SHIP | reverse complement strand
GCAAGAGGCAAGAGGCAAAAGAAGGGAACAGGGAACAGGGAACAGGGAACAGGGAACAGGGAACAGGGAACAGAAAGACGTGGGGGTGTACCCTTGTGGTCGCCTTCTTTGAGGAATCGAGAATTGTGGTAAATGACAGAGAAGGGGAGGCGATCGCTCCCCGTCCTTATCTTGCCATGATCCGTTGTCAGCGGAGGCTGTATGTCAAGAAAGCACAACGATTTAGCCCGTTGCTTGGGCGGGTTTCTCACTGGGGGGGCGTTTTCCGGAAAACTTTGAGGTTTCCGCTGCCGGGTCCACGGCGTTGACTTCAATATGATTGAGTAGGGTGGTGACAAAGGCGAACAGAAGGAACGGAAGCGAGAGAACGACGATCAACCCGACTGTTAATAAGGCATACACTTGACGTTCCGTACTCCATAGGGCTAAAGCTGATGCCAGACTGAGGAAGATGACAATCAGCCAAATAATGATTTGACCGTAAATGTCCCCGAAGCTGAGGGTACATCGCAGGCGATAGTTTTCAAAGTTTTCCATGGGACTCCAGTAAATCGGACAAGCGGTCTTAATTACTCCCAGATTAAGCGAAATCCCCAAAATTGTGAGAGTTCTTCAAGTTTTGTTAAAAATGGGGCCGTTGCCAGCCACAAAAAAGCGGCGAACTGAGGGATTCGATGCGCCGCTTTTTAAAAAACGTTACAAAACTCGCAAAAAACGGTTACAAACTTAACAGAAATTGTCGGTCGTTTGAGCGATCGCTCGACTCATCCCTTAAGTCTTGTAGTTGACAATGCGGGCGAAGCTTTCGGCTTCCAAACTTGCGCCTCCAACCAAGGCCCCATCAATTTCAGGCTGAGCCATAATCTCATCCACATTCGCGGGTTTCACGGAACCACCATATTGAATGGGAACATCAGCATTGGTGAGTTTCGAGCGAATTAAACCAATGACGCGATTAGCCTCAGCCGCCTCACAGGTGTCCCCCGTGCCGATCGCCCAAATCGGTTCATAGGCAATAATCAGCTTATTCTGGTCAACATCGACTAACCCATTCTCCAACTGAGAAAAGATATGCGCTTCTGTTTCCCCAGCATCTCGTTGGGCCTTGGTTTCGCCAACACAGAGAATCGGCGTCATTCCAGCGGCTTGAGCGGCTTTGAGTCGTCGGTTGACGGTTTCATCGGTTTCGCCGAAATACTCCCGGCGTTCACTATGGCCAACGACGACATAATCGACTCCCAACTCCGTTAACATTGGGGGCGAAATTTCGCCGGTGAACGCACCGCAGTCTTCCCAATGGACATTTTGCGCGCCGAGACGCACCCGTCCCCCATGCAAGTTCTTCGAGAGGCTTCCCAAGGCCGTATAAGGCACACAGAGGATGACATCTCGTTCATCGGGCGTGTCTTCGAGGTGAGAGACAAACCCTTTCAAAAACTCCAGGGCTTCGGCCTGGGTTTTGTACATTTTCCAGTTACCAGCTAGAACAGTTTTCCGCACGGGTGACAACAGTTTTCTCCACGAGACAACAAAAGCATCCTTCAGTTTAAAACGTTTTGGGTCTATTTGGCCATGGGGACCCAAAACATCGTGAACATCCTGTCGAGGGCTGAGACTCCTGATGGCTTCCTCTGGGCGATTGGGGGCGCGATCGCCCTGAATACGTATCAAGGGAGTTTCGAGGGAGTTTCGAGGGAGTTTGATACAGTTGGGATCATCTCAACTCAGAGACTGGGCTGAGATGTCACGATGGTCGGTCACGAGAGGATAGAGCCAGAAATCATGAAACTCTTACAAATTGATGCCTTTAGCGATCGCCCCTACCAAGGGAACCCAGCGGCCGTTTGTCTTCTCGATCGCGCCGTCGAGGAGACCTGGATGCAATCCGTGGCCGCCGAAATGAACCTATCAGAGACGGCCTTTCTGCACCGAGAGGGCCGAGGCTTCCGGCTACGTTGGTTCACCCCCACCACCGAAGTGGATCTCTGTGGCCACGCCACCCTGGCTGCCGCCCACGCCCTCTGGGAAAATGGCCGCGTTCCCTCGGGCCAAGACATCCAGTTTTACACCCGTAGCGGCGACCTGAGCGCCCATCGCCAACAGTCTTGGATTGAATTAGACTTCCCGGCCAGTCCCGTCGTACAACGACCGCCTAACGACCCCATTCTGCCCAAACTCGAAGCCGCCCTCGATGTGATTCCTTTGTTTGTCGGCGAAAGTGTCTTGCAGTATCTGCTCGTCGAAGTGGCGACGGCGGCCGAAGTCCAGAATCTCGACCCCGATTTTGGACAACTGAGCCAACTTCCCTGTCAGGGCGTGATTGTCACCAGTCGCAGCCAGGGATTGATGCTCGATCGCGCTCGTCAGGGAGACTATGACTTTATCTCGCGCTTTTTTGCGCCCCGCATGGGGATTAACGAAGATCCCGTCACCGGTTCAGCCCACTGTTGTCTCGGTCCCTACTGGGGGCGCAAACTGAAGAAAATGCAGTTGTTGGCCTATCAAGCCTCTCCCCGAGGTGGAATCGTCCGGGTGCGACGGGAAGCCGAACGGGTGGTCTTAGGAGGACAGGCGGTGACCGTGTTGGAGGGAACTCTGCTGGGCTAGAGTGGGTCGGGTTTTCCAGCTCTCGAATCGGCATGGTTAAAATTGAGTCGGACGAGGGTGATCGGGCATTAGCCGGCCTCGTCTTCAAACCATTAGTGAGTGGCCAACGATCGTGAATCCTGTAACTCCGACTTTTCTCTGGCTGAACCCGAAAGGGCAAATTGTGTCGATACAGCCGGGAGTTTACCAGACTCTCGGCGCTCAGGTTATGGATCTGTTACACCAACCCATCGCCAGCTTGATTCCTGAATGGACTCTGGAGGTTTGGCGACGCCATTGGGCTACACTCCTGGCTGGAGAGACGATTGAGGAGATGGTTAACACTCAGCATCTCTTGGAGGCGTCTCCCCCGGTTCGGATTCGCGTTAGCCTCCTGGTTCTGGCTAAAAGTCGCTACGGTTTCGTTCAGTTACAGGAGACGGGAACGAGTGATCATGAGTTTTCTCAGTTTCGCCAGTTGGTGGATAATGCCTCGGATACGCTCTACTCCTACCGCCTTACACCAGAAGGGTTTGAGTATCTTAGTCCGAGTATTGAACGGCTGATGGGCTATTCGCCTCAAGCCTATTATGAGAATAAGGATTTACTGTTACGTCAAATTCACCCGGATGATTTGCCGCAGTTACGCCAGTTACTGGCGGGAAATGTGATGGCGGAAACGCCGTTAAGTTTGCGCTGGTTTCACCGGGATGGTCATCTGGTTTGGACGGAACAACAGGATACGTTGGTTTATGATGCTACGGGGGAGGCGATCGCCATCGAAGGCATCATCAGAGATATTACGAAACGCCATGAGACGGAGTTGGCGTTACGGCAACAGGCGGAACGAGAACGGTTAGTCAGTGCGATCGCCCAACGGATTCGCCAATCTCTACATCTGAACGAGATTTTACAGACAACGGTGTCGGAGGTGCGCCATTTTCTCGACAGCGATCGGGTTCTGATTTACCGCTTTGATGTGAACCCGGCTGAGGCAGCCAACTGTAAGGGCATTGTGGTGGTGGAATCCGTCGATCATCTCTGGAAACCGATGCTCAATCATGAAATTCCGCTCAATCCCAATGAGTCACCTGAATTGCAATGCTATCTGAATGGCCGCAGTCATATTATTAATGATATTTCCCAAGAGAGTGATTCGACGTTACAAGCGCTGTTAAATCCGTTTCAAATAAAATCGAGCTTAATTGTTCCTATTTTATTGCAATCGTCGGAGGGCCGCGAGCAAGGGAGTCTTTGGGGTTTGTTAGTGGCTCATCAATGTCGGCAGGAACGACATTGGCAACCCCTAGAAGTTGAACTGTTGCAACAATTGGCAACTCAGGTGGCGATCGCAATTCAACAGTCGGATTTATTTGAGCAAGTTCAACAACAGGGCGAATTTTTAGAAAAACAAATTCTCGAACGCACGCAACAGTTAGAACAGGCGATCGAGTTTGATGCGATGCTCAAACGAATTACGGATAAGGTTCGAGATAGCCTCGATGAAAGCCAAATTGTACAGACGGCGGTGCGGGAAGTGGCGGTTGTTTTAGGGGTGGGTTCTTGTAATGCGGCGCTGTATGATTTGGATCAAGGCACTTCGACGATTTGTTATGAATATACCAACTTTATTCCCGCCTCTCAAGGACGAGTTTCGCAGATGGGAAATTTTCCGGAACTTTATACGCAATTGATGGATGGACGCTATTTTCAGTTCTGTTCTTTGATTCCCAATCCAGTCCGAGGACGAGTGGCAATGTTAGCCAGTCCCCTATTTGATAATCAAGGGGTTTTAGGAGATTTATGGTTGGTTCATCATGCCGATTATATCTTTACTGAGTTACAAATTCGCCTAGTGCAACAGGTGGCAAATCAATGTGCGATCGCCATCCGTCAAGCCCGACTCTATCAAGCGGCACAAACTCAGGTGGCGGAACTCGAAAAACTAAATCGTCTCAAAGATGACTTTCTCAGTGCCGTTTCTCATGAGTTACGAACGCCGATTGCGAATATGAAACTCGCCATTGAAATGTTGAAATTATTTGTCCCCAAAGAGGGCGAAAAAGCAGAACCTCAACGGGTGGATGTGGCGCAAATTAGTCGAATTCAACGTTATTTAGGTATCTTGAATACTGAATGTACTCGCGAGGAAGAGTTGGTTGAGGATCTTCTGGATTTACAACGACTTGAAAATAATGCTTATCTGATTTCCATGTCATTGATTAACCTCAATGAGTGGATTCCCACTTTGATACGTCCGTTTTATACTCGGGTGAGCGATCGCCAGCAGGGACTTCATGTAGACTGTCCTCAGCACTTACCGCCCTTTGTCTGCGATCGCCTCAACCTCGAACGGATTCTCGTTGAACTCTTAAATAATGCCTGCAAATACACCGCCACTCGGGGCGATATTCATCTGCAAGTGCGTCAAACGAAGATGACTCTTAATGAAGACGAAGACTCTGAAAACGCTTCATCAGCCGTTGATGCGATCGAGTTTTGTATTCGCAACCAAGCCACCATCGCCCCTGAGGAACTTCCTAAAATTTTCGATAAGTTCTATCGCATTCCCAACGCCGATCCCTGGAAACAAGGGGGAACAGGGTTAGGCTTAGCCTTAATTGAAAAGCTAGTTGTACAACTCAATGGAACCATCAGTGTTGACAGCCGCAAAGGCTGGACAAGTTTCCGGGTAACATTTCCCAATCAGCGGCAACAACTCACCGTTGATAGTGAATCATAATACAGAACATTCAGTAGGGGCGTAGATATTTTTCGCCCCTACTTGCCAAGGCCACAACACCAACTAACTCGCTAGATATTCACCCATATCTGCCTTACGTTTGCGTAACTTCGTCAGGGATTCCCGTTCAATTTGGCGGACACGTTCACGAGAGATTTTGAGGCGATCGCCGATCTTGGCCAACGTCATCGCCTTCCCATCCCGTAGGCCAAAGCGTAGGGCCAGCACTTCTCGCTGTTGGGCTGTTAAATCGGCCATAAGGGCTTCGAGATCGCTGCGTAGAGACGACTGAACCGCAAAATCTTCAGGCGAGGGGCCATCATCTTCGAGTAAGTCCGCCAACTCCGTATCCTGATTTTCTCCCACTCGTAAGTCGAGAGATAATGGCTGACGGGAACGTTCGAGATAATCTCGCACTTGTTTTGAGGTGAGATTCATGGCCTCGGCAATTTCGCTCACCGTCGCGGCCCGCCCTAGTTCTTGAGTCAGTTGACGCTGAACTTTCTTGATTTTGTTAAGTTTTTCGGTGATATGAATCGGGAGGCGGATGGTGCGGCCTTTTTCAGCGATGGCGCGGGTAATGGCCTGACGAATCCACCAATAGGCATAGGTGGAAAAGCGATAGCCTTTGGTGGGATCGAATTTCTCGACGCCGCGCTGCATCCCGATGGTCCCTTCTTGGATGAGATCCAATAGGTCCACATTCCGTTTGATGTACTTCTTGGCGACGGACACCACAAGACGCAGGTTGGCTTCTACCATCTTGCGTTTGGCAGACTCGCCACTGTCAATCTCGTTTTGGAGTTGTCGCTGGCTGAGTCGGGCGGCTTCGGCCCATTCTTTGCGGGTGGGTTGGCGATCGAGTTGTTCTGCAAGTTCTGCCTGAATCGTTTCGAGTGCGACCAGTTTCTGAACTCGTTTACCGTATAGGATCTCCTCTTCATGGGTGAGTAGGGGAACCCGACCAATTTCGCGGAGGTAGGTACGGACTAAGTCGGTAGAGGTCTGAGCAGTCTTCATAACGCAGGTGCTTGAGATTGGGTTACGACAAACTCGTAGTTGGTTCAGTCGTGGGGAGGATTTGGGGACAGTCCAGGGAGAGAAATGAGTAAATTTCTCGATTATGTAAACAATTGTAACGTGTTTGGCAGAGAATGACAGCCCTAAATCACAACGGATTGGGGGACTCTCTCCAGCCTAGCTAGATGTAGGGGGCGCAATTGCAATCTGGAGTACGAAAGAAGGGAACAGGGAACACCGGAACTGGGAACAGAAAAGACGTAGGGGCGTACCTTTATGGTCGCCCTTTTCCGGCAAGAGGCAAGAGGCAAGAGGCAAGAGGAAACAGTTGGGGCGCTTGCAAACAAAAGGGCATACCTGTTATGGGTACGCCCTTGGGGGGGGGGAGATGGGGAGTTGTAAGCTGGTTCATGCGGGAACCATGCCGGGGATGTAGCTGATGTGGTTGTCGAGTTTGAGTTCGAGTTCGAGTTGCGCTTCAGCCTCAGATTCGGCTTCCGAGTCAGCCTGGGCTTCAGAGGTGTCTGCGTTGTCGAGATCTCCTAGGGGAATGCGCTGGATAATGCCCTGTTCTAAGAAATGACTGAGGATGCGGCTGACGGTGGCCCGGGAGACGGATAAATCTGATGCGAGATCCCAGAACGTATGCTTTCCATCTAAGGCGGCGGTCAGATTCGAGAAGATGGCAGAACTGAGATCTAGACTGGGATCGAGTGTAAAGGCTTGGTGAACCCATCGGGGATTGAGTCCTAACTCTCTCCACTGTTGTGAGAGTTCTTGACCATCTTCATATAAATGTTGGATGGTTCTGCTGCTTAACGTCCAGCGGGGAACTAACTTGCTGTTGCTCGGTTGCCAGTATACGGAGGCGTTGGAGAGGTTGACGAGGGAGAAGAGGACTTCTCTGGTGCAATCGGTTAGGATCTCTCGGGCTTGTTTACAGGTGAGCCAGCCTTCGTTAACGGCATGATGCAGGTGGCTACGTTCCCAATTGTGCTGGGCGCTTTTCGGTTGCAGGCGAGAGATGAGTTCGGGAACTTGTGCGGCGATCGCCCGTTGCCAACGGCGGTTACGATGAACGGATAAAACGGCTGTGGCGATTTGTCCTTGAAATAGGTCGAAATGATACTGTCTGGATTTACGAACAATGATGAGACGACCGGTAGCCCGTTGTTTGACGTAGTGCAACAGTTTGCTTGCCGCCGATTGAGTTGAACGTACCTGATAGTTTTTCATGATTTTACCTGGTGCTTTGATGTAAATGAACTGAATCCGAAGACTGGATTGGTCTGCTCAGGGGATGACAAGGGGCATTCCTCATCTCGAAAACTCAGCGACAAATCAGCGTGGGTGCAGGCTTACGGGTCAGCTCATCAGGCTAACTCTATGGGCTGACGAACGTTTGGACTGAGTTTGGGAAACCGGTTGTCATCGTTTATCGCTCGAACAAAGGCATGGTGTTACAAAACACATACTTTTATGTTGTTTGGACAAATTTATGTTAAATTCTTTGTAAAGAATCCAAATAAATCCCTTTAGTTACATTTACGATAATAGTGTTAATTCGAGTGAATGAAAACTGTAAAATACACAGATCTTCAACTGTGTAAAATCACCATAAGCGATCTACGTATAATTACTTAAGCCCCGTCCAATGTCTTATGTCTCCCCGTTTCATGGCAATTTTTGATGGACAATTCGAGGAAATCGGCGACCGAGAACCCCCGATCCTCAGTGCGGAGGTTTCGCTCGGCGAGGCCGTTAGCACGCTCATCGACCAAAATCTAGCGAATCTGTTTGTCTTGGAGGGCGATCGCTTCCTGGGGAGCTTTTCGCAACAGGATGCTCTGAGGCTGCTGAGAGATCCCGAGTGCGATCGCAGCCAGCCCCTCGCGGCCATCATCGATCGCAACCGAGAGGAACCCTACCTACAACAGAACTGTCCTCCCAACTGGCAATATCTCCTCGGGCAACTGCAACAGCGGCCAAGTGACTCTTTGCCGATTCTCGACGAGCAGCGGCATCTCCTCGGCAGCCTAGCCAGCACTGAGATCATCTGTCAGGGATATCCGGCCCAGATTCACTATCGAGATCCCCTCACCGTCGAAGAACAGCAACTGCTTCAGCAGAAACTGATCAGCAGTTACAGCAAACTGCAAATGTTGCTGTCGACGATGCCCGATATCGTCCTCGAAATCAGTATTCACGATGACGAGAATCTACACGTCGGCTTACCGAGCCAGGATTACAGCCGCATGAATCCTGATGTCAACGAAACCATCGCCGCCTTTTTCGAACCGCCCTATGATGAGGCGTTTTTCGGGCAAATTGAACGAGCTTGGCGTCAGGGTTCTACGATTCGCTATGAATACCAACTCTCGCCGCCGAGTCAGCCGGAGTCATCTAGCCTCAACGGGAAGTGGTTTGAGGCGCGGATTTCTCCCCTACCCCGACCGATGTTTGCCCGAGAAATCACGATGTCAGCCCTTTGGGTGGCCCGAGACATCACGGCCCGCAAACGAGCTGAGGCGATCCTGCAAGATAATACCCGTGAGTTAGAAGAACGAGTTGAGGCCCGCACCAGTCAACTGCGTCACATCAATGAGATGCTGCGGGCCAGTATCCGCACGCGCCAGGAGGCTCAGGAGGGGTTGCAACAAACGAGCGATCGCCTGCGAGCCATTCTCAACGCCATTCCCGGTATTGTCTGCTGGATTGGGGAGGATGAACGCTATCAAGGGGTTAACTCGAACTTTGCCAACCTCTATCGTCTCAGCCCGGAAGACTTCCTGGGACAAGATCTCAACTTTCCCACCTATCAGCCTCACCAGTTCGCTGAATTTATGCGGGAGTTTATGAGAGAGGAGGTCATGACGGCGGGACAAATTATTACTATCGAGATTGAGGATTTAAGTCTTCAATATCTGGTGGTGGCGCAAAAATATGATAGTGGACGGGCGGCCATCGGTATTGGCATTGACATCACGCAACGGCAGCAGTTTGAGATTGCCCTGCTTGAACAACAACGTTTATTTCAGCAAATTGCTGATGCGTCGCCGGATATTCTCTATGTCTATCAGGCCCGCAGTTGGGAAATTATTTATATTAACCGTCAGGTGGAAACCCTACTTGGCCATACTCCGACGACGATCGCAGAGTTAGGCCATCCCAGTCTCTGTGAGGGGATTCATCCTGAGGATGTGCCGCAAGTCGGAACCCCGGGCGATCGCCTCGAACAACTCAAGGCCGGTGAACTCCTCGAAAGTGAATATCGCCTGCGAGGGATGGATAATCAGTGGCATTGGATTCACAGTCGCGAAATTGTCCTCAGTCGCGATGGAAACGGGAATCCTGAGAAGATTGTGGGTATTGTCCAAGATGTCAGCGATCGCAAACAAGCCGAAATCGCCCTGCGTCAACTCAACCAGGAATTAGAAACCAAAGTCGCCCAACGAACCATCGCCCTACAACGCAGTGAATTACGCTTCCGCTCTCTGTTTGAACAAATGGCGGTGGGAGTCGCTCAGGTCAATCTCGATGGTCGATGGGAGTTTGTCAACCAAAAACTCTGTGATATTTTGGGCTACAATCCCGAGCAATTATCGCAGCGAACCTGTTTAGAGATGACCCATCCTGAGGATCGGGCCATGTCTAAACAGGGTCGTGAGGACTTACTCGAGGGACGCTATCCGACGATTACCCTAGAAAAACGCTTTCTCCATGCCAACGGTACGGAGATTTGGGTCAGTGTCACCAGTTCAGTGGTCCGAGATCCTTCGGCTGAAGGGGCCAAGGATATCCCGGAGGTGGCCCCCTACGTCGTGTCGGTGATTCAAGATATCACCGAGCGTAAACGAGCTGAGGCGGAAGTCATCAAAGCGCTACAAAAGGAACGAGAATTAATTGATCTCAAGTCTCGTTTTGTCTCCATGACCTCCCATGAGTTTCGCACGCCTCTGGCGGTGATTAAGTCCTGCGGTCAACTGCTGCAACGCTATGATTGGACGCGGTCCGAACAACTTGAACAACTCCATGATATCCAGTCCGCTGTCAGCCATATGACGGAACTGCTCGATGATGTGCTAACTCTGGCTAAAAGTGAGTCGGGAACTCTGAACTTCAATCCTGAGCCTTTGGATATTTGCGAGTTTTGTAACAAACTGTTACGGCAACTCGACACCAGTATCGGCCGCGATCGCGCCTTATCTTGGGATATCCCAGAAACGCCGCTGATTTTAAAGGCTGATGAAAAGTTACTGCGGCAAATCTTCACGAACTTAGTCTCAAATGCCTTAAAGTACTCTCCTCTCGATAAACCTGTTCATGTTGAGTTACTAAAATGCGATCATCACATCGTTTATTCGGTCAAAGATCAAGGAATTGGCATTCCTCCTGAAGACTTACCCCGTTTGTTTGAATCGTTCCACCGTGCTAAAAATGTGGGTACTATTCCCGGAACTGGGTTAGGACTCGCGATCGTCCAGCGCTGCGTTGAGTTACATCGAGGGACATTAGAGGTTCAGAGTCACGTGGGAGAGGGCACGCAGATTTCGGTACGACTTCCCTTGTAAGTAATTTTGCGTTATTTGTGAAGTTCGTTAACATCGTCAGTAAGTTCTCGGTGAGAGGAACCAAGACGGTGTAGAATCGAGCTTGACAATTTTGAGCTTTGCTGGTTCAGGTTTTGATGGTTTGGGCGTTGCTGGTTTGGGTGTTAACAGGTTCGACCGGTAAGGAGTCCCAAATTACGGCCAAGTTCTAATCAACGTACAACGATCATACTTGACTAAAAAATCATGAAAAAAATACTGGTCGTCGAAGATGAAGGAATTTTGCAGAAAAACATTATAAAAATTCTGCGCCTAGAAGGATTTGAAGTGATTGGGGCCGATGATGGGGCTTCGGGAGTGGCTTGTGCGCGTCAGGAGTCCCCGGATCTGATTGTCTGTGATGTGATGATGCCGGAAATGGACGGGTATCAGGTGCTACAAACCTTGCAGGAGGATGTGAATACGGCTCTGATTCCGTTTATCTTTCTGACGGCAAAAACGGACCGTTCTGATATGCGTCAAGGCTTTGAGATGGGGGCTGATGATTATTTGGTGAAACCCTTTGATGCTGATGAGTTGTTGCGGGCGATCGATGCCAGATTCAAGAAACAAGAGGTGATGGTCAATCGGCTCTCGTCTTTGTCTGAGGAATTGGGGCGATTGCAAGAGTTTTTGGATGCTAAAGATGGTTTGATGACCAATCTTAATCAGGAGCTGCGTCGTCCGATGTCGAACATTAAGATGGCTCTCACCATGTTGCAGGCCCAAAAAACACCGGAGGCTCAGGAGCGTTACATTAGTATTTTAGAAGAGGAGTTTTCCCGAGAAATTTCCCTTTTAAATCAAGTTGAAGAGATGCAAAAGCTGCTGACTCCTGAAAATGTGAGTCTATTACGACAGTTCCATCTCCTGCAAAATCGCTAGTCATAATGAGAAGTAGGGGCGAAAAAAATTTCGTCCTAGGGGCAAAAAAAAATTGCCCCTACAATTTTGTATTAAATACAACGAATCACACCGCATATCCTGAAGACCCCGTTTTACTGTTCCTATCCAAGCTTCAATTGAGACATCTTTTCAAATAATTGCGATCGCCAATGATGGTCACTGCGGCGATCGCTTTTGACTTCTAAGATGCGTAATCCCGGTTGGGGGAATTGATGTAGGGCATCTTTCAACTCTCCAGCCGATTGAACCCTGGCATAGTTAATGCTGTAGGCCCGAAAGAGGTTTTCTAAATTCACCTGTTGCGGTGTGACAAAAAATTCTTCAAAGGGGGGATTAAATTGAGCGATCGGCAAGAGTTCAAAAATACCACCGCCCTGATTATTAATTAATAAAACAGTTAAATTTCCCCGTTTTTTTAACCGTTGGGCTAACAATAAACCATTGGTATCATGAAGAAACGCCAAATCTCCGGTAATTAAGAGGGTGGGTTTGCCACCATAGGCTAAACCAATGGCTGTTGAGAGAGTTCCATCAATACCATTGGCGCCGCGATTACAAAAAACTTGCGTTTGGCGATCGCTACGTCGCCAGAACCATTCCATATCGCGGACGGGGGTACTGTTGGCGACCATCACCTGTCGTTGACTCGGGAGACTATGAGAGATGAGCCAGGGGAGTTGCGGTTCGCGGAGATGGTGAGTATCGGCCATCTCCAGACTGAGAGCTTCCCCTAAGCGTGAATCGGCCTCACACCACTGTTGGCAAAAGTCCGAGGGGCCGGGAGGAACCACTGGATCAGGAATTGGCAACCGTTCCACATCGAGGCGCAAATGAATCGTGCGGCCATGAAGGGGGTCAAGATTGCGATCGCCGGGATCTAAAACCCAAGTTAAGCCATTAAGTTGCTGTAACCACTGACGTAGCACCTTACTGGTGGGTAGATCTCCCAATTGAATCACCACATCGGGGCGTAACTCCTGAGACATCTGCCGATGACGTAACAGCAGATCGTAACTCACGACAAGCTGAGAATTGAGGGAGGCCCAATGACGCAGGGGGGAGAGGGCCTCGGCCAACACCGGAAAACCGAGGGTTTTCGCCAGTTGAGCCACTCGTTCACTGTAGCGTTTGGGGTTTTGGGGTTGGGCGACTCCAGCGATAATCAGGCCGCGATCGCTCTTAAACCAGGCCGCAAAGGCGCGATCGAGACTTTCCCCCGAAGCACGGGGATACGCAGGAGTCTGAGGAACCACCGCCGCAAAAAACTCCTGCCATCGTTGTTCACCCAACATGGCGACAAACTCTTGAGTTTGAGGTTCCGGTTCTGGGGCCAGGGGATCACGAAAGGGACAATTGAGATGCACCACCCCCGGCACCGGAAAGCGCGTGCGTTCCCAGCCGTAGATCAGCGTTTGTCGGAGATAGCGCAGTTGCTGCAAACTTAGCTGAGGCAGTGCCAGTTCGCTGTACCAAGCCGTATAGTTGCCATAAAGCTTTTGTTGGTCAATGGCCTGGCCCGCTTGACAGTGGCGTAATTCCGGGGGGCGATCGGCACTGAGGACTAACAGCGGAACCCGAGACTCTCGCGCTTCGATAATGGCGGGATAGAAGTTCGCCCCAGCGGTTCCCGAAGTACACACGAGAGCAACCGCTTGATGGGTGCGTTTGGCGAATCCGAGGGCAAAAAAGGCGGCGGAGCGTTCATCGAGAATGGAGATGGCCTCAATCTCCTCATGTTGGGCAAAGGCCACGGCCAGGGGAGCTGAACGAGATCCCGGACAGATGACGGCCACCTGTAAGCCTAAACGAGCCAAGGTTTCGACGAGAACGGATGCCCAGAGCGTGTTGGTGTTGCGAGCGTCAACCGCCATAACGATGTGTGATCTTTATATCTGTGATCTTTATATCTGTGATCTAATGATGGAAGGGGATCGTGGCCAGGGGTAAGAAGACCCAGACTAATTGCACAAGTCCTTGCCAGCCAAAGGTTAAGCCGGGGCGGGTTCCGCAGAGGAGGGCATCAATACGTTGTTCTAAGCGAGAGGGGGGAGCGGTGCAGCTAAAGGCGGCTTCAAAGGGAGTGGTTGAGCGTAGAGGAGCGCGGACAACATCGAGGAGGGACTCGGCTAAGACGAGTTCATCAACCTGCTGGGCGGCCCAAGCATCGGCGCGAATTTCCCGTAGGAGGAGCAGATCTTGCCAGAGATGGTTGCTGTTGGGAAGCCAGGGGGTGAGACGGTAACACAGGCCCAGCCAGAAAAACCAGAAGGTATCGCGATAGACGCGATGGCCCTGTTCATGGGCCAGGACGGCGGCCAGGCGATCGCCGTCGAGATGGTCCAGCAGTCCCTGAGTAATGGTCAGTTCCGGGTTCCAGCCGCCGACTTGGGCGCTAAATAGGGCTGTATCGTCGAGAATGCGACAGGAATAGCCCAGGATATTGGTTTGGGGATAGCGACGTAGTTGGCTCACCGTCCGCCGTAGCTGGAGGGTTTGACGGGTGAGACAGGTGAGGCTGGCGATGAGAAACAGCCAAGAGAGTAGGTAACTGGCGAGTCCGGTTCCTTGCCAAACCATCTGGCCTTGAGCGCCCATGCAGAGAACCGCAATGGCGGTGGTCAGCAGCAGTAACACGGGAGCAACCAGGGCGATAATCCCGTGACGCCAGCGTTGGTCAAGAGAAGAGGGGGTGAGGGGGGTCGGACTTTGGCCGTTGAGATTCCCTTGACGTAAGCCGAGGGCGATCGCCAAAGCCATGAGAATCATCAACAAGTGCATTAGGACTGTTCCTCCCGTTGACGCCGTACCGCTTGAATCCGTTGGGCGATCGCATCGAGGCGATCGAGACTATCCACGTCGAGGCTATCGGCAAAAGCGGCGACGACATCAGGACTGCTGACGGCCAGGAAATGTTGGAGGCGATCGTGAGATTTGAGCATTTGGGCCTGTTCCCGAGAGATTCGCGGCCGCCAACGAAAGGCGCGATCGCCTTTGTCACAGTCCAACCAGCCCTTTTTGGTCAGACGGCGCATCACGGTGGTGACGGAAGCGTAGGCCAGTTCGCGATCGGGATCGGCCAGGATGCGATCGTGAACATCTTTCACCGTTACCTCATCGAGATCGTAGATAATATCGAGGATTTCGGCTTCTAGGGGGCCAAGTGAGAGATTGTGAGGACGGTGTTCGGGAAGGGGAACCATAGTAACGATATGCGATGACCAAAACATTGGTTGCCTGTTAACCAATGTTTTGTATTTTACCCTCTCGTTGCCCGCTGAGGCGTTAACGCCCCGAAACGCTCCCAGACGGCAATCAACGGCGGTGTTTGCTGGGGTTGAGACGGGGTAGGGGTCCAGAGGTCGCTCCAGGGGCTAAATAGTATTCAGGAATAGAGTCTTGAGGAGTGTCCCGCTCCGCCCGCTGGATTTGCCACCACCGCAGGGCGATCGCACCGGCCATGGTTCCCATCCCCAGCAGCAACAGTGAGCTATAACTCCCTAACCCCCCGAGAGCCACATCGACGGCTCCCATGGTCAAGACAAAGCTCGAAATGGGTTCTTTACGGTAGAAGGACTTGAGAAATCGATGCCAAACAGCATTCATTAGTATCTGTAGGGTTAGAGTCCGTAAACGACATCGGCAAAGGGCGCAGGCCGCTGATGCGTCTACGCCCCCGCTTATTTTGATCCTACTCGATCGCCGAGATTAGATCCGTTTAGATCAGTCCCAGCCAGGCTAATAAGCCTTGGCCCGAGAGGTATTCAATGGCTAGGGCGGCGATGAAGCCAATCATCGCGGCACGACCATTGAGCCGTTCGGCATATTGGTTAAATCCGAATTTAGGTTCTGTGAGATTCGGAGTGACGGAGGGTTCAGGAGATTGGCTCATAAAACTTAACAATGTTGGGGATGTCTCTATTGTAGAAATTTCTGTTGAGAAGGCAAGGGGGGA
>SIHH01000072.1 GCA_004299065.1 Phormidium sp. SL48-SHIP | reverse complement strand
CCTAATTCTTAAAATACTCGGGTTCCTGTCCAGGAGTCCATTTAATGTTACAGCCGATGCTGGGTTTTTGCTCTGGGGGAACTGGAGTTCCGGCTAGAGTCTGTTCAATGGCGGCCCGTAAATCTTTGCCGTTAACGGGTTTATCGTTACCGGGGCGGCTATCATCGAGTTGGCCGCGATAGACGAGTTGGCGATCGCCGTCGAAGAGGAAGAAGTCCGGCGTACAGGCGGCGGTGTAAGCTTTAGCCACGGCTTGAGTTTCGTCGTAACAGACAGGGAAGTTAAACCCTAAATCTAAGGCCATCTGCTTGAGATGGTCTGGCGCGTCGGCGGGATGAGTTGAGATATCATTGGCACTAATGGCTACAATGCCCAATCCTTGTTCAACATAGTCTTGGCCAAGTTTAGCCAGTTCCTCTTGCACGTGTTTGACGAAGGGACAATGGGCGCACAGGAAAATCACCAACAGGGCTTTCTTGCCGCTAAAGTGGTCTAAGGTGATGGTTTCCCCTGAGACGGTGTCGGGAAGGGCAAACGGTGGGGCAACAGTCCCGAGATCGAGCATTGTAGACGGGGTGCGGACCATAACGAAAAACTCCTCAATGGCTAGTGGTTTCAAGGTTATACGGTTTCTAGCTTAAGGAATTTTTCGCAATTGTGGCAAATGTGAGCCAAAATCCCGCTCAAGGGTAACGGGTTAAGGGATAGATTCATAAAAAACGTTGTTTTTAAGGCAACAGATCTCAAACCCCTCGCCCCAAAATTTATTTTTTTAACAATCTCCTCAAACTGGCTCAGTCCGGTCATTTCCGCAAAAAAGTCATAAAAAGGTCAGATGCCGATTGTCAAGCTCCGTCAATTATACTGAATAGCGTTTACAAGATTAGATATTTGGCCTAACATACAGCATAAAAAACCAGGCATAGACCCATGAGTTTAAGAGATCGCCTGCACCACATCCATCACCACTGTTGCGACACGCTACGCGCCGACGAAGATGATAATAGCTACGATCTCGACGATGCCCTAACCTCCTCCTGGTCGTCAGACAGCAGCGACGCCACCAGCGATTGGGATACCAGCTCTCAACTCGACGACTACAACAACTACAGCGACTACAACGACTGCAACAGCGACGACGCCACCAGCGACTGGGACACCAACTACCAGACCGATGATTGCAGCAGCGGTTATGTCGCCTATAGCAATACCTACGAGAGTAGCGAGACCACCTGCGACAGTGGTGGCTATGACGGTGGATGCTACGACAGCGGTGGCTACGACGGCGGCGACTACGACGGCGGTGGAGACGACGGCGGCGGCGACTAACCCCCTTTCCCAAACCTTGCGAATCAACGAAATTAGTAGAGATTTATGGATTTAGGAAAACTGGCGTGGGGTGTTCTTAAAACAGGATTTCGCATAGTACTCGACCATACCGTTCGACGAGGCGTCGATAAGTTCATTGTCGGACAGCGTCCCAAGTCTACCCCGAACCTACCCCCCGCTCAAGCCAAAGGGGGCGCAATCGTACCGCAAGTGGTGCAGGCGGATGCTCAACTGACGAAAATGCAGCAGGATTATCTCAAACGCAAAGACGCACGCGAGGTTGAAATCCTGAAACTCGAACGGACTCGTTTAGAAATCGACATCGAAATCGAATCCGCCAAAGCCGAACGAGAAGAAAAGCTCATTGCCCTCAAAGAACAAGACCTCGCCGACCGCAAAGCCTATTCTCAAGCTTATCTGAGCGTACTGCGCCAGCAGACCCAGGCAAAAATCGACCTGGTACGAGAGCGTATACAAGCCGACTTCGACCTCAAGAATTGGTCGGGGGTGTTGAGCCGAGACGAAGCCTTAAAAATCTTTGAAGCCGAAGCCAAAGCCGGACGACTGTTGATGTTAGTCCCGCCGCCAGCAGTGGTGGAAGACGAACTGCTGACATCGTCGTTCTCCAAAGCCCTGCAAACGGAAGTCCGCACCGAGTTGCAACGGTTTTTCTCTCGCTATTACGGTGAAGATAGCCTTTGTCCCGTGGGTTTCTACGGCGGTTACTTCTCCCAGGCGGTATTCGATGCTGAAGTGCAACAGCACGCCATGAGTTTTTCGGGTATTCCCACCGGACTCGTGAGCGCGGAAATGACGGACTACCAAGTCCATTTCAACCTCAATCTCTGGGGGGCGATGAGTTCGCTCTCAGTTCCCCTCGACCCCTTCGATTGGGAAGAATTTCGGGAACTGCTCGTGCAGGATGAGGCGATTTCAGACCGCAAAAGTTGGCGGTTGGTGCGTCAAGCTGTGGTCAGTCTGTACAAACTCTGTGGTGCGTTTTTAGCCGATATCTATTATCTGTCGGTGAATCCCTTACACGAACCGCAGCTTTTTGCTCTGGAGTCGGAGTTGAAACCTCTCTGGAGTGAGGAACTGGCGGCGCAGTTGCGCGAGATACAGGAGCGGTGTCTGGCGGAGTATTTAGAGGAACTTCGCGCCCAACAGGAGCAGGTTCGGCAGCAGGAAGAAGAAGAACGCCGCCAAAGAGAAGAAGCCGAAGCGCGTCGCCGTCGCGCCGCTGAAGAACGTCGCCGACGGGAAGAAGCCGAACGCCGACGCTGGCGCGGTGAAACCTTCCACTACGAGGTGGTACTCCTAGACCGATACGGCAACATCGACCAGCGAAACGCCGCCAGCAACCGAGGTTACACCGAACGCCTTGAGGGTATCGCGCTCGAAATGGCAAACATCCCCGCCGGGAGCTTTCAAATGGGTTCCCCGAGCAGCGAATCGAGCCGAAGTAGCAACGAAAGCCCCCAACATTCCGTCAGCGTTCCCGAATTCTTCATGGGGCGCACCCAAGTCACCCAGGCACAGTGGCGAGCCGTTGCCCAACTACCCCAAGTCCACCGCAGCCTCAAATCTGACCCGTCCAGCTTTATAGGCAACGAGCTGCCCGTTGAAAACGTAACTTGGTACGACTGTATCGAATTCTGCGCCCGCTTGAGCCGAGCCACCGGGAAAAACTACCGTCTCCCCAGCGAAGCCGAATGGGAATACGCCTGTCGAGCCGGAACCACCACCCCGTTCCACTTTGGCGAAACCATTTCTCCAGAAGTGGCGAACTACGACGGAAATTATACCTACGGTCAGGGTAAAAAAGGAGTGTATCGCCAGAAAACAACCCCAGTTGGCAGTTTCAACGCCGCCAACGCCTGGGGACTCTACGATATGCACGGCAATCTTTATGAATGGTGTTTAGACGATTGGCACGGTAGCTACGAAGGCGCACCGAGCGACGGACGACCTTGGTTTAAGAATGATAACCACTCTCAGTTCGAGGAAGATTGGCAACATTGGCTGTACGCGATTTTGCAGCACAGCAACAGTAAGCTTCTTCGCGGCGGTTACTGGGACCGCAATCCGAAGTACTGCCGCTCGGCGTATCGGTACTTCGTCAATCCCGACCGCTGCTACTACTACTGGGGTTTTCGTGTCGCCCTCTCCCGCCCCAGGACTTAGCTTTCCCTCTTCTCTTTTTCCCTCTTTCCCTCTTTTGGCGCGAAGCGCCTTTTTTTTATTTTTTTTAAACCGGGCTTCGCCATCAGCAAGCCATCTTTTCGCGAGTTAAACAAAATCAAAACTTTAAATCAAAACTTTATATTTTTTTAAGTTTTAATCCGGAATTCTGAGGCTATAATCGAGCCAAGATTGTTTTTGAACTAGCGTGCGGTTAAAACATGGAAGAACTGCCTATTATTCAAAAAACCTACGATTTAATTCGGATCTTCTGAGTTTAGGGTGATCAGGAAAATTTATGGCGGATTACATCCATTGCTGTAGGGGAACCCACCCCTACCCCTCCCAGGAGGGGATTTTTCGCCCCTACAATTTTCTATCAAATCCAACAAATCACACCGTCTATCCTAAAGACCATTTAATTCAATGATACCTTGATTCAAGTTTCTCCTTAAAGTCCTAACTCTCACCGCACAGCGAAATCCAAAAAGCAGACAAAGATTGCAAGGTTTTTCAATGTCATACTCAAAAGTAATGCTCAAAGAAGCTTGATTAACTAACCCAATTGATTGAGGTCATTCACCATGAACTTACAGCAATTACAACAACACCGCTCTCACATCATCAAATTAGCCGAACAATATCACTCGACTAATATTAGAGTATTTGGTTCGGTGGCAAAAGGTGAAAACGCCGAACATAGTGACATTGATTTTCTGATCGATCCTAATCCAGAACAGGATCTATTTGATGTTATTCGCTTACAAAGGGCATTACAAGAACTACTGAACTGTGATGTTGATATTGTGCATAGCACCGCCTTACATCATACTATTAAACAGGAAGTTTTGTCTTCGGCAATCCCCCTATGAATAATAAACCTAGATATCCCCTATTCTTTCTCTATCACATTAAAGAATCAATTGAGGCGATCGCGATTCATATTCAACAGGGAAAACAAGTTTTTTTAACCAATCGAACAGTACAAATGGCTGTTCTTCGTGAACTAGAAATTATTGGTGAAGCAGCCAATAAACTCCCTGATGAATTAAAAAATCAGTATCCTTCAGTCCCTTGGCGGGATATGACAGACTTTAGAAATATTCTCGCCCATCATTATTGGGCGATCGATTTGGAAACCGTCTGGAATATTATACACAATCGCGATAAATTACCAGACCTAAAAATTCAAGTCAAAATTTGTATTCAAGACTTAGAAAATCGAATTGATGAAGACTAGCTAATGTTTTGACTTGATGGGTAAAGACGACGACAAAGAAGCCGAGATAAAGAAACCGGGTTTCTGACCCCACAGTGTACCTGATGCCATAACTGACATCGTCGCGATGCCACCCTATATCCTGAAAATCCAGCGTCTTCGTGACATCGGGGTTGGGCAATGGCTGTCGAAACCGGGTTTCCAGACCCCGACAAGTCCTGCTTTGATGTCGGGTATTATAAATTTCCTCATTATACCAAATTATCGTCAATCTGGAAGTCCCTCTATTTTGAACAACATTTCTGTATTTTTGTCAAGTCTACGAGATCACGTTACGAGCAAAGTAATCAATTCTAAAGAAGTCTAAACAAAAGACAAGCAAATCACCAAAGTTTAGGAATCTATTTTAAAGTAAGAACAGGCCTGGGCTGCGTCTCCCACGAGGTTTAACGACACGTCATGAACACACCGAAACGCCTTGGAATCTTAACCAGTGGCGGTGATTGTCCTGGACTCAATGCCGCCATCAGAGCCGTCGTCAGCCATGCGACACTGACCTATGGCTGGGAAGTTCTGGGGATTCCTTACGCCACAGAGGGACTTCTCGAACGTAAAGCGGTTGCCCTGAATGTGCATGGCTTGGATATGCGGGGAATTGACCCGATGTTAAGTACAGGGGGAACGATTCTGGGTTCGATTAACCGAGGACCCACGGAGGCTCGGGCGCAAGAAATTATTGCCGGCTATCAGGCCCTAGAACTCGATGCTCTCATTAGTATTGGCGGTGACGGAAGTTTGGCGATTCTCTCTGAACTGGCTCGTCAGGGGAACTGGAACCTGGTTGGGATTCCCAAAACCATTGATAATGACGTGGCTTTGACGGAATGTTCCATTGGCTTTGATACGGCCGTCAATACCCTGGTCGATGCCCTGCATAAACTCAGTTATACCGCCGCGAGTCACGATCGCGTCATGGTCCTAGAAACGATGGGCCGTACCGCCGGCCATCTGGCCTTGCACGGTGGTATTGCTGGGGGAGCCGATGTGATCCTGATGCCGGAAATCCCCTATACCATAGAAGGGGTTTGTCGTCAAATTAGTGAGTTGCGCGATCGCTGGGGTCATAAATTCGCCATTGTTTTGGTGGCCGAAGGAGCCAAAACCCTCTCCGGGGAATCTCGGGAATATCGCGACGCTCAAGGTGAAATGCGCCTGCGGGGGATTGGAGAATATGTCACCGATGAGATTTGTCGCTACACCGATAATGGCATTGAGGCTCGCGTCAGTGTCTTAGGTCATGTGCAGCGGGGGGGGATTCCCTCAGCCTTCGATCGCGTCCTGGCCTCAGTCTTGGGCAAAGGGGCCGTAGATTTAGTGGCCCAGGAACAGTTCGGTCAGATGGTGGTCTGGCAAAATGGCCGGGTGCGATCGGTCTCTCTCGATGAAGTCTGCGCCCGTAGCCCTCGCCTGATTACCCCAGAAGGGGATTTAGTACAAACCGCCCAAGCCTTGGGAATTTACGTCGGCGAGTTGGAAGTCCCGGCCCAGTTTGGCTCAGCAGACCTCGTTAGACCGTAGGGGGCCTCGCGGCTCGGGGTACAACGGCTCGGGGTACAATGGAGGATGGTTATTTTTTTGCAATAACCCGACGTGATGGGTGTCGTTGAGATTCCCTCATCACCGCTATCGATATCCTCAACTGTAAACTCAACGCCGACGCGAACACTATCTTTAAACTCGCATGACTGTAACTGCCGACGCTACTCCGATTGTCTCCACTCAGCCCCGTCGCCGTGCCGTGTTTCCCTTTACGGCGATTGTGGGACAAGAGGAAATGAAACTTGCTCTGTTGCTCAATGTCATCGACCCGAAAGTGGGTGGGGTGATGATTATGGGCGATCGCGGAACCGGAAAATCCACCACAATTCGGGCGTTGGCCGACTTACTGCCGGAAATGGAGGTGGTCGCCGATGATCCCTTTAGCAGTGACCCTCATAACCCTGAATTGATGAGTGATGAGGTGCGCGATCGCCTCACTCGCGGCGAAACCCTCCCCGTCGCCAAGAAAAAAGTCACCATGATTGACTTACCCCTCGGGGCCACGGAAGACCGCGTTTGTGGAACCATCGATATTGAAAAAGCCCTCTCGGAAGGGGTGAAAGCCTTTGAACCGGGACTGTTAGCCAAAGCCAATCGCGGCATCCTCTATGTCGATGAGGTGAACCTCCTCGATGACCATTTGGTGGATGTACTGCTTGATTCCGCCGCCTCGGGTTGGAATACCGTCGAACGGGAAGGAATTTCCATTCGCCACCCCGCCAGTTTTGTGCTGGTTGGGTCCGGGAACCCCGAGGAAGGGGAATTACGACCCCAGTTATTGGACCGCTTTGGGATGCACGCCGAAATTCGCACCGTGCGCGATCCTGAGTTGCGGGTGAAAATCGTCGAGGAGCGATCGCAGTTCGATCGCAACCCCCAAGACTACCTCAGCGATCACCACGAGACGCAACAGGAGTTACAGGAGAGATTGCTGCAAGCTCAAAATCTCTTGGGTTCCGTTGAGATTAGCCATGAGTTGCGAGTGCAGATTTCTCAAGTCTGTGCTGAACTCGATGTCGATGGTTTGCGGGGCGATATTGTCACCAACCGGGCCGCCAAAGCCTTAGCCGCCTTTGAAGGCCGGACTGAGGTGACGGTGGATGATATCAGCCGTATTATCACCCTCTGTTTGCGTCACCGCCTACGCAAAGATCCCATGGAAACCATCGATTCCGGGACCAAAGTGCAAAAGGTGTTTTCCGAGGTGTTCGGGATTCCCATGGATGAGAACTAACTGGGTGAACGCTCAATGACAGAAGCCAACCCGTGCATTTTAGGACTCGATCCGGGGTTGGCGCGTTTGGGGTTTGGGGCGATCGTCTCTGATGGGGGCGATCGCCTCAAACCCCTTGATTTTGGCATTATCCAAACTCCGGCGAAACAACCGATTGGCGATCGCCTCCAGACCATTTATGAAGATTTACACGCTCTGTGTGAGCAGTTTTCACCGCAACTGGTGGTGATTGAAAAGCTCTTTTTCTATCGTATGAGCAATTTGATTCTGGTGGCCCAAGCCCGAGGGGTGATGATGTTAGTTTTAGCTCAACATAACCTGCCCTTGATTGAATTGACTCCAGGACAAGTTAAACAGTCATTAACGGGCTATGGGAACGCCTCCAAATTGGAGGTTCAGGAAGCTGTGGCGCGGGAGTTGGACTTAGATGAAATCCCCAAACCTGATGATGCGGCTGATGCGTTGGCGGTGGCGATCGCCGGGACGTTTTTTGCCTAAAAGTTTCTTGTTGAGGAAATAGAAAAAGACTAAAATAGCTGAAACCTATACTGAGCAAAGCTTAGAGAGTAAGTTCTATAACCTGAATGGTTACGCGGGCGGCTGGTGCAAGACGTTGGACTTGAGCGACAGATTAAAAAATGTAAAATACTTGACTAACGCTATCTTGTTGAGTATAATTTAGTTGGAGCTTAGCTCAGGGGTAGTCGTATGACTGCCGCACTCAACCGCACCAAGACCAAGGTCGCGGTTTTTGTGTTTTAAAGCGAATCCTCAAAGCAGTAGTATTTTATCCCCATCTTTTCAAGGCTATCAGGTGTTAAAACGGCATCAACTAGCTTCTGATGCCGAATAAGCTCCTGAAATGCACGGTTTTGAGGCTGACCTTTAGATTTTGCGATGGGATACAAGCACAGGTCAGCGATTTGTAGAATGGGGTGATTTTTAGACTTCCCCTGTATACCTGTAAGAACCTGCCGTATTTGGTTAGATGTTAGTGGTGCATATTTAGTAGAGGTTTCAGCACTGAAGGGAGCTCCCGAATCTCTCAGGTCGTTAAAGTAGCTGGTTATGAGTTTATCTTCCTTTTTACCCGCCTTTTCAAAATAAACCATAACTTCTCCACCCTGAAGGACAACATACTTGCTGACACGCTCTAACAAAATTGAGAACGCACTCTTCATCATCTCCCATGTATTGCTACCATAGCGTTCGAGATACCGATCTAGATAGCCCTGCCGAGAAATAACGCATCCATGAACAATAATCGGGCACTGAACAATCGTATCTGTCAAGTCCTGCAAGAACTGATTTTGCTCGTCTTCTGATCTAAGTCCTAGCCAAGCAAAGTTTTTCTTTTTACTCCGAATTTCGTTACCATGTAAAGGAACACTTTCGTCAATTTCCCAACGTTGTTTAAAATCTGCGATTTTTCGACGAATGCGGCTTTCATCATGATGCTGGATTAAGACTCCTCCAACCGCGAAGTAGCTGGCTTGGTCTCTGGGATTTGGCTTGGGACTGCCACTCTCATCCATGTAAAAGGCAAAGGATTGACTCACAAAGCTTAAACCAAGGTAAAGACATTTAATTTGAAAACCATCATACCACAATTGAATTGCTAGGTTGTTGTCTAACCAGTGCTTGTGCAGAACAAAAAGTACGCGCCGTTGCTGAATCATACTTTTATCTGCCGCCTGTGAAGCGAAACGTTAGGTTGCTTAGTCCCCATCCTCAGGGTTACAAGACCGGCTTCCGAGTGTTAGGCGTGGGCGAGCGAAGGAAGGTTCAGTTGATTTTGCCTCGTTTGGCTTAACCTGAATTCGCGTTAATTTATTACATTGAACACAAAATAGTAGGGGCAAAAAATTTTTTGCCCCTACTACTGCTTTTGAAACCTAATCAGCCCATGTTTATTATTCCCAGAAACTCAATGTTCCGGCTCCAAATGCAAGTTGCGCACCATCTTCTTCTGCACCCCATTAATGAGTACATAAAAGACCGGAATCACATAGAGACTCAAGAGCGTCGAAACAAACATTCCGCCCACCACAGACATCCCAATCGAAACACGACTCATGGCTCCCGCCCCAGTTGCAAACGCCAACGGCATCAAGCCGAAAATCGTCGAAAACGCCGTCATCAAAATCGGACGAAAACGAATTCGCCCCGCCTCAATCACCGCTCGGTAAATCGAGAATCCTTCCGCTCGTTTCTGATTAGCAAACTCCACAATCAAAATGGCATTCTTGGTCGCCAAACCAATCAACATAATCAAGCCAATTTGACTATAGATATTCAACTCCAAACCAAAGAGCATCAACGCACCCAACGCCCCAACCAGAGACAGGGGAACCGTTAATAACACCACAATGGGGTCCAAATAACTCTCAAACTGAGCCGATAAGACCAAGAAAATAAAGGCCATCGCTAAGCCAAAAATAAAGGCCGTCGCTTCCCCGGCTTCAGCAAACTCCAGAGATTCCCCCGCCAACGCCGTTGTCACCCCATCAGGGGCAATCTCATCGGCCAACTCTTGTAAAGCCGCGATCGCTTCTCCTAAGCTGTATCCCGGAGCTGGACTGCCTTCAATCGTGGCAGAACGAAAACGCTGATAATGCTCAATTTGTGGGGGAGTTGTCGTCGTTGCTAGACGGACTAAATTACTTAATGGCACTAACTCTCCCTCACTGGTTCGTAGAGAAAGCTCTCGAATACTCTCAGGACTCAGGCGGAATTCTTCTTCAGCCTGAACCACCACCTCATAGCGGCGATTTTCGCGGTTAAAGCTGGTGATTTCCTGTCCCCCTAAGAGAATCTGTAAGGTATTGGAAATATCTTGAGCGTTAATTCCCAGGTTAGCCGCTTGTTGACGGTCAATTTCTACCGTGACTTCCGGCTGAGTCAATTTTAAGGTTGTATCAACATTCCTCAATTCGGGCAGTTGATTCGCCCGTTGCGCTAACTCCCCGGAAATGTCCGCTAACTGCTCTAAACTCGGTCCTTGTAACACCAATTGCACCGGCTGACCGAGTCCTCCACCAGGTAACGCCGGCGGATTGACCGGAAAAATTAACGCATCCGAAATTTGGGAAAAGCGCCCAAATAATTGTCCAATCAGGGCTTGTTGAGATTGCTGGGGTTCTTCTCGTTGCGACCAAGGTTGCAGTCGTACAAAGGCAATCCCCTGATTCACCTGACCCGGTGCGCCGCGCCCAAAAGCACCAATACTAAAGTAATAGCGAACTTCGGGCATCTCCTCATAGACCGCTTCGACTTGCCGCATCACGTCATCGGTGTAGTCAATGCTAACCCCTTGGGGCGCGTTGACAATGGTCAAAATCTGCCCCCGGTCTTCGTCGGGTAGGAAACCTTTGGGAATTTGGCTAAATAAAATCCCCAGCAGACCGATTGAGAGGATAAAGCCAACCACAATCAAGGGTTTGACGGACAGAGCCAGCCGCAGACTCGAAGCATAAAAGTTGGCGGCGGCGGTTAGGAGATCTTCAACTTTATCGAAAATCCAGCCATGCAGCATCGAGTGCGGTTTCAGAACTCGGGCCGACAAACTCGGGGCGAGGGTGAGGGCGACAAAGGAGGAGACAATCACGGACCCGGCTAGGGTTAGGGCAAATTCTGCAAATAACTGTCCCGTTACGCCCGTCGCAAAGCCCACGGGGAGAAATACCGCCACCAACACAACAGTGGTGGCAATGACGGCAAAAATGACCTCTTCTAAGCCTTTGATGGCGGCTTGATAGGGTTTCATCTCCTCTTGTTCGATGTAGCGGACGATGTTTTCTAAGACGACGATGGTATCGTCCACCACTAGCCCGGTGGCTAGGGTGAGGGCAAAGAGAGTTAGGGTGTTAATCGAGAAGTCCAGGATAAACATAATCCCGAAGGCTGAAATCAGCGAGACGGGAATGGTTACAGCCGGGACAATGGTGGCTCGCCAGTCGCGCAGGAAGAAGAAGATGACGACGATAACCAGGAAAACCGCCACATAGAGAGACCCCCAGACTTCATCGATCGCCAGTTGCACAAATTCTGAGTTATCGACGGCGACTTCGTAATTCATCCCTGGGGGGAAGTTGGGTTTGAGGTCGGTCATTTTGGCCCGTGCGTCGGCGGCGACGTTGAGGGTGTTGGCGGTCGAGAGTTTGACGACCCCTAAGCCGACGGCGGGGCGACCGTTAAAGCGCACGAAGGAGCGATCGTCTTCGGCGCCAATTTCGGCATAGCCAATGTCTTGGAAGCGAATTTGGGTGCCGTTGCTGGTGGTCCGCAGCACTAGGGCTTCATACTCTTCGGGTTCTCGCAGTCGTCCTAGGGTTCGTACGGAAAATTCATTTTGGTTGCCTTCGATGCGTCCGCTGGGGAGTTCGATGTTTTCTTGCCGGAGGACGTTTTGCACGTCGAGAATGGTGAGGTTGCGGGCTTCAAGGCGTTGGGGATCGATCCAAAGCCGCATGGCGTAGCGACGTTCGCCCCCGATGATGACACTACTCACGCCGTCGATGGTTTCGAGGGCATCGACGATAAAGCGATCGGCGTAGTCACTCAGTTCTAGGGTGCTGATGCCTTCCTCTTCGCTGTAGAGGCCAAACCAGATGATGGGGGCGGCGTCACCGGATTCGCGGCGAATGACGGGGGACTCGGCGTTGTCGGGGAGTTCTCCGACGACTTGGGCGATGGTGCGTTGGACTTCTTGGGCGCCAATGTCAACGTCTTGGTCGAGGTCGAATTGTACGGTGATGGAACTGACGGCCTGGCGACTTTGGGAGGTTAGGGTGCGCACGCCATCAACGCTGTTGAGTTCGGCTTCGAGGATTTCGGTGACTTCGGTTTCGACGACGCTAGGGTTAGCCCCTGGATAGACGGTGGTGACGCTGACGACGGGGGGGTCAATGCTGGGAAGTTCCTGGACGGGAAGACTTCCATACCCGACGATTCCCACTAGCATCAGCAGTAGGGAACAGACGGAGGCGAAGACGGGGCGTTTGATGAAAAACTGATAAAACATCTTCGGAGGCTGGGGGGTTAAGGGCTAGGGGCAACGGGTTGTCCGTCGCGGATTTTTTGGATGCCAGAGGTGATCAGACGATCGCCGGGTTCGAGTCCGCTGATGACTTCACTTTGGTCGCCTTGGCTGTCTCCGAGTTCAACTTGGCGACGTTGGGCGGTGAGGGTCTCTCCGTCTCCTTCGGCGACGAAGACGAACCGTCGCTGGCCTTGGAAGGTGACGGCGGTGGTGGGGATGATGATGGTGTCGGGTCGTTGTCGCCAGATGATGCGCGATCGCACGAATTGGCGATCGCGTAGGCGACCGTCGGGATTGTCGAAGGCGACTTTGACTAGGATCGATTGGGACTCGGGATCGACTTGAGGCGAGATAAAGTTGACTCGTCCGGTAGCTGGGGCGGTGGTATCGGCATCTGTTGGATCGAGGAGTTCGACGGGGAGTCCGAGATCGAGGTCATTACTCCGTTCGAGGGGAATTGATAGCTGTAGTTCTAGGCGATCGTTTTGGGTGAGGGTGGTGAACAGATCGCCTCGACTGACGGAATCCCCCACTTGCAGGGGAATATCCCCGACCATACCGCTAAAGGGGGCGATGATTTGGGTGTCTTCTAGGTTGACTTCGATTGACCGCGCCTCGGCCATGGCCGCGTCTAGGTCGGCTTCGGCTTGGGCGATTTCTTCGGGGCGGGTTCCGGTTTCGAGTTCTAGCAGGGCCTGTCGTTGTTCTTCAACTTCGGCACTGAGGCGGCTAATGCTAGTGTCTTGGGTTTCTTCGAGTTCTTGTCGCCGCCGTTGGGCTTCTTCAAAATTGGCTTGGGCGGTGCGATACCGTTCTCGGGCTTCGTCGAGGTCATCGGTGGGAATGGCCCCCTGGGCTTCGAGGGTTTGGAACCGTTCGAGTCGTTGTTGGGCCAGGTTCAGGGTGGCGCGGGCCGATTCAATGCGAGACTCGGCTTGGGCGATTTGCGAGGGACTGGCCCCGGATTGGGCGTCTTGTAGGTTGGCTTCGGCTTGTCTGAGACGGGCGCGGGCCTGGGCAATGTCTTCTTGTCGTGGCCCGGCTTGCAGTTCGGCGAGTCTGGCGCGGGCGCGGTTGATGTTGGCTTCGGCTTGGGCCAGACTGGCTTCGACGGCGCGGCGATCGATTTGGGCTAGGGGTTCGCCTTGGCCGACAATGTCGCCGGGACGGACGTAGATGGCGCGAATTTCCCCGCTGCTTTCTGAGCGTAGGCTGGCGGTTTGTTGCGCTTCTAGGATTCCGACAAATTCGGAACTATCTTCAACGGTCGTGGTTTCCACGGTCGTGGTTTCTACGGGGGTTGGGGGCGGTCCCTGTTGTTGTTCTTGTCCGGCCGCTTGTTGGGATTGCCACCATTGCCAGCCGAGGAAACCACCGCCGCCAAGTAGCAGCAAGCCCAGTAACAGGATGAGCCACCATTTGGGCGGGTTGGGGCTGTCTTGTTCGACGACGGGAGTCTCTTGTTCGGTTTCGACGGGGGCGGTTGGTTGGGAGGAGATGTTGTCGGTTGGCATAATCGACCTAAAGGAGAATAAGGGAAGCGAACAAACAATGTGTTGTTTGTTGTTTGGAGTTAGGGGGTTGGGGGCTAAACGGGTTGATGTTTTTTGATGTCGAATGAGTCGTTGCTGTCGGCTCTCCGGGCTGTTTCTTGCTGGAGTTGCTCTTGCAACCAATCGATTTCCTCGTTGAGCATATCCAGGTGGCGCAGCCAGGTCGCATGCTGGTAGAGATCTTGGGAAAAATCTTGCTGATGAACGTAGTCTTGGCGACTGTGGCAGGCGTGCAGCCGACGTTTCAATAGTTTTAGGCGCAAGTCAGGCTCGATATCGCTGAAGAAAAAGAATTTCACCATAAACCGACAACGACTTTTCATCCAACTGTCTCGGGACTGTTGTTGCATCAGGGTCCGCCATTGCTGTTTCCCTTGGGGGGTGATGTTGTAGATTTTGCGCTCACCGCCGCTCTCGGGGCTATCTTCGATGTGACATTCGATGAAACCGCGCTCTTCTAAGCGATGCAAGAGGGGATAAATCGCGCCGTAGTTGACGCTCATGCAACTCCCCATGAAGAGTTCGAGTTGCTGCTTGAGTCGATAGCCGTGGAGGGGTTCCCGTTGCAGTAAGCCGAGGGCGGAGAGTTCTAACATCTAAATCTGATATATCAGTTTGATATAGGTGGGGCTAAAACCACTATAGCCAATTTTTGGGAGGGGGCGATCGCAATTCCGGAGGGTTTGTCAAAAATCCCTCTTTGGATTCTTGTACGCTAATCTTGTTGCCTCATATACCATATAAAATATTTTTTGTCAACCCAAAAGATTGGGAAACCGTGCCAAATGTACAATGCCATCCCCTTGATTGACGAGGGGATTTTGGGTCATGCCAATAATGAGTCCATCGCAGGGGGCTTTGACTGTGGCGCGGACGTTGCCGAAGACATCAACAATCACGCCGAGTTTTTCCCGCTTTTGAACGGGTTGGCCGAGTTCAACATCTAGGAGTAGGATTCCCCCCTGGGGCGATCGCATCCATTGGGTCTTACGAGCTTCGACCGGTGGTACAGGAGCGGCGTTGGGGGGATGATCAGACATCCCTAGGGCAGACATCACCCGTAACACCCCTTCGACCCCTAACTGAATGGCCTGGGGATTAAAACGCAAGGCTTCCCCAGCTTCATAGAGAAGCACCGGAATCCCCTGTTTCGTGGCGGCTTGACGCAGGGAGCCATCGCGGGTGGTGGAGTGAATGACGACTGGGGCGCCAAAGGCGATCGCACAGCGATGGGTTTCAGCATCCTCAAGATTGGCGCGAATCTGGGGTAAATTGACACGATGGTCTGAGGCGGTATGTAAATCAATACCATGAGTCGATTGGGACACCACCTCCTTCATAAACAAACTCGCTAAGCGAGAGGCCAGAGATCCCCGAGAGGAACCGGGAAAGGAGCGATTGAGGTCACGGCGGTCTGGCAGATAGCGCGATTGCTCAATAAACCCAAAGACATTAACAATTGGAACCATAATCACGGTTCCCCGCAGTTGGTGAGGATGAATCACATCCATCAAGCGGCGGACAATTTCAACGCCATTAATTTCATCACCATGAATCGCGGCACTCACCCACAGGATGGGGCCATCTTCGGGGCCTCGAATCACGGTAATGGGCAGAGATATGGGGGTTTGCGTCGGTAGGCGAGCAACGGGAAGTTCGAGGTGTTGGCGAGTTTGGGGGGGAATCTCGGTTCCGCCAATTTTGAAGGGCATAGGGA
>SIHH01000407.1 GCA_004299065.1 Phormidium sp. SL48-SHIP | reverse complement strand
GGCAAGAGGGGTAGGGTGCGTTCGGGCATCAGCTAATTTTAGGGGCCGACTAGACCTTTAAAACTTGCCCGAACGCACCGATTCTGATCGCCGGTTCGATGAGAGGATCAGTCTAGGGCGCGGACGAGTTGCCAGCAGGCGCGATCGCGGCCTTCGGATTTGGCCCGGTAAAGGGCGCGATCAGCGGCCTCGATTAAAGCAGCGGGGTTGATGCTGGAGATGGGGGTTAGACTCGATACCCCTAAACTAATGGTGACGGAGGTGGGTTCAGCACCTCCCTCGGGATAGAGGATGATCTGCCGAATCGCATCTAGCAGACGACGGGCCACGCGAATCGCGCCAGCCGCTTCAGTTTGCGGCAGAATGATGGCAAATTCTTCACCCCCATAACGGGCCACGAGATCATCGGGATATTGCACCAATCCCCGTAGGGTTTGGGCGACCTTTTGTAAACAGACATCGCCGGTTTGGTGGCCGTAGGTGTCGTTAAAGTTTTTAAAGCGATCGACATCGCCGAGAATGAGGGAGAGAGGACGTTTATGTTTGAGGCAATAGGCCCAGGTTTCACTGAGATAGTCGTCGAAGCGGCGACGGTTGGCCACTTGGGTGAGTCCGTCGAGGTTGGCCTGTTGTTGCAATTCCACGTTAGAGGCCTTGAGGGCCAGTTCCATTTGTTTACGGGCGGTGATATCTCGGAAGGTGAGGGTGACACCATCGTCGAGTTTGATGGCGATGGCCTGAAACCAACCGCAAAGGGTGTCAGATTCGTAACAGATTTCCCGGTTGAGGATCTTGCCGGTTTCGACGACTCGCACTAGGTCATCAAACAGGCCGATAATGCCATACTCGGGCATCAGATCCAGCAATCGCTGGCCGATAATAGCATCGGAGTTGGTATGGGCCGCGTTGGCGGCCACGGCATTGGCCAGTAACCATTCAAAATCCAGGATCAGACCTTCGTCATTGCGGATGGCTTGTAAGGCCGAGACACTGTCTAGGGTGCTGTTGAGGACTGAGGCCAGGAGCGATCGCGATTTTTTTAAACGGGCTTCTGTAGATTGCCGTTCGTGGATTTCGAGTTCTAACTGGGCTTTTTGCCGTCGTACGAGGAGTTGATGTTCAACTCGGGCGATGACTTCCTCGGCTTGGAAGGGTTTGGTGACATAATCGGCCCCACCGACTTGAAAGGCGGCGACTTTTTCCTCGGTGGTTTCTAAGACGCTGATGAAGATAACGGGAATTTCAGCGGTTTCGGGATGGGTTTTGAGCCAACGACAGACGGAATATCCGTCGAGTTCGGGCATTTTGATATCCAGCAGAATTAAATCTGGCTGCATGAGGGTGGCCGATTTGATGGCCAGTTCTCCCGTTCGGCACACCTGCACGCTATAGCCTCGGGCCGACAGCATTTGTCGCAACAGCGTTAAGTTGGCAGGGGTATCATCCACAACCAGAATTTCTCCGGTTAGAGATGAGGAGGCGGCAGGAGACGATCTCATAACACTAGCGTGACCAAAAATAAGGGGTTTCAAGCCCCGCCCTTCCAGGGCGGCATTAGGAGTGCTACGATGATATCAAGCAAGCGTCAAACAATGTTTGTTCTCGAATACAAGGTCAAACCCAAACCTTATCAAGTCGAAGCCATCGACGAAGCCATTCGGACAACTCAGTTCGTCCGCAATAAAGTCTTGCGTTACTGGATGGACAATCGAGGTGTGGGTAAGACTGAGCTATTTCGGTACAACACACGGCTGAGAAAAGAGTTTAAGTTTGTCGAAGAACTCAACTCTCATGCTTGCCAAACGGCGGTCGAGCGAACCTTGAGAGCCATTACTCGTTTTTACGAAAACTGTAAAAGCCAAGTCAAAGGGAAAAAAGGTTATCCTAAATTCAAAAGGAATACCCGTTCGCTCGAGTATAAAGTTTCGGGTTGGAAACTTTCAGAAGACAGAAAGCACATTGTCTTCACCGATAAGAAGGGTATCGGACATTTGCGTTTAATTGGTTCGAGAGATTTAAATTATTACCACCCCGAGCAGATTAAGCGAGTCAGGATACTCAGGAGAGCTGATGGATACTACGTCCAGTTTTGTGTCAAACTCGATCCAAGACTGACGGTCTCCAAACCTTTAACCCCTTCTCAAAAAGCGGTAGGTATTGATGTGGGTTTGAAGTATTTTTTGGCAGACAGCCAAGGAAATATCGAGCCAATTCCTCAATTCTATGAAGTCGCCGCAGCCGCAGGAACCTGCGTCCTGCGGAACGGCGACCGAAAATCGGAAAGGCAACTCAACCGACTCAACCGTCAAAAGTCTAAGAAATTCCGTAAAGGACAACCCCAGTCGCAAAACTATCGAAAAGCTAGACAGCGATATGCTCGCAAACATTTAAGAGTAAGTCGGCAGCGAGAAGAGTTTGCCAAAAGAGTGGCACTCCG
>SIHH01000406.1 GCA_004299065.1 Phormidium sp. SL48-SHIP | reverse complement strand
ATAACCATCTCCCATGAACCCCAATTCCCCGATCGCTTACCTTTCCCTACCGTCCATAGTGTTATATAACATCTGTATGTCCGCCATTCCCCGCACCTCTCAACCCGCTCAACCGCCACGGAGGTTTTAACCCATGCGACCTTACCTTTATATCCTTGCGGGACTGACCTCCGCTCTCCTGGGGTGGAATCTCGGACAACTGATTCTCACCGACTTTGGCTGGTTACAACCCTTCCCAGAAGTCGTCCTCTTTCCCTGTATCGCCATCTCCCTGGCCATCGGGAGTGTCGCCAACGAGATTTTTGTCAGTAACCCCACCCGTCCCAAACTGAGCCTAAAAATGCTGCGGTTTCCCCTCCTCATCGCCTTGGGAGTGGGACTGCTGGCGGGATTAGTTGCGGGAGTGGTCTCACAAATTCTCTTTCTCCCGCAAATCCCCGTCCCCGCCTTCTTCGTGCGTATCTTTGGCTGGTTGGTGGTGGGAGCAGCGGTCGGGTTTGCCGAGGGATTGAGTTGGCGATCGCATAGTATAGAAGCGGGAAACCCCCAACGCTTTCGCCAACGACTGCTCGTCAGTGTCAGCGCCGCCAGTCTCGCTAGTCTCCTCGCCGCATCCATCTTCGAGTTAATTCGTCAACTTTCGGATACCGTCCCCCTAGCCTTAAGAGCCTACGAAGACCCCCTCGGCTTTGCACTGCTGGGACTCTGTTTAGGAATCGCCTTCAGTATCACCAATGCTTCCCCCAGTTATCTCCCCGCCTTGAGAGCCGGACGCGGCTTTGAATACACCGGCGACGACTATGACGACCTGGACCCAAACGCCACCGTTGTCCTACGAGACTATCCCAAAATCGATCGCTCCCATCTAAAATTTGTCGCTCACCCCTCCTCCGGCGACCAAGACGAAGACGAAATCGAAGAAGGCCTATCCATCCAACTTCCAACCAAAGGAGTAATTCGCATCGGGTCAGCAGAAAAAGCACAGATTCAACTTCCCCACCTCCCCCTCCACGCCGCCGATATCCACTTCAAGGGAAAAGAAGCCATCTTATCCCCCAATCAAAGGTTTTATCGCACCATCGCCGTCAACGGAACCCGCCTTGGGTCCCGTCGCAATATCCCCCTCAAACATAACTACGTCCTGACCTTCTATACCATTGATGAAGATGACATCGAAACGCCTCAAAACTACCGCTTGGTCTTCTACAATCGCTTTTTCGACCCAATGGCTTAGTGGATTGGCCCTGGCCCTAATCACCGCGTCCCCCGTCTGGGGACAAGACGTGAACCTAGGTCGTCCCCAGATTGCAGATGACCGAGTCAAACTGCGAGTTCAGGTCACCGATGACGACGGTCGTCCGGTGATGCAGCTTCAGGAGAACCAGTTTGAGGTTTTGGTGGATGGGGGACCCATTCCCGTTGAGAACTGGCGCAGTCCTGAAGAAAGCCAACCCCCTCCCGCTTGGATTGTAGTCTTGTTGGACTATACCGGGAGTATGAGACAGGAAGATGCAGGGGGACAAACTCGCATTGACAGTGCAATCTCGGCGATTCGTCGCTTCTTGGCGGATACCCAAAATCGGGGTGGCGAAACGAGAGTGGCCATTGTTCCTTTTGGAGTTGGACGAGGAGAATGCGAGGGTCGTGAGGTGACACGGGACAAAATTAGTACCCGATTTTTCGGTCCCTCAGATGTGCGACAGGAAAGTATGCTCAACCATTTAGAATCGGATATTCCTTGCGCCTCGACAGATATTTATGGTCCAATGAATGAGGCGGTGCGTCTGTTAGCCAACCGTGAGAATGAAGATTTTTATCTTCCGGAAGACTCATCAGATCCTGAACCTCGCTTATCGGTGATTCTCCTGTCTGACGGATATCATAATTTAGACAACCGAGAGCGAGATTTTGAGAATCTCATGACCCTCCTCAATCGGGAAAATCATATTACAGTTCATACGTTGGGATATGGCTACACCCAGGAACAGTTAGGAGAGATGTTTGATTTAGGAAGACCCGCAACCCTAGAGGATGTTCAGACATCGAGTGAGTCAGACAACCCAATTCCTGCGAATTTATTTGTTGAGGAAGAGCCGCTACAAAAAATGTCTGAGGCGACAGGAGGAATTGCTGAATTTTCAGGAGATGAAGATGAAATTTCTCAGGCGTTACGCTTGTTCCTGGATGCGTTGCTCGGTGAGTATGAACTGAGTTATCCAGAAAACGCAGACCGGGGTGAAATTCGTGAAGTTCAGGTTGATGTCAAACTCGACAATGAGGAAGTTAGCAGTAATTTACAGTCTTATACGGTTCCGGTTTTTGGGCGATCGCTCCCCCTAGGAACTCGCCTAACAATGACCGGGTTTCTCTTAGTCCTCTTGGGATTCGGTGGCGTTTTACCGTTCTATCTCTGGAGCCAAAAACTCAAGCGGGATGCTGATGAGGATTT
>SIHH01000071.1 GCA_004299065.1 Phormidium sp. SL48-SHIP | reverse complement strand
AGATCATATCCTCTTGACTCCAAAGCCGAAATAATTAAGCCGTCAAATTCAATCAACAAAAGCATCAATCGTGTTAGCGCGAGTTTGGAGTGCATCCCTCTATGGCATCAACGCCGTGCGCGTCGGGGTCGAAATTGATGTCTCTGGCGGACTTCCCGCAACCGTGGTGGTGGGATTACCCGATACCGCCGTGCAAGAATCTCGGGAACGAGTCAAAGCCGCTCTGCGAAATTCCGGCTTCAGCTTTCCCATGCGGCGAATTGTCGTCAACCTTACCCCCGCTGACCTACGCAAAGAGGGTCCAAGCTTTGACTTACCCATCAGTCTGGGGATTCTGGCGGCGTCAGAACAAATCAATCCCCAACTGCTGGGGGATTATCTGTTTCTCGGAGAAGTCTCCCTCGATGGTAGTTTACGGCCCGTCACCGGAGTGCTTCCCATTGCAGCGGCGGCGGCCGAGATGGGAATGACGGGGCTAGTGGTTCCCGAGGCCAATGCGAAAGAGGCGGCGGTGATTGCGGGCCTGTCGGTTTATGGCTTTCGTTCGGTGGCGGAGGTGACCCGATTTCTCGATCAACCGGACCAGTTCCCGCGCACGGTGGTCGATTTGCAACAGGCCCTAGCCAGTCGTGAGGATGTGGGCTTAGATCTCAAAGATGTCAAAGGACAGGCCCATGCACGACGCGCCCTGGAAATTGCGGCGGCTGGGGGACATAATCTGATTTTTGTCGGACCGCCGGGGAGCGGTAAAACTATGTTGGCGCGGCGTTTACCGGGGATTCTACCACCTCTGAGTTTGCCCGAAGCCTTGGAGGTGACGCAAATTCATTCGGTGGCTGGGTTATTGCGCGATCGCGGCCAACTCATCAGTCAACGTCCCTTCCGCAGTCCCCACCATTCCGCCAGTGGTCCCTCTCTCGTCGGCGGTGGTAGTTATCCCAAACCCGGCGAAATTTCCCTGGCCCATCGCGGTGTCTTATTCCTCGATGAATTGACCGAGTTTAAACGGAATGTCTTGGAATTTCTGCGTCAACCCCTCGAAGATGGCCAAGTGACCATTTCCCGCACCCGTCAATCGGTGGAATTTCCGGCTCGCTTTACCCTTGTCGCCAGTACCAATCCCTGTCCCTGTGGCTATTATGGCGATCCGATTCAAGGATGCACCTGTTCACCCCGACAACGAGACCAATATTGGGCGAAACTCTCGGGGCCACTCATGGACCGTATTGATTTGCAAGTGGTCGTCAATCGTCTCAAATCCGAAGAAATTTTACAGCCTGGCCTGGGTGAAAACTCCGCTTCGGTGCGATCGCGGGTCAAGATGGGCCGAGACTACGCCTCAGAGCGCTTCGCCGCTGAGCCAATTCGCTGTAACGCCGAGATGCAACGTCATCATTTGCGCCGCTGGTGTCAACTCGATGAGGCCAGTCAGGGATTACTGGAGGCGGCGATTCGTAAATTAGGCTTATCGGCCCGAGGAACCGATCGCATCCTCAAAGTGGCCCGCACCATCGCCGATCTGGCCCAAGCCGATCGCATCGAGGCCCCTCACATCGCCGAAGCCATCCAATATCGCACCATCGATCGCATGACCTAACCCCCCAACCCCACCGGACAGAGATCGACTAACACACAATCCCCACAATTGGGCTTACGGGCCTTACACACCGCTCGTCCATGATAAATGAGACGAATTGACCAATTTTCCCAGTCTGACTGGGGTAACAAGGGCATCAACGCCCGCTCCACCTTCACGGGATTCTCCTCATCGGTTAGCCCCAGCCGTTGACTCAAGCGCTTCACATGAGTATCCACCGTCACCCCAGCATTGATCCCAAACCCATGAGCGAGAACCACATTGGCCGTTTTCCGGGCCACGCCAGGGAGTTGAGTTAACGCCTCCATGGTTTGAGGAACTTGGCCGTCAAAGCGTTCCAGAATCATCTGGCTCGCGCCGCGAATGTTTTTGGCCTTATTGCGATAAAAGCCGGTGGATTTAATCAAGGCTTCCAACGTCTCCAGGTTGGCTCCCGCCAAGGCGATCGCATCGGGGTAACGCGCAAACAAGGCCGGGGTGACGTTGTTAACTCGTTCATCGGTACATTGAGCCGAAAGCATCGTCGCCACGAGTAATTGCAGCGGACTCTCATAGTCGAGGCTACAGGTTGCATCAGGATATAACGCTGTCAAACGCCTCAAAATTTCCCCGGCCCGTTGTTGCTCAGACACAGATTTGGCAACCATAGAGAGTTCGCTTAGCGGCTGAGTTGTTGCACCCATTCCAGTTGGCTGGTATCGCGCACAATCAGGAAAATTCCCAATCCCAGCAGCAAGAGCAACCCCGATTGCATCACCCCATCTTGGATATGCACCGGAACCGGTTTCCCGCGCATCCCCTCAACCAGTAGAAAGGCCAATTGGCCGCCATCTAAGGCCGGTAGGGGCAAGATATTGATAATCGCTAGGTTGACACTAATCACCGCCGCAAAAAACAAGAGATTCATGGCATCGCGGGCCGCAAAATCAGCGCCTTGAGCCACAATCCCGACGGGACCCGCAATCTGGCCGGCGGTACTCTCGAAGTTGGTGATGAGCTGATAAAAGCCTTTGAGGGTATTGACAAAAATGACTTGGAACTGTTTGGCGGCAATCCCCACCACCTCCAAGGGGTTTTGAACTTGACGATACACCCGTTCCCCATTGGGCGCTAGTTGTACGCCAATGCGCCCGTTTCCGTCGCTTCCCCGTTCGGGGATGACCGTTAGGGAGAGGCGTTCGTCATTGCGTTCAACGGTTAGGGAAATGGGGGTTTCTGGGTTATCTTCGATGGTCTCTTTGAGATCGAAGATGGCCGATTCTCCCGCCCCTAGGGAGTTGCCGTCAATGGCGACAATGAGATCGAGGTCTTCTAAGCCGGCCCGCGCGGCGGGGCTATCGACGGCCATCACTTGAGGGACGACGACACCGGGTTCGGCGTTGAAGCCGCTGGGAATGCCCGTGGAGCCGATTTGGAAGATGAGAACCAGATAGGCGAAAATTAGGTTGGCGATGACGCCAGCGCTAATGACGATCGCGCGATCGAGAACGGGCCGATTGCGGAGTAAATCGGGGTCATCCTCGGGGATGGTGCTGTCGGGATCGTCATCGGGGAAGCCGACAAACCCACCGAGGGGGAAGGCGCGGACAGCATATTCGGTTTCCGGGCCTTGGTATTTGAGCAAAATCGGACCAAAGCCAATCGAAAAGCGGTTGACATGGATGCCTTGCCAGCGAGCCGCGAGGAAATGACCTAGCTCGTGAACGGCGATAAGAATGGCGATAACTGCGATCGCTGCCAGAACAAACATGACGTTAGTAGCAAAAGAATAAACAGGCCTAGTTACCCATCTTAAATGGTTTTGCGGTGTAGTCGGGCTGATCGGCAAAACTCAACGCCGACTCAACGCCAACTCACCGCGATCGCGAGGGGCTAGGATGGGGACTCGGGCCGGTCTGGAGGGGAATTCACCCGGTGTTACGCATTCCGGCCGCAATCCCATTGAGGGTTAACAAGGCCCCGCGCAGCAATTCACCTTTGCTATAGCGCGAGTGAATCACCCCTGGGGTGGCACTTTTGCCATGTTGACGCAGGCGCTTGAGTAAGGACACTTGTAACAATCCCAGGGGGATAATGGTGGAGTTGCGTAACTGCACCGAGCGTCGTAAGCCGGGATCTCCATCGAGGAGATGTTTATGGCCGGTAATTTGTAGAACCAGGTCCCGTGACTGATGATATTCATCGACGATGCGATCGAGAATCACCGCAAAGCGATCGCGATCTTCAGGATGGCTCAACTCCCGCACATAATGTTCGGCGATTTGTAAATCCACTTTGGCCAGGGTCATCTCCACTTTAGAGATGGCCATTTTGAAGAAGGGCCATTTCATGTAGAAATAGCGCAACAGCTTCAGATGTTCCTCGGGTTTCTCCTGCAAGAACTCATTGAGGGCGGTTCCCACGCCGTACCAGGCCGGGAGTAAGAAGCGGCTTTGCGTCCAGCTAAACACCCAAGGAATGGCCCGTAAACTGCCGATATCTTTCTTCCCTTGACGACGGCGGGAGGGACGGGAGGAAATTTGCAGTTGGCTAATCTCCTCAATCGGCGTCACTTGCATGAAGAAGTCGATAAAATCGGGTTCTTCATAGACCAAAGAGCGATAATGTTGCCGAGATTTGTGGGCCAACTCCTCCATGGTCTCGTTCCAGGGTTGGATGTCATCGAAGCCCGACCCCAATAAACTCGATTGAATCACCGCTGAGGTGACGGTTTCGAGGTGATAGAGGGCCAACTCAGGAAGGGAGTATTTCGAGGCCAGCACTTCTCCCTGTTCGGTGATTTTAATGCGGCCATCGATGGTGCGTCCTGGCTGAGCCAAAATGGCTTCGTAGGCGGGACCCCCACCCCGGCCGACGGAACCGCCGCGTCCGTGGAAGATGCGCAGTTTCACCCCGTAAGGCTCGCTGACGGCTTGCAGGGACTTTTGCGCTTTATGGATTTCCCAGTTACTGCTGAGGAAGCCCGAGTCCTTGTTACTGTCGGAATAGCCCAGCATCACCTCTTGCAGGGAGGGACTGAGGGGCGTCGACGAGGAGTCTTCCCGTCCGTAGCCGCCGGTGAGGAGGATTTGGTAGAGGGGTAATTCAAACAAATCCTTCATGACCGAAGGGGCTCGTTTCAAGTCTTCGACGGTTTCAAACAGGGGAACCACTTGTAGGGTTCCGGTGCCGGTGGCGGGGTCATAGAGGCCGGCTTCTTTGGCGAGTAACAGCACTTCTAGGAGGTCGCTGGCTTGGCGACTCATGCTGATGATGTAGGTTTGACAGAGTTCGGTGCCAAATTCCTGTTGTAGCAGCCGGACAATGCGGAAGGTTTCGATGGTTTCTTTGGTAATTGGGGAAAAGGGTAATTCCGTCGGAACCAAGGGCCGGCGCGTTTGCAGTTCTTTGGTCAGCCACTCTACCCGTTCGGCTTCTGTCAGTTCGCAATAGGGTTTGGGGAGAATTTGTAGATACTCCGTCAACTCATTGAGGGTCTCTTCATGGCGTGAGGATTCTTGGCGGATGTCTAAATGGGCCAAGTTAAAGCCATAGATTTCGACCTGACAGATGAGGGTATCGAGTTCGCTGCATTGCAAGCCGGTTTCAAAGAGGTTGCGTTGAATCAGTTGCAGTTCTGCTAGAAACTCGGAGCCGGAGCGATAGACGGGGATGCTGTTGACTTCGCGGATTTGCTGTCGCCAGTCTTCGGCGTGGTAGAGGCTGAGGTTGCGATCGCGGGTGTTTTCGAGCCGTTTCTGCACATAGGCCAGTTTCAGGCGATAGGGTTCTTGGCGGTAGCGGATGGCGAGGCGATCGTACACTTCGCTCATTTGCAGCCGATCCTGTTCGACGGATTCGAGCAGTTCCGGTAGCACATCGCTCCAATGGAGAGATAGACTCAGAGACTCACTGAGGCTATCAATGGCATCGATATACTTCTCTAGGACTAGATTCCGTTGATAACAGGCGGTTTGCCAAGTTACACGAGGGGTTACGGACGGGTTTCCATCGCGATCGGACCCGACCCAGGAGCCAAATTTACAGAAGTTGTAGCTTGGCGGTTCGATATAGGGGAAGGAGACTTTGAGGGTCCGTTTGAGCCGCTGATAGAGTTGGGGCAGGGTGTCAAACAGCACTTCGGTGAAGTAGTGCAGGGTATATTCGACCTCATCGAGGACTGTCGGTTTGAATTGGTGTAATTCATCGGTCCGCCACCAGAGGCGAATTTCCTCCATGAGTTGCTCCTGGAGGGCTTCGGCTTCGAGGGAGGAGGCCCGTCCCATCGAATGCAGGCCATCTTCAACCCGGTCGAGTTGGCGTAAGACGCGGGCGATACGACGTTGTTTGCCGCGAATGGTGCGCCGTACAATTTCGGTCGGGTGAGCGGTGAAGACGAGGCGGATATCGAGTTGATCGAGTAATTTCTGAATCAGGTTCGGGGGAACATTGAGTTGTCGCAATTGAGGAAACAGGGAGCCAAAGGTTCCCCGTTCTGGGGTTTGACTGGTCTCCGCCGACGGGAGATTCGCGTCAGGGAAGCCCTCTTCGGGGGACTCAACTCGCGAGATGGACTCCTCGGTAAAGGTTAAATTGTTGCTGACGTTGGCTTTTTGCTGATCGCGCTGTTCATAGTGTTGTTCAACGATGTTGATCAGTTGGAAGTATAGGGCGAAGCCTCGGGCGGCGCGGATCGCATCGTTGAGGTCAAGTTGTTCAATTTTGCGAACGACGGGAGAATCTTCGAGATTCGGCGCTTGTCCGCCTTCGGCTTGCATGGGGTTAAGTTCATGTAGGAGGTCAACCATTTGTTGACCGCACTCCTGACGCAGTACGGACTCCCACAAGTCCTCAACGACTTTGAGACGGTGACGCAGTCGAACGTCTGAAGTGGAGGAGACGTTGAATGGGCGATCGGTTCTCTCAAGGGTTGGACTCATTATGATACTCGGATTAGGCGGCTTGCCAATGTTGGGGCAGGTTTCCTGGTGTTTGCCCGCTGCTGTCACTGTACGCCCAAGCGGGTCGAACCGGCGAAGATATGATAACCGAACGCCTTAGAGACTTGTGAACTGAGCAGAACGGGCAGACTGGGGATCTTGTCGTCAGAAAACAGTTTATTCTGTCAACAAATCCTCGTTTTATGTTGTAGTCTGCGTGACAGACATTAACCCGATTCGGCGTGGGTTGGGTTGGACTCGTCGCTGGGGACGTTGAGAACGGGGAGGCGATCGCCCCGAAATAACTCCTCGCTGGCTTGTCCGAGCGCAATGCTGGACTCAAGCAGCGCCTGAGCGCCCCAGAGTCCGGCCAGGACAGGAGCCGTGGCCACTCCGACAAGGATGTTGGCCAGGGTTGCCCCGGAGGCGCTGACCTCGGGGTGATGACCTGAGTTATTATAGGATTCCATGAGACTAGCCCTCTTGAAAATTAGATCGGTCGATATGCCAGAACGATATGCCAGAATGGGATCAGTCGATGATCGTTAATTCTTTCCTACTGCAAATAGAGGCAAAACTCAATCTCTGGCCGAGGTGGGTTTGTTGGCCGAGACTCGCTTGGGTCTAGGATAGGTTAATCCTCGCGAACCTGCTAATTCGCGGCCAGGGATCTAACGGCGATTGCCTCGTTGATGAGTCGCACATGAATTGCACAGCAGTCAAGTCAGGACGTGATTGGTGGTACTGAATACAGACAATGCTCCGCAAGCGGGGACGACCGTTGACTTAACCCCCTGGGCCGACCAGGCGCTGAATCTGCCGGGGGTCTCGATTGCTGTGTCGGTCCGCGATCGCGATTTGCACCTCTGGTGTTGGGGGGAGAACTGTCCCGATGCGCCTCGGGTGATGGCCCGGCTGTCTCAGGCGATTCATCAGGATCGTCCTCTCCCGGCTAATGCGCCACCGATTGATCGGGTGTGTCTGTATGGGCGATCGCTATCGGCTCCCCCGAGTGAGACGCCGCCGTTTGAGCAGCCGGATTGGACGGTTCGGTTTACGGTGGCCGCGCCGCCTCCCTCGTCACCCCAGGAGGCGGAGACGAGGGAGGCTGACCCCCCGCCCGATGGTTCTCAGGTACGCCGCAAAGCCAGTAAGAAAACGTTAATTGAAACCGTTGAGCGGGCGTTGCAGGAGATCTCGACGGATGTTTGGGTGTCGGTGAAACGGATTGAGCGTCACCGGGGTGGCCGTCGTCTCTGGATTTCCTGTGAGTCGGCCTATGCGCCGGATGCGGCTCTGTTGGCGCAACCGATCGCCCGCTGTTTACGAGATCTCAATTTACGCGGGTTTCGGGATGCGGTTCTCTTGGGACAGGTTAGTGGGGAGTCGCGGCCTGAATGGGTGTTACGGGTGGATCTCACGCCGAGCGATCGCACGATTGAGGCCTGGGCTCGCTGGGGAGATGTGGCGGCGATCGCTTTACGGCTGAATCGGGCCATCGCTCCGTTTGATCTACAACTGTCGGCGGTTCTCAAGGATTCGACGCTACATCTGGTCTGTAGTCCTCTCCACTATGGACAACTGAGCCTGGAGACGTTCCCAAGCCGTGAGGCGGTGATGGACAAACTCTCGGCGGTGCTTCAGTCTTTGGCCCCGCGCGGGATTCTCGGGGCGACGGTCTATGCGGTCGATATTCCCTATGAAGCCAGTTTCCCTCAACCGAAAACGCCGGTTTGGGTGGCTTGGGAGGATCTACCGGCTCGCCAACGACCGGATTTGGTTCCCTCGGCTCTGGAACTGGCTCGGGGTGGGAGTCTCTCGGCGTTGACGTTTATTTTGGAGCGGCTACTCAACCCCTCGTTAACGGAAAAATTAGCCACGGGCGGGATTCGCATTCAAATTCATCGCAAGGGGGCGCTCTTGCATATTATGAGCGAGGGACTCACCTGTCCGGTACAGTCGGAGATTGCACCGGCTATTGTTAAGTTTTTGGGACAGTTGGAGTTAACCCATTTGGCGGGGGTACGGGTTTATGGCCGCCGCAGTGGCCAACGGAAGCCGCGCTGGAATTATGGGGTCGATTTTGCGACGACGGCGGATCAGCCGAGCCAGACCCCTCGCGATCGCCAACCCGATGTCCCGGAGTTTCAACCCCTCGATGGGGTTCCCCTGGATCTGACGACGGCGGTGGAACCCGAGGCCCCCGAAGATCTCCAAGACTCATCGACAACTGAGAAAACCTCGGGCCAGACCCTCTCAGACTGGCTCTGTCGCAGCAGTCTCTTCCGACCACGGGAGTCTCTACCGGAATCGGCGACGACGGAGCAGCCGCAGCGACCTCAGGTCACGGTACCGATAGTACTGATTTGGGGATTGTTGGGATCTGTGCTGACGATTCAGGCCGATTGGCTGGCCAGTGAGGCGCTAGAACGCCGTCAGCAGGCTCTGGCTCCCCCGCCGACGTTGGCGGTGGAACCGCTTGATGAGGAGACGGAGTTTGAGTATGATATCCAGCTTCCTGAGTTGTCTCAGGCTGAAGGGTTAGATGAGGATGCGTTCGATCGCGCTGGCTTTACCGCAACGCCGAGCCGACCTCAGGTGGTGGCGGCTCAGATGGGGGAGATTCGTTTACTTCGAGAGCCGGAGGTGGAGTTTCCCACGTTCAATAGTGAGCAGATGGATCGCCAGTTGGCGCTCTATCGGGACTATGTGGACCAGCATGGGGTTCCCGATGTGCTGGTGGTGGGAAGTTCTCGGGCGTTGCGCGGGATTCATCCGACGGTGTTACGAGAACAGTTGAAGCAGGAGGGATATCCGGCTCTGCGGGTGTTTAATTTGGGGATTAATGGGGCGACGGCTCAGGTGGTGAATCTGCTGTTACGGGAGATTATCCCCCCGGATCGCCTCCCTCAGACGATTATCTGGGCTGATGGGGCGCGGGCGTTTAATAGTGGTCGTGAGGATGCGACGTATGAGGCGCTCGTGCGATCGCCGGGCTATCAACAGATTCAACGGGGATTCCGGCCCATTGAGTCGTCTTTGGAGGCGGAACCGGTGATCCCGGAGCGATCGCTGTTTGAACGAGTCAGCGATCGCTATCAGGCTCTCGATGAGCAGTTGCAAGATCTCGTGGCTCACTATTCGGCGGCCTATCCTCAACGGGATGCGCTCAAGGATTGGCTGGCCCAGACCCTGAGCGATCGCCCAACGCCCGAGATCGCGCCAACGGAGGAGACGGCTCAACTCCCGGCTGATGAACCGCTACTCCATGACAATGGCTTTTTGGCGATTCCCAATCGCTTTGATCCGCAGCAGTATTATCAGAATCATGCTCGGGTCACCGGGACCTATGATGGAGACTATGCGAATTTTCAGTTGCAAGGGTTACAGGCGATCGCCCTGCGATCGGTTTTGGAGTTTAGCCGCTTCCAGGATCTGAATTTGATTGTGGTCAATTTACCGTTGACGGATGAGTATTTAGATCCGGTCCGGCTTGAGTATGAAGATATCTTTGTCCAGTTTTTGGTGCAGAAATCTCAAGATTATGGCTTTGTTTTCCGCAATTTTGGTCAGTTGTGGAGTCAGGAGTATGACTACTTTTCTGACCCGAGTCACCTCAATCGCTATGGTGCGGTGGCCGTGTCGCAACGACTGGCGAAAAGTCCCACGATTGATTGGACGCCTGAGTCGAATCCGTGATCAGGTTGTCACCCCGTCTAATTCAGCCGTTTAAGTTAACTCTGTTTCTGTTTTAAAGCATCGCCCTCATGTCTAAGTTCCTGACGTTGCTGTTCCGCTTCTCTGAGTTCGCTGGTGTTTCGTTCCTTTGGCTGATGGCGATCGCGCCTATCGCCCTAGCTACGGCGAGTTCTGAACGCTCTAAACCGACAAAAACGCCTCTAACCCTTATCAAACAAGACACCGAGAAAAAAACCGAGGAAACGGCGGATAACGGGAGTGAAGAGGAGAGTGACGAACCCTCGTTCGCCGATCTTGTGGCCGATACCACTCGGGTTGAGGGACTGTTTCCCCTCTATCACAACTCCGAAAATGGCGATCTGTTCTTGGAACTTCGTCCTGACGATCTCGATCGCCTCCATTTGTTAATTATGACCTTATCTCAGGGAACCGGTGTTGTTTTCCTGGAAGGATTACCGCTACGAGATATTCCGATTTTATTTCAAAAACAAAATGATAGGATTTTACTAACAGTTCCGAATACTTACTTTAGAACGGAAGCCAATGACCCTCAAGAATTGAGTTTAGACCGCTCATTTAGTGATTCAGTTTTAGCGTCATTAGAAATTAAAGCCACGCACCCTGAACGGGGGAGTTATTTAGTTGATTTCGGAGAGTTGTTGTTAACCGAAGACTTGCAAGGCTTGGACTCGTTAATGACGAGTTTGTCATTTACATTGCAAGGCGATCGCTCCTATGTTTCAGACCTCAAAAATTTCCCCGAAAATACGGAAATCGAAGCCCAATTTGGCTTTTCTGCTGGAAACTCCTTTTTCCTCGGCACAACACTCCCGGATTCTCGGGCCTTATCCTTAGGGGTTCGCTACAGCTTCTCGCGACTCCCGGAAACCTCCAACTACCGGCCACGACGGGCGGATAACCGCATTGGCTATTTCATCACCGCCTATCAGAATTTATCGGAGTTTAGTCAACGAGACCCCTTTGTACGTTATATTCAACGCTGGAACTTAGAAAAACAAGACCCCAACGCGGCCTTATCTCCCCCCGTTGAACCGATTGTTTTTTGGATCGAAAATACCGTTCCTCACGCCTATCGCCAAACCATTCGCGAAGGGGTTTTAATGTGGAACCAAGCCTTTGAACAAGCGGGATATCTCAATGCGATCGAAGTGCGACAAATGCCCGAGGATGCGGATTGGGACCCAGCGGATGTTCGCTACAATACCATCCGTTGGTCGCAGTCGTTTAACTCGGGGTTTGCGGGAATTGGTCCCTCGCGGGTGAATCCCTTAACGGGAGAGATTCTCGATGCCGATATTTTAATTAATGCTAATGTTGTGCGTATTTTGATGCGGGAAGGGGAGAGTTTACTGGGTTCTGCTTCCTCGGGGATGGAGATGGAACGGCTGTTGGTGGATTTACCCGGCGGCTGTGTTGAGGAGAGTTGTGCGACGGCGGAGATCGAGGGGGAGAATGAGGGGATGCGGCTGGTGCAGGAGTTGCGATCGCGATCGAACTTCCCCTTTAATTCCGGGCCACGCTTAAGTTGTAATTGTGCGGCTTGTACGCAAGCCTTTCAGGAAGGTGCGTTAGCCCTATCCTTGTTGCGGGATTTGCCCCCAGGGGATGCGATGATGGAGGCCTATATTCAGGATTATCTGCGCTTTCTGGTGGCTCATGAGGTGGGCCATACCCTGGGGTTACGCCATAATTTCCAAGGGAGTACCCTCCGTAGGACCGACGAACTCCATGACGTGAGCTTAACCCGTCGTCAGGGATTAACGGGGTCGGTGATGGATTATTTACCCGCCAATATCGCCGCTCCTGGAGAGCCGCAAGGGGAGTTTTTCCCAACAAGGGTTGGCCCCTATGATGAATGGGCCATTACTTATGGTTATGAGAGTTTTCAACATCTCCCTCCTCAGGAAGAACAGCGGCGGTTAGAGGCGATCGCCCAGCGTTCGATTGAACCGGAACTCCGTTATGGTACGGATGAGGATCTGTGGTCAGAAATCGACCCGGCCATCAATTGGTTTGATCTCGGGGATGATATGCTCGTTCATGCGGAGTCGCAGTTGAAAGTGGGGCGACAGATGCTAGACCGCCTGGAGCAGCGTTTTCCCCGTCAGGGAGAGCCGCCGGATACGCTTCGCAGTCAGTTTAATTTCATTCTGTTTTACTATTTCCGTCAGAGTCGGGTGTTCCTCAAACATATTGGCGGGCAATCGTTTAATCGTCATCAGTCTGCCGATATTTTGCCCTTTGAGCCTCTACCGTTGGCGCAGCAAGAGCGCAGTTTAGCGTTAATTAGTGAGTATATTTTTGCTGAGGATGCCTTTGATTTTTCCCCGACGTTATTAAATCGCCTGGTTCCTTCCCGGTGGTTCCATTGGGGCAGTTCTCCGAGTTTTAGCCGGGTGGATTATCCGATTCATGACCAGATTTTAGGGTTGCAAGGAATGGTGTTGCGATCGCTGCTGGCTCCGGAACGGTTGCGTCGCTTGCGGGATTTGGAGCTGAAAACGCCCCCTGGGGAGGCGTTGCAGGTGCCGGATTTACTCGATCGCGTCTATCGTGAGATTTGGTCGGAAGTGTTGCAGGGGCGACGAATTGCTACGAATGTATCGAGTCTGCGTCGTGGCTTACAACGGCAACATTTACAGCTATCGTTGAATATGGCGATGGGGCGCACTGGCGCTACGGAAGACGCGCGCACCTTAGCCCGCTATTATTTAGTGGAGTTGGAAGAAGCGTTGACGGCGGCCCTGCGACGGCAAGATGATTTAGATACCTACACTCGCGCTCATCTGCAAGATAGCCAGATGCGTATTCGCGAGGCGATGGGGGATGATTAAAGATAAGGTTGATCGGTATTGGGAGGTTAGATGATGGTTATGAAGCGGATGACGATTTGGGGCGCAAGTCTGGTGCTGTGGGGGCTGGTGAGTGGCGTTGGGATGTCGGTTCAGGCTCAAAGTCCCCGTCGCAGTTGCTCGACGGCGGAGGAGGGGCCGGGACAATGTGCTCGCCGCGATCGCCCCTCAACCTCTTTTTCGGAGGAGGAAAGCCGAGGAATTGAGGCGCGGGGGTTCTCCGATAGCTTCCTTAATGATGCTCTTAGTGGTGTGGCGGACCCGTTGGCTGGGGGGGGTGCGGGTGCTGCGACGGTGGATGCGGATGAGATGCAGCAACTCAGTCCAGTGGATCGAGGTCTCACGGACCCCACAGACGTGTTTATCCCCATACCCTCGTTGCCCTAGTTGGGCGTTGGAGCAGGGGGAGTTTAAAAAATGGGTCGCCTGGGATTCGAACCCAGAACTAGTCGGTTAAAAGCCGAATACTCTGCCGTTGAGTTAGCGACCCAATGGAAGCGCCGTTTGTTTTGCGCCTTAACTACTATAGCACACCCATTTAAAAGTGCAAGGGGTTTGAGGATTTTTTTTCTGGATCGGGGCCGATGGCGGTTCAGGGGTCCGGGTTAGTCGAGATGCACGTCGAGGCGGACGAGGACTTCTAGGCTAGACCGGGGATGGACATGGATGAGGCGATCGCCGGTGTTGAGGGCGTTTCGTGGCGCACTCCAGGGTTCGAGACAGTAGTAGTCTTTGCCTTGGACGGCCCAAAAAACGAGGGTTGAGAAGGGGGTACTATATTCAATGTTGAGGGTTAGACCCCGTTTGCGATCATAGACGCTGGCGGTATGGCTGTTGAGTTGGGTAAAGGCGACGTCGATTTCTTCTCGGTCAAAGTTGAACTGGTTGTCGAAGTCATGGAGGGTTCCGTCGAGTTGATCCCAGTATTGTTTGGAGGGGAGGTTAAAGCGTAGTTGGGATTTGTCGGGGACGTTGAAGTAGGGATGGAGGCCACAGGAGAAGGGGAGAATCTGATCATCGCTGGGGTTGGTGTAGCGTTGGATGATTTCGAGGCTATTTCCCTGGAGGCGATAGGTAAAGGCGAGATGGAAGTCAAAGGGATAGACGGCGCGGGTTTGGGGGCTACTGGCGAGTTCGAGGGTGAGGCTGGCGTGGCGATCGGTTTTGGACTCGCCGACGGTCCAGGGGAGGTCCCGCGCGAAGCCATGTTGTTTGAGGGTATAAGTTTTCCCGTTGTAGGTATAGGTGTTGTCGGGGAGGTTTCCGCAGATGGGGAAGAGGATGGGAATCCCGCCGCGTACACTCTGTTCGGGGTTGGCGAAGCGTTCGGCGTCGAAATAGAGGATGTCGCGATCGCCAACTCGCCAGTGGGTGACGAGTCCGCCGCGTTCAGGGACGATTTCGAGTTGGGCCTGGGCCGACTCGTCGGACAGGATATAGGTGGGATAGAGTTTTGTTGTGCTGTCGATCGCGTACATGGGTAGTTATGTGGCCCCTCTCAACGTTCCTGACGGGCAGGAATATAATCATCTTAGTGAATCCTGGCTCTATCCTACGACAGTCGCGGCAATTGGGGAACAGGAGCTTGGGGGCGTGATGAGTTTGGGGAGTGGGTTGGGTTGGGGTTGCGATCGGCAAACCTCCTTAATTAGATTTATCCGTTATAATGCCTGAGACGGATGGCAAAACTCTGTAGATACGTTGCAATATGACGAAGGCACAGGACATCAGCGACATTATCGCGCAACGGCAGCCTCTCGCGAAGAAGCTCGAAGAGATTGAGACGCGCCTCAAAACCTTATGTCAATGGCTGGGCGACTTAGAACAGGAACGTCAGCGACAACTTAAACAGTGGTCTGGAGACTCAGAGACAACGTCCAAATTACAGAATTTAAAGTTAACAGAATTTGAGCAGCGAGTTAGGGACGAGTTAACGACTCTACATCGACTTAAGGGGAGATTTTCCCGTAATACCCTGAATATCGGCGTAATTGGCTCGATGGGCCAGGGCAAAAGTACCCTATTACAGAGTTTAACAGGACTGACGAACCAGGTCATCCCAGCTTTTCCGGGTAAAGCCTGCACCGCTGCACGGAGTAAGATTTCTCACCAAGACGGACAAATCACCGAAGCCAGAATTGAGTTTCATAGCGGTGACTCGTTTTTGAATGAGGTCATTCTTCCCTATTATCACAAGCTGGAGTTAGAGCCAAAGCCGAGTTCATTTGAGGCGTTTGCGTCTAGTCCTCTTCCGAGTTTACCGTCGGAGGATGATCACACCCAAACGAACATTTATAATCGCTTGAAGAATGATTACCGTCGCCATACTGACCAATATCGCGAGTATTTAGGACGTGACGGGTTACGGTTGCAGGATGAGTCGCAAATTTCGAGCTATGTGGCTCAGACTTATGAGGATAATCAGCTTGTCAACTATCAATGTTTGGCGGTGAAATCTGTTGAGATTTCCTGTTCGTTTCCGGTTCAAGAAATTGGTGCGATCGCCCTCATTGATGTCCCCGGTTTAGGGGACTTTCGGTTAGGGGATGAAAGTCTGGTGATTGAGGCGTTAGGTCAAGAAGTTGATTTTATCCTCTTCATTTATAAACCCTCCAAAGACCGAGCCAATTTCGAGCAACGAGATACACAACTTTATAATCTGGCCAGCCAAGCCCTGAATAACCTATCCCGCCGTTCTATTTTTGTCTTGAATGCGGATAGCAATGGTCAGAATCAAGACAGTTGTCGTTCTCTGAAGCAAGATTTAGATAGTAACGCGGTCAGGATGCCGGTATTAGAGTCCGTCATTGCCGATTGTTCCTCGCCAGAAGAAGCTAATACTCAGGTGCTTGGGACGGTTCTCAATCACTTACGAACCAATGTGACGGAACTCGATCAAGCGTACGCCCAGGAAAAGATTACAAGTTTAGAAAGCAGTCTCCAGGCTCTTCAAG
>SIHH01000405.1 GCA_004299065.1 Phormidium sp. SL48-SHIP | reverse complement strand
TAGATGTTCAAGCGTTGATAGACTTGATCGAGATTGCGCAGATGATATTTAGGATCGAAACACTCATCCACCTCTTCGGGGGTGAGATGTTGCGCCACCCGAGGATCTTGACTGATCAACTTGCGGAAGTCGCCATTGGGTTGATTCCAGGCGCTGTGAGCGCAAGACTGAACGATCGCATAGGCATCTTCGCGACTCACACCTTTACCCACCAGGGTTAACAACACCCGCTGGCTGAAAATCACTCCGCCATAGAGGTTCATATTACGCAGCATATTCTCGGGGTACACCAGTAGATGTTTCACTAACTCCGTAGTTTCATGCAGCATAAAGTGCAACACGGTACAGGAGTCTGGCAGAATCATCCGTTCGACGGAACTATGAGAAATATCCCGTTCATGCCACAGGGCCACATTTTCCAACGCTGCTACCGCATTACCGCGAATTACCCGCGCTAACCCCGACAGGCGTTCGGAACGGATGGGGTTGCGCTTATGCGGCATGGCTGAGGAGCCTTTCTGGCCTTTGGAGAAGTATTCTTCGACTTCCAAGACATCGGTGCGTTGTAGGTTACGAATCTCGACGGAGAACCGTTCCAGAGACGCGGCGACCAAAGCCAATGCTTGTACAAATTCGGCATGGCGATCGCGGGAAATGACCTGAGTTGAGGCCATATCCGGTTCTAACCCCAATTTCTGACAGGCCAGGGCCTCAATCCGAGGATCTAAATTCGCATAGGTTCCCACCGCACCGGAGATTTTACCCACCGCCACGGCTTGACGCACCGCCACGAGGCGATCGCGGTGACGTAGCATTTCGGCTAACCAACCAGCCAACTTAAAGCCAAAGGTAATCGGTTCAGCGTGAATCCCGTGGGAACGGCCCACCATCACCGTATGGCGGTGTTGTTGCGCCTGATAGCGAATGGCCTGAATCGTATCTTCGAGTCGTTGCAACAAGACATTGGTACTCGCCACCAACTGCAACGCCAGAGCTGTATCTAGCATATCGGAACTGGTCATCCCCAGGTGGATATAGCGCCCAGCATCGCCGACATATTCGTTGACGTTGGTGAGAAACGCAATTACGTCATGACGGACTTCGGCTTCAATTTCTAAAATGCGCTCTGGCTCAAAGTTGGCTTTGGCTTTAATCTCCTCCACCGCCTCCGCTGGAATATAGCCTAACTCTGCTTGTGCCTCACAAACGGCAATTTCAACTTGCAGCCAAGTTTGGTATTTATACCGATCAGTCCAAAGGTCACCCATTTCGGGCAAAGTATATCGTGGGATCGACATCCGCCATTCAACGTAATTACAACCCTCCTATTGTACGACGGCGGGTGTAACCTGCTGATTATCAATCTCGTTTGAAGGTCTAATACTTAACGTGCGTCATCGGGCAAGGGATAATTAAACGACATCAGGTGTCAAAATGAGGTTGGATATGTCAGATCGCCCTAATTCCGAGAAACCCGTGTCCCCTAATTCTGATCGTCCGGTTGCGGCTCAACATCTTAAGGCCCTACAACGGGCGATCGCCGCCCAAAACGAGTTAATCTCCAGCGCCTATGCCACGCAACGAGCGGCACGGGGACAGTTAATGCTCAAATCCATCCTACTCGAAATCATCCAAGTCTTTAGCCGTCTGACGGCGGCGGAAGAGGGCAGTGTCTTTCTCCTCGATGACGAGGGAGTGGTGATTGAGAGTATTCTGGCACGGGGCGCGACGATGCGAGAACTCAAACGCAACCTTATCGGACAGGTTTTAGATCAAGGCTTGGCGGGATGGGTGGTGAAACGCCGCCGTTTAGGTATTATTGATGACGCCGATGCTGATGATCGTTGGGTTACCTTGGCCTATCAACCCTATCAGGTGCGATCGGTTCTCTGTATCCCCATTTTTAAGGCCAAGCAAGTCTGTGCGGTGGTGACGCTGATGCACCCGGATGTGGCCCATTTTAGTCACCTGGCGATTCTGCGCTATGTGGATGTTGTCGCTTCTGTGGTGGGGTTAGTCCTCGATAATGTGCAACAGAAAATGGAACTGGCTGAAGTCAATGACTTACAGGCCATTGGTTCGAGTGAGTCGGTTCCCATTTCTGATCCGTCTTCTGACTCATCCGGTGAGAGTTCATCACCCTCCCCAGGAACCGTCAACACAGAACTGACGGAAACTGGGGTTTATATTATTACTGGCGAAGGGAAGTTCCTCTATGCGAATCCTCGCTTTGCCCATTTTTTCGATTACCGGCTTGAGGATTTAGTTACCCTCGATTCGATGTTTGAGTTGATTTGCCCCGATCGCGGCGATCGCCTCCTCCAAGATATTAAACGCTGTCTCAACCGGGAAATTCGCAGTTTTAGCGGTTCTTGTGAAGGACGCGGCAAACATGGGAACACCATCCCCCTCATCCTTGAAGGCAATCTCACCCGTTTCTACGGCAAACCCGC
>SIHH01000070.1 GCA_004299065.1 Phormidium sp. SL48-SHIP | reverse complement strand
TCGACTCGGCTTTTAGTTGGAGTGTTTTGGGGTTGAAAATATGCGGTGTTTTCACTCTAATCCTTCACTCAAATGCTTGACTAGAATCGAGTTAATACCAGTTTTCGAAATACTTGCTAGACATCTGACATCAAGGAGGGCGAACAGCCGTCCCCTCCACGGTCGGGGTTAGGGGTGGGTTCCCCGACAGACATCTAGGACACGACTTCTGAAAATGGGTAGAAGATTGAATAATAATCAAGCATTAATATAGTGATAGACTTGCTGCGTTAGTGATATTCAAGTCTGCTCTAAGTTTAATCGAGTTTCAAGCAAGTTAGGGATTTAGTTTGCATTTCTTAATATATAAGGATTGCCAAATAAAAAAACGCGAAAACCAATCCCTAAAACCCAAACTTAGGCAATTATTTTAATAGCTGAATAAGGTTGACAGAGTAATATCAGCTAGGTCTTGAAGAGTTGGCTGGTTGGGCTGAATCTTCGCTGTAATTCGTAATCCCTGTAGGTTAACGAGCAGGTATCGAGCTAAGAGGTGAATTTCTCCGGAATGGGTTAACTCTCCGTTCTGACGCGATCGCCATAAAACGGCGGCAAACGTCTGTTCAATTTTCTCAAAAGAAGCCGCGACTTGTTGGGCGATATCAGGATCTTGAGATGCCAATTCAGCAGCGGTATTGACTAACAAACAGCCTTTGCGATCGCCGTCGTTCAAACTCCAGTCCACCACTGACTTAAAGAAATCGACTAAAGCGCCCCTAGACGCATCAGGCTGCTGGAGAGGGGCAAAATTATGAGCAATAACCGTGCGATCGTAATGCTCCAGACTCGCTTTAAACAAAGAATGCTTATCCCCAAAGGTATCATAAAGGCTACCTCGATGAATCCCCATCGCCTCAAGCAGAGTGCGAATCGAGGTCGCTTCATAGCCTTGTCGCCAAAAGGTTAGCGTGGCCTGGTTGAGGACATCGTGCCGCTTAAATTCCTTAGGTCGGGCCATCAGCTTAAGTAAGACATAAGAACACTTCCCATCTTATACCAAACGTTAGCCTAGCCCATTTGCCTCACCCATACCGCCAATCCGACCTAGCCAGCAGATTCCAAAATTTCGACCTGAGCATCGACTTGTTGTAAAACTTGAGTTAAGGCCGGCAGCACCTCTAAATGCTTCTGTGACAGACTGGGATAGCGTTGACAAGTCTGATGGATTTCTCCGAGTTTCTTTTGCAGAGTTTGAGCAGTCATCAAGGCTTCTTGGCTCAAATCAATCAATTTTTGTTGCTGATAGAACTTCAAGGCCGCACCACGCAACACTTGTAACGTGGCTTCTTCTCCCTCCTCGCCTCGCATCACCCGTAACCGTAACAAGACAGGGTTGGTTTCATAGGAGCGTTCTAACTCCACTTCCTTTTGCTGACGCACGGGCAACAACGGAAGGCCCATAAAGCGTTTTAACTCATTAATCACACCCTGAAACACCGTCAGCGGCAGAGCTTTTAAAACCGATTTAGGAACACCATCTTGACTCCAAAGAATCGTCCCTGATTCAGCTTCTCGGGCAAAATGTAAGCGTCCAATCCCCCCCATCAGGACTCGTGCTAACAATTCCTGAATCATTTGGGGGGGGGACAGGAGTGCTAACGCGGTCACAGGACCGGTTAAATGTCGGGGGGTTAAGTTGAGGGAGGGCCATGCTGGCGGCGGTTGGAACGCCGAGGGTTCACGGGCGTTGGTCTCTTGGCCCGGTTCAGTTGAACCCGCCTGATTGGTGTGATTGAGATAAGCCGTCAATAAGTCCTGATGGTCCTGATTGGCGATACTTTGGGGAACCAGAGAACAGTTGAGATAGCCCAATAAGGTTCGGAGGTATTCTAAGGCGGCTGTGTCATCAGGATTGACCATCCCGAGGTAAATCCGGCTTCCTTCCATGGACAGCGGAATCACCTGGTGGTACAAGCAAACCTCAAAGGGCAAAATCTTATCGATGGAGTGAAAAATCCAATCGGAGTTCATGGTGAGGGTTTTCAGCATAAATGGACGAGTTTGAGAAGAACCCAAACCTAACTACGATGCAACCCTGATGAATTCATGACAATCGAGACGTGACGGTCAACGAGAAACTGGCTAGATGCGTTGGTTGCTGCTGGCTCATTGATGGCCAGGGGAGTGTAAAGCTGAGGCGCGAGTAGTTTTATTTTAGTTGAAATTACAGAGATGCGATCGCCGATTACTCCGTAGAATTACGGATTTGTTGAGCGGCGAGGTAGAGTTTCCCCCATTCACTGGTGATCTGACTGCGTTTCAGGTTCAGATGTTGAGCGATCGCCTCAGGAGATTCCCCGGCCTTGAGGCGATCGAGGATGTCTTGCTGTCGAGCATCCAGGCTGTGATAATACTGCTCCCACTGGCTACTCGTGAGTCCGAGTTGATGGTCTTGTAAGGAGGTTTTGAGCCAATTGGCCACCAGTTCCGGGGAATGTTTGAGACTAAAGACGCGAATGGCGTGATAGCCGACCTTTTCCCGTAAACGGTAGAGCTGTTTGATGGGGACATCAAGATAATCGGCGATCGCCTCTTGACTGTATCCTTGCAGATAGAGTCCCAACCATTGGGCCGCCAGAGGACTCACTTGATCTTCGAGATATTGAGCAAATTCGCGGGCGACAATGTCTCGGAGGGTTTGCTGTTCCTCCCAAGCGCGATCGCGGTCATAATGGTCTAAGGTTTGAGTATCGAGGAGATTCACCCGCTCTTGACGATGATTGGGAGCAATTTCGACAGACACCAGGCGCACCAGTTCCTGAGAGGGAACCTGAGTCAATCCCCCTCGTTGGCTACGTCGTAGATAGTTGACAAAGCGATACACCAATAGCGGCTGATTGCGAATCGGCCGTAGACAGTATTCCTCTAAGCTGGCGAGAACCAGGGCATTTTGCAGATGGCGATCGCCGCCACAGCGAGTAATGCGGCGCATTTCCCCTTGTAGATAGCGATCGCTGTTGAGCATTTCTTGCAAAACCTCCTGCACGACATCCACCACCGTCCGACGGCGATCGCGACTCAGGGAAACCCAAGTGCGGATTTTATGACGCAGCAGCACCAAACTCCCGAGACGGCGGATTAAATGGCGATAGGCGGACTCCGGTGACACCCCAAGATAGCGTTGACAGAGGATGCTATAACAAAACTCCATCGACTGTTCGAGGACTTGCTGATGAGAGGCCTCTAATTGGTCAAAGTCCTCCCCCTGGTCCCCCAATAGCCAGCACAAAATCGCCTCCCGTGTTTCCCGAGGGCGTTGTGGATGGTCTGCATTTAGTCGCGATCGCCACTGTTGGACGACCTTCTCCCATGTCCTCATAAACCGTCTCAGGGGGGACTTAGGACTCGTCTAGGGAATTTTAACAAAATCAGGCGATTGACCCCGATTCAGTGGACCCCGGCGTTGTTCGGGCAAACAACGCCGCAAAATCGCGAGTGGCCAGACCGTCAGGATTTGAAATCACATCAAAAGCCGTATTGCGAGCCGTCGGTTCCCGCAGGGCCTGAACCACCAATTCAGCCACATCAGCGCGAGGAATAGACGGTTTAACTCCCTCTGGGGGCTGGTTCAACAACTCATCGTTATCGCCAACCAATAACTCGCGATCGCCGCCGGGTTCATCCAACAGCCCCCCGGCCCGGATAATCGTATAGGTCAATCCCGAGTCGATCAGATACTGTTCAGCCTTGCGTTTCCAAACCAAAATCTTGCCATTCCCGATGCGATTGAGAAAATGATTCTCATCAGTTCCCCCCATCGAACCCACCAAAACCACCTGTTGCACGCCAACAGCCTGAGCAACGTCAATCTGATTGACTTGGCCCTGATAGTCTACAATTTCCGGTTCAGATCCCGGCGCAAACCCCATCTGGGGTCGTTCTCCCGGTTCCGACGGCGGCGCGATCACCTGGGGAACCGCACTGGTGAGAATCACCAATCCTTGACAGCCGTCCATGGCGGTTTGCAGACTCTGGCGATCGCAGATATCGCCAAATACCAGTCCTTCCGTCGATCCGAACCGCTCCTGAGCCTTTTCGGGCGAACGAGCCAAACCGACGCCAGCAAACTCCTGAGACTGTTGCAATTTCTCAAACACGAGTGATCCGGTTCGCCCCGTTGCACCCGTTACTAAAACCCGTTTCATGGTTACGTATCTCCTTTCGTTTGTCCCAACAAATTTGTCTAAGTCCTACAACCAGGGGCGACTCGCTTGCTCTAAGCGCGTCCAATCCTCCGGCGAGAGAGTCCACCCCAAGGCCCCGGCGTTTTGTTGAGCTTGTTGGCCATTTTTGGCTCCGGGGATGGGAATCACGCCTCCTTGAGCCATGAGCCAATTGAGAGCCACCTGGGCCGGGGTTTTATCATACCGTTGTCCTAGCTCACGCAATATCCCTAATAGGGGTTCAATGCGTTGTAAGCCTTTAGCACTGAATTTCGGGTCCATTTTGCGCCCGCCGCCGGGGTTGCTGGCGTTTGAGGTATATTTGCCGGTGAGCAAGCCTTGAGCGAGGGGACTATAGGCCAAAAGAACCACCCCTAAGTCTTTGGCGGTGTCGAGAATCCCTTGGGTTTCGATCGCCCGAGATAGTAAGGAGTAACGCACTTGATTCACCGCCAGGGGAACCCCGCGACGGGCCAGAATCTGCTGTGCTTGCGTCATCTCGTCGGCGGAATAGTTGCTGACTCCAATCGCTTGAATCCGTCCCCGTTCGACTTCATCGGCCAGGGCGTTGAGTAGGGTTTCCTGGGACATGAAGCAGGTGAAGGGCCAATGGACTTGGTAGAGGGGAATACAATCGAGTTGTAGGCGCTCTAAGCTGGCGCTGACGGCATCATAGACGGAGGATTTGAAGATGCGCCAGGGGAGTGGCCCGTATTTGGTGGCGATTTGCACGGGGGTCTCGCACTGTTGGCTGAATTTTCCTAGGAGTCGTTCCGATTCGCCCTGTCCATAGACTTCAGCGGTATCAAAGAAGGTGACTCCAGCGGCGATCGCCGCTTCAAAGGCTTCCCGCACTTGGGCTTCACCGTACTCGCTACCATATTGCCAGAAGAAGCGATCGCCCCAGGCCCAGGCCCCAATGCCCAGGGGACGGACTTGGAGGCCGCGATCGCCTAAGTTCACTGTTTCGTCGATCTGTTCTAGCATCTGTTGCCAATCCTCTTTATTCAGGACTTTATCATAATTTCCTGGGGGGGTTCGATCTTCTGAGGAGTTATCTTTGATTCTGGGCGCTGAGTAACCTGGGGAGTTGGTCAGCGTCTTGCGCCTAAATGCTGACGGGGAATTAACCATTTCCCAAAATTAGCATATAAAGCTGGAATGACCAACAGGGTTAAGGCGGTTGAGGTAAACAATCCTCCTAAAACCACAATCGCAAGAGGCTGAAGAATTTCATTACCCGCTCCACTGGCGATCGCCAACGGGAGCATCCCCAATGCCGAGGTTAATGCGGTCATTAAGATAGGATTTAAACGCTCAAGAGAACCTTGAGTAATCACATCTTTTAACACCATCCCTTGAGCAAATTTCTGATTGTAATTATCCACCAACAGCAACCCATTACGAACCGCAACACCAAATAGCGTAATAAAACCAATTAGCGACGCAATTGAGATAACTCCTCCGGTTAAGAGAATCGAGATAATCCCACCGACTAACGCCAAGGGAAGGTTAAGCATAATCGCCACCGTTGCGGGCAAAGACTTGACCGAAAAAAACATCAAAATTGTAATTACAATTGCCGCAATCAAGCTATATAACACCAGATTTCCGGTTGCCTTTTGCTCAGCTTCAAACTGTCCTCCATATTGAATAAAATACCCCTGGGGTAACTCAACAGAGTCACGAATTGCCGCTTGAATATCATAGACAACGCTCCCTAAGTCGCGCTGATAAACATTCGCAGACACCACAATTAAACGAGATACATTTTCTCGATTGACCACATTCGCACCCAGACCATAGTCAACGCGAGCGACATCACCTAGAGAAATCATGTCTCCGGTGGGAGTCGATAGAGGAATTTCCCCAATAGCATCTAAATTATTACGGGCAGATTCTGGTAAACGAACCACAATATCAATCAGTTGTTGATTCTCAGGAATTTGCGAGACCACTTGACCATTAAGCGCCGTTTGCACGACCTCAGAAATTGCAGCCATAGTCAACCCATACCTCGCCGCCGCCTCGCGGTCATAATGGATTTGAACTTGGCGAATCGGTAATTGCGGTTCTAATTGTAAATCCACCACGCCGGAAATGGGTTTTATCGCATCTCGTACCTGTTCCCCCACTTGGCGCAACTGCTCTAAATCGGGTCCAAAAATCTTGACGGCGATCGCACTTCTAACCCCCGACAACACTTCATCCATACGATGAGAAATAAAACCGCCAATATTGGGCGCAACTCCCGGCAATTGCAGGAATTTTTCCCGTAATTGCTGAACACTCGCCTCCCGATTTTCCAGAGCAACATCACTCAATTCAACATCCACATGAGCCATACTGACTCCAGCGCCATCAGCATCCCCCGGAGCGCGTCCAGCACGAACTTGCACCCAGTCATAAAGGGGATTATCGTCTAGGGAACGCGCCAGCGCCATCCCCGCTCGATTGGTCATCTCCAAAGAGACACCGGGGAATAAAACCATGGAGTTGACCATCGATTTTTCCTGAAATTCCGGCAGAAAAACTCGTCCCAAGGATGGAATAACGGCTATTGTTGCCACCAAAGACGCTAAGGCTAATCCTAAAATGAATTGGGGCGTTCTCAGAGAAAAATTGAGCAAAGGGCGATACAAACGTTCTGCACCCCGTGAAATAAATGTACCGTCTTGGGGGAGTCTATGCTGGGTTAATAAAATGGCACAGAGGGCAGGAGAAAGAGTCATCGCGACTAAAGTTGAGGCGCCAATCGAGAGCAAATACGCCAATCCCATTGGCGCAAAAATTCGCCCTTCTACCCCCGTTAAACTAAAAATTGGCGCAAAGACAACGATGATAATAACGGTTGAAAAAATAACCGCTAAACGAACAGAAACAGAGGTTTCATACACCACTTGAAACGGAGGTTTTGGGGTCTCTAGAACTTGATTCTGTCGCAAACCCCGATAGCAGTTTTCCATATCGACAATGGCATCATCGACGACGGAGCCAATCGCCACCACTAAGCCGCCCAAGGTCATCGTATTGATGCCTAACCCCACCGCTTTCATTAACATTAAGCCAATCAGCAAAGACAAGGGAATGGCACTTAACGTAATGATGGCCGTGCGCCAATTCATTAAAAAGAGCAACATAATCACTGAAACAATGATAATTCCTTGAATCAGAGAGCCACTGACGTTGTGAATGGCAGAATCAATAAAGTTTGACTGACGGAAGGTGCGTTGAACGTCCACATCAGCGGGAAAGGTAGCCTGTAATGAGTCCATCACCGCTTCCACAGCTTGGGTGACGGTGGGGGTGTCTACATCCGGTTGCTTGTTAATCATTAACACCACCGCTGGCTGTCCATTCAAGCTGGCGTCTCCTCGTTTGAGTGCAGCTGAGGTTTTGACCTCGGCGACATCTTGCAGCAAAATCGCTTCACCATCTTGAACTTTCACCACCGATTGCTGCAAGTCTTCGAGGCTGTTTACCTGTCCCAGACCTCGGATGAGTAACTCTTGACCGCCACCGACGAGAAACCCCCCTGGTGCGTTGGAATTAGCTTTCCTTGCTGCTTCAGTGACGTCGTTCAGGGAAACTTGACGCGATCGCAACTGTTCGGGATCAACCAACACCTGTTCTTGTCGTTCATCTCCCCCATAAATAGTCACCTGAGACACACCAGGAACCGAAAGAATCCGATTTTTCAGAGTAACGTCCACCAGACGGCGCAAATCCATCAGAGAGGTGTTTCCCTGACTATTCACCGTAAAAGCGTACTGCAAAATCGTCCCCAACGGTGAAACTAAAGGAGACATTTCTGGGGGATGAATCCCCTGGGGAAGTTGACTCATGACTTGTTGGAGTCGTTCCGTTACCGACTGTCGCGCTTGGTAAATATCAGCCTCTTGGTCAAAGACAACATGAACCATAGAGAGTCCCACTTTAGAGGACGAACGAACCAAGGTTACGCCGGGTAAGCCATTAACGGCACTTTCAATAGGAACGGTAATTTGAGCTTCGACTTCCTCCGGGGCCAAGCCAACAGCCTGAGTTTGGATATCCACTTGCGGCGGTGCAAAGGGAGGAAAAACATCTAAAGGCATTTGAGTGACACCCACGACACCCCAGATGGTGATGAGCATGGCTGCTATCACGATTAACCATCGTTGAGCAATGGAATTTTTGAGAGTCTGATTGAGAATTGTATTGAACATTAATCAACAATAATCCCCCCTTATTTGTCAGAAAAAATACGTTTCTGACGACGACTCTTTGTCCAGAAGAACACTCCACCGCCGATGATTAAAACGGCTCCTCCCACTGTGGCTAATGTCCCCACTGGGAAACCGTTGCTTGTGGGTTGCGCTAGAGTCTCTTCCGCATCCTCTTCTTGGGGGGTACTTTGAGTTTCAGCTTCAGTGTCGGCTTGAGTTTCAGCTTCAGTGTCGGCTTGAGTATCGGCTTGAGTATCGGCTTCATCAGTGGGAGTGGTGGCGGTGTCTGAACTCGTTACCGTGTCGGCTGTTTGGGTTTTCCGAGATTCAGCATAGAGGGATAAACTACCCTGAGTGACGAGTTGTTCGCCAATGGATAACCCTTCGGTGATTTCGACCAATTCCCCTTCCGTTGCGCCAAGTTCAACGGGAACGGGTTCATAGAAACTTTCATACTGTACGAAGGCTAACGGCTGGCCATCGTTATCCACTAAAGCCGTCATGGGAACCAGAACCCGAGACGTACCATCAGCTGCTGGGGTAATGGCGGTGACTTCAATCCCGAGGAGAGCGTCGGTATCTGTGTTGACGGGAACCCGGTCAATTCCGCCTTCAGCCTGAAATTCGTCCCCATGTCCAACATGAGCCAGGGTGAGGGTGGGTGCGCCGACGACTAGGCTGAGCGCGAATAGGGGGCCAATCATAGAGCCAATCATAGATGTTGTATTCATCAGCGTTCCTGCAAAGAAGATCGGTTTGTCTGGTAAAGCCGCTCTAGTTTGCCAAAGGGTAGATGAAATCCAGGTGAAATCCCCCCCCTTTTTCTGCCACGGTCTGCTAATCTCGATCGCAGTCGTCTGCTAGAGACATCAGATTGACGCTGTTTGGTCTCTCACCGCTCACCATGCGAATTCTGTTAGTTGAAGATGAAGTTGAATTAGGTTTGGCGATTAAGCAAGTCCTAGTCAACGAGAAATATGTGGTCGATTGGGTGGCGGATGGGATTCAGGCTTGGGATTGTTTAGAGAGTCAATGGACGGATTACACCGTTGCAATTATTGATTGGTTATTACCCGGATTATCGGGGTTAGCGTTATGTCAACGTATCCGCTCTCAGCGGAACCCTCTGCCGATTTTGATGTTAACGGCTCTCGGACAACCGGAACATCGAATTACGGGTTTAGATGCGGGGGCTGATGATTATTTAGTGAAGCCTTTTGTGATGGCGGAGTTATTGGCTCGATTACGCGCACTTCAGCGGCGATCGCCGACCCTTCAACCTCAAACCCTGACTGTTGGTGCGTTCTCTCTCGACTATGCCAATAATACGATCTGTCACCGATTCACCCAACCGCCACAAATGATTCCCTTAACGGTCAAAGAGTTTCAGATTTTTGCCTATTTAATGCAACATCCTGATCGAATTATTCCGGGGAGTAAACTTCGTTATCAACTTTGGGATTTAGACAACGAACCGATTAGTAATGTTGTCGCGGCACAGATGCGTTTATTACGGCGGAAATTAGCTCGTCATGGCTGCGGCTGTCCGATTGAAACTATCCGAGGCCAAGGCTATCGTTTTAATAGCACCTTGTTCATGGAGTCATGAATAGCTATCAACTGTTTCGCCGTAGCAGAATCCGTCTTGCGCTCTGGTACACTCTAGTTATGGGAGGAATTTTAGGGTTATCGGGGTTTGGGGTGTATCGCTCCCTAATTCAGTCGAATTGGACGGCGATGGAACGGGAAATGGAGTCGATTGCCGGTACACTTCATGATAGCTTAGAACCCATGCTCCCCCAATCGGGAGATCTCACGGGTATCCTACAACAAATTTTTCCCGACTTATGCCGACAAGGACAACCTTGTAACCATAATCCAACCTTAATTCAGCGCCATACGATTGGCATTAGCGATCGCAGTACCTATTATATCCGGGTGTTCAATTATCGCGGCGAACTTTTAGCGTTTTCCCCTAACCATCCCCTCCCCTTACCTCAAACGTTAAACCCGACCACTTGGCAAACTTTTCGCAGTTCCAGGGGGACACGCTACCATCAATTTACGACGATTCTTCATAGTGGTAAGCTGAACTCTCAAACCGCAGTACAGTCGAATTCCTCTTGGGGATATATCCAAATTGGTCGAACGTTGGCGACGTTTGATGCAGAAGTTAACCGCATCAGATGGATTTTAGGTCTTGGTTTTCCTCTGGCGTTAACGTTAGTTGCGGTTGCGGGTTGGTGGCTGTCGGGATTAGCGATGCAGCCGATTTACGAGTCTTATCGACAGCAACAACAGTTTACGGCTAATGCGGCTCATGAGCTTCGTTCTCCCCTGGCGACTCTTCTGGCTACGATTGAGGCGATTGTACGGGTTCCTCCCTCGAATCCTCAGCAAATGCAGACGATGCTACAAACTCTTGAACGACAGGGACGACGTTTAAGCCATTTGATTGCGGATTTACTGTTTTTAAGTACTTTGGAACATCAGTCTTCAAGCCAAGTGTTTGAACCCTGTTGTTTAAATGATTTAATTGATGATTTAACGGAGGAATATGCAGAATTTTCAACGTTGGCGGACATCAATTTAAGGCAAGAGGTTCCGGCTGAGGATATTTATGTGTTGGGTCATGAGTCTCAGCTTTATCGTTTAGTGTCAAATTTAATCGCGAATGCGATTCAATATACGCCTAAAGCGGGGGACGTTGTGGTCAGTTTAAGGGTCCGCGATCGCACCGCTTGGATGACAGTCCAAGATACAGGAATTGGCATTGATCCGGCTGAACAAACTCGGATTTTTGAGCGGTTTTATCGAGTCGATAGCGATCGCTCTCGCCAAACTGGGGGGACGGGATTAGGTCTCGCGATGGCACAGGCGATCGCCTATCATCATCACGGTTCTATCACGGTCAAAAGTGAACTGGGACAAGGGAGTTGTTTTATCCTGGAGTTACCTGGAGTCATCAAACCTAAGACGCGGCTTCCCTGAAATGTTAAGGAACTCAGCATCTCTCAGCATCTCTCAGCATCTCGATGTCTTGAATCCGGGATGATACCGGGAGTATGATTGTTTTTGTCTAGCGTTGTTCTTTGCGGACAAGTTGGCTGAAGGCCGCTAAGGTTTGGGAGTAGCGAAGGTCCGCGACATTTAAGAGGTTATTATGTCCCGCGCCTTCGACCCAGAACGACTGTTTGGGGTCATTCGCCGCCTCATAGAGGCGTTCCCCATGCCAGATGGGAATAATCTCATCTTCGGTTCCATGAATAATCAAGACAGGACTATAAACATCCGCCATTTTGTCGAGATTATTGAATTTATCAAAGGGAAATAGACGCGCTCGTGTCACTACCCGAAAGGCACTGACAAAACCACTCTCAACCGCCAAGGCGGCAACAGCTTCTCGGGAGGCTAAATCCACCGAGGGACCACTGCCGACGGAACGACCATAGACGAGAATATGACTCGGGGAGATGTTCAGAGTTTCGGTCAGGTAACGATAGGCGGCGTTAATATCCCGATAGCTGTTATATTCCGAAGGACTCCCCTGACTGGTTCCATAACCTTGATAATCGTAGGCGAACACCCCAAATCCAAAGCTTTGTAATTCTGCCAATCGTGGCAAGATCATGCCTAAATCCTCAGCGTTTCCATGACTATAAAGAATGGTATAGTCCGCTTCAGCTTGGGACAGGTAAACCGCTGAAATCTCCGTGGTTTCGTCCACCGGCAATTTAATGATTGCTTCGCTGTCACTATAGCTGGCTGGAGGAGGCAAAAAAATCGACCGCTCGGTGCCAAAGTAGGCATAGAGGCAGATGCAGACGTAGATAAACAGAACAGAAGCAATCATGCGTTTGAGCGAAAATTCACCGATGAGATATCGTCGCATTTTTTATTTAAAGACGAATTAAAGACTAATTATGTCCTTGAATTACGTGTTTGATGCGCGTTAGTGCTTCGAGGTTAATAAAACCTCGATAATACCCACTTCGATTAGACATCCCTAAATAAACAGTGTGATTAGGTTTCGGAAGTCGAGAAAACCGAGGAGAGATATTAATATAAACCGAGGCACTTTTAACACCTAACGAAAACTGACAACTTTCTTGATAGGACTCGGTGACTAAACAATCGGCATGACCACTACTATGTTGGTTAATCCAACGCATTCCATCGTCGAGGCTGTCCACCCGTTTAAAGGCAATGGTTTTGGTTAAATAGGCTTGTCGCCACTCGTCGGGTTCTGCTAGTTCTAGGTCAGGAAATTCCCCGACCAGCGTTTCATCGCCGCGAATTTGAAAGCCTTTATCCTGCAATCCATTCCAGAGACTGAGCAACGATGAGGGTTTTTGTTCGGGGTGAATCAGGACTTTTTCGATCGCATTGACTGGATCCGGTTCACTTTGATGACTATCCCAAATCATCGAGCGAACCAGGTCAAGACTACCGCTAGGCGACCAATACAGGTAACAGTTACCGATCGCAGAACGCAGAACGGGAACGGTGGCTTTTTCCACAATCGGCTGCACTAAACTCTCGCGGCCATGGGGAATGATCAGACTCAAATACCGGTCTTGACTGACCAATTCGCGAACAGAGGTTCCCGTATCAGAGGGGAGGAGTTCGAGACAATGATCCGGGAGTTGGCTATCGGCGAGGGCCTCTTGCAAGACGTTCGCGATCGCGATATTGGAGTGACTGGCTTCGGTACTGCCTTTCAAGACGAGGCTATTCCCGGTTTTCAGACACATCCCCGCCGCAATGGCCGCCAGTTCTGGGAACGCTTCATAGATGAGGGCGATGGCCCCGAGGGGCATCAGTTGACAGTAGGTTTGAGCTTGTTCAACCTGGAAGGGAGCGTTAATCACCCGCCGAATGGGGTCTGGAAGCTCGCTTAAACAGCGCAGAATATTGATGGCCCCTTGGACTCGTTCCGGGGTCAATTTGAGCCAATCCAGGAGCAGTTCCGGGACGGCCATATCGCGACTGGCTTCTAAATCCAGGGTATTGGCTTCGAGGATATCGCTGGCGCGATCGCTCAAGGCCTGGGCCATTAACCGCAGGGCCTGCGATCGCTCGCTACTCAGAGTCTGTGACAACTCCAGGGAAGCTTGATGAGCGCGACGGACGGCCGCTAAAGGATTCTCGCTAGTCTCAATCTCAAATGAGTCGTTCGCCATGACGCTAACGTCGGTATGCCAACCAAACTAATACTGCGGGCAACACTGCTAAGAGTACCACTAAAATAATCCAAGGCAGAGTATTGGCCCCAACGGATAACCGTAGAGCAATGGGCAACCAGACAATGGCTAAGACTAACACGACCCCCACCGCTAGGGGAAAGTACATATCTTTAATCCCGGTTCTCGCTCGTTTCCAGTGAGTTCCCGTCCAACGCCACATCTGTTTATAGGGATAGTGGGTGGAGAGTTGCTCAATTGAGAAGCCGCTGTCATCAACCACAAAAATTTGCTGACAGCGATCGCATCCCAAGGCCTCCGTCAAGGTAATTGGCTTCAAATGGCCGGGACGGCGACAGGGACACGGGTACTCGCGATCGAGTTCGATTTTCTCTCCTTTGGGGGGATACACCAATTTAAAAACCCTCAACCAGTGCTTGTTTACAGGGTTGGTGCTGAGTCGAGATTCAGGCAAAACTCAGCGCCTCAGATTTGGCAAAACTCACACGGGACAATGACCTCAGAAGTTGATCCCGCCGCCGCTCAATTCTAACAAAAACCCATGTCAAGTGATGATTACCATTCAGAATTAACCGTCCAATGGTTTTATCTCCACGGCTTGGCCTCAAGTCCCCAGTCTCGGAAAGCTCAACGACTGCGCGATCGCCTCAGGGAACAAGGACAAGTCCTACATCGGGTCGATCTCAACCTGGGCGGCTTTTCCCAGCTTACGGTCAGCCGCCAAATTCGCCAGGTTTCGGCGCTGATTTCCCCACATTCTAGGGTCGCCCTCATTGGCTCCAGTTTAGGGGGCTTAACGGCGGCCTGGGTCGCCCAGGAGAGCGCCCATGTCGAACGACTACTCCTGCTCGCTCCCGCCTTCGGCTTTCCCGATTGTTGGCTGACTCCCGCACAATTGCAGCATTGGCAAGACTCAGGGTATCGGGACATTTACCACTATGGCGAAGGGCGATCGCTCCCCCTGCATGATCACTTCGTCGAAGACGCACGCCGCTACCTACCCCAAGGCCTCACCCATCCCGTTCCCACCACCATCCTCCACGGAATCCATGACGAGATCATTCCCATCCAGGCCAGCCGCGACTACGCCGCCACCCGTCCCTGGGTTCACCTCATCGAGGTCGACAGCGATCACGCCCTAACCCACCTCGATCGCCACCTCTGGCCATCCCTCCTGAACCCTTAACAGCAACCAATCCCCCCTATTCCCTATTCCCAGTTCCGGTGTTCCCTATTCCCTCAACCATTCAACAACGCCTCAACAAACTCATAACTCGAAAAGGGGCGCAAATCTTCAATCCCTTCCCCCGCACCAATAAAGCGGATTGGTAAACCCAACTGTTTCACCACCGCCAGAGCGACACCGCCTTTAGCACTTCCATCGAGTTTTGTCAAGACCACGCCACTCAATTGAGCCGCTTCCGCAAAAACTTCCGCTTGACGTAAGCCATTTTGTCCCAACGTAGCATCGAGAACTAAGAGAGACTCAATTCGACAATCGGGGGCTTTTTTATCGATAATGCGGCGAATTTTGCTCAACTCTTCCATCAAGTTTTTCTTATTCTGGAGCCGGCCCGCCGTGTCAATCAGCAACAATTCCGTGTTTCGGGATGTTGCGGCGGCGATCGCGTCAAAGACGACGGCCGCTGGATCGGTATTTTTACCAGGGTTGGCGATGACGTCGGTATTACTACGTTGTCCCCAAATTTTGACTTGCTCAACGGCGGCGGCCCGGAAGGTGTCGGCGGCTGCAATCAGACAGCGATAGTCGGATTTTTGGGCCAGATGAGCGAGTTTACCGATGGTGGTGGTTTTTCCGGCACCATTGACTCCCGTCATTAGCCAAATGTTGAATTGGTCTTTCTCGGGGATGAAGTCCGGCTCGTAGCCATTTTGGTAGGGTTGGTCGAGCAAGTCCCGTAGAATTTGCTTGAGATAGGCGATCGCCTCGTCGGGGGGAAGACTCTCGGCTCGTAATTTCTCTTGTAGGGTTTCGATCACGAAATCCGTCGCCTCAATCCCAACGTCGGCTTGCAACAATAAGGCTTCGATTTCAAAGACCGCATCTTTATTCAGCGGCCCCTGACCCACGATCGCCTTTAATTGGTTAATCAGTCCTAGACGGGTTTTCCCTAACCCCTGACGCAGTTTTCTGAGCCAAGTAATCTCTTCGACGGAGATATCCTCGGGTTTACGTCCCTGAGCGGCCAGGACTTCTGCAGACCAGACAAAGTTTTCGTCGAAGCTGATGGCCGGTTCAGGTTCGGCTTCGGGTTCGTCTTCAACTGGGGTTTCGATCGCCTCGGCTTTTAACCGTTCGAGTCGTTCTTGACGCTCCTCGCTCGCTTTCATCCAAGCGGGAACCGTCTCAGCTTCAGGTTCTGGCTCAGGTTCTGGCTCAGCTTCCGGCTCAGGTTCTACGGGAGTTTCGGCAACTGGCTCAGCTTCCGGCTCAGCTTCCGGCTCAGCTTCCGGCTCAGCTTCCGGCTCAG
>SIHH01000069.1:13144-16109 GCA_004299065.1 Phormidium sp. SL48-SHIP | reverse complement strand
GGTTAAGGGAACAGGGGGGAAGAAGGGAACAGGGAACAGGGAACAGGGAACAGGGGGGAAGAAGGCAATAGGCAATAGAAGGGAACAGGGAACACCGGAACTGGGAACAGGGGAGAATCTGTCCTTTAAAATGACAAAAGGGGCAAGGTTTGTGCCTTACCCCTTTTGTGTTTAACGGGACTGACGGGACTCGAACCCGCAACTTCCGCCGTGACAGGGCGGTGCTCTAACCAATTGAACTACAGTCCCTTGTTTCGAGCGTGATATCTATCATGCCCTAATTTTTAGAACTTGTCAACCCCTTTGGGAAACTTTTTTGAGGGAGGCGGTTAATGGCTGGCTCAACTCCTGGCCAATACTGGGGCCAGGGGCCTTCCGGCTGATTGACGTCCACATTAGAATAGTTTGGGTTGTTTAGGATTTTCTGTCAAATGCTCCAAATCAAGGTACGAGCTACAGCGTGATTGAAGCAAAAGTTCACGGTGCGTTACGAGATTTTTTGCGGGCTTCGGGGGGCGATCGCTGGCCCCATCATTTGACGATGGCCCGCCTGGTGGCGCGGGCCTTGCGGTTGGGCCGCGATGCGCTGATTCAAACGGGGGTGTTTCCCACCTCCTCGCAACGGTATGCCCTCAGTTATCTGATGCCGATGTTAATGTCGCCGACAGCGGTGGTGCTGGTGGCGGCGCCCCAGGTGCGGCGACAGTTGCGGGAACGGGATATCCCTGAATTGCAAGCCTGGTTAGGCTCCGAGAAAGCCATCGCCGAGGGCGATCGCCTTGATCCCGACTTTGAAGGGCTATTGCTCACCTCCCCTGACGCCTGGTTACGCGATCGCCTCGGTGGAGGAAACAGCTTTCGCGATGGGGTTCCTACCCTCATCGATGGGGCGGATGACTGGGAACGTTGGACACAAAACAGTTTAACTGTGGCCATCTCCCCCCAGGATTGGTTCGATTGGATTACCGCATCAACGGAACAGGGGGCCAAAATTCGTGATGTGCAATTGGCCCTAGTGCGAGGGAGTCTAGCTCGCCCGGATAACCCCTATCAGGCTCATCTGATTGATCAAGACGAACAAGCGGCCTTAGGGCAGCTTCAACCCGATGCGGGAATGCCCCCAGCCTGGCGAGAGTTTTGGGAATCTTGGCGATCGCACCCTGGGGCGGTTTGGGCGAAACTCAATCGTCATCAAGGACAACTCTGGCTGTATCATGCTCCCGTCGATTTGGGTAAACTTCTCGCCCCACTTTGGCAGCGTCAACCCATGGTTTGGGTGGGTGGGGCCTTGGATTTAGACCGCGATGCTCTGGCCTTTCGCGAACGCTTGGGCTTAGGAGATATGACCTGTGTTAAATTCAATCCCGATCGCCATCATCTCCATCTCTATGCCCCTGAACGGCTGCCATTACCCAATACCCCAGAATACAAGGCGGCCTTATTACGAGAACTCCATGAGTTGATTCGCATTGGCAGTTCCGCTGACACCGCAGCGGGACTCATTACCCTCATTGTCGGCGATGTTCCCCTGCGGGCGATCGTGGCGGCTCAACTGGCGGCGGATTTTGGCTCTCGGGTGCGCGTTGAACAGGCTGACTTAGCGGACAATGGCATTCTCATTAGTGGCTGGTCCTTCTGGCGAGACCACCAAGGGGAGTTACCGGCGAGTAAATTGTTGGCGATCGCCACTCTACCCTTTCCCTCCCTTGAAGATCCCTACGTGGCCGCTGAGGTGGCCCATTACAAACAACAACGACAGGATTGGTTTCGTCTCTATCTACTGCCAACCGCTCTCAGGGAGTTACAACGGGCGATCGCCCCCATTCGAGAGGTGCAAGGAACCGTCGTCTTGCTCGATGTACGAGCCATCTATCGCAGTTATGGCAAACAATTTTTTGCCGCCCTCAGTCCCTATGCTCGGGTGAGTTCACCGGAGGTTGGCCGATTGGACGCTTAGAGAAAATCGAGAGGCTATCATTGGCCATCCACCCTGTCTCCGTTAGGATGAACGGTTAACTTGGCCATGACCAAACTGATTATCCAAATCCCCTGCTACAACGAGGAAGCCACTCTCGGCGTCGCTTTAACAGCCCTACCGCGAGAGATTCCAGGGATCGATACCGTCGAATGGCTCATTATCAATGATGGCAGTGTTGATCGCACCGTTGAGGTCGCCAAGGCTTGCGGCGTTGATCACATCGTCAGTTTTGACCATAATCGGGGCCTAGCCAAGGCCTTCGTGGCCGGTATTGATGCCTGTCTCAAGGCGGGGGCGGATATCATCGTCAACACCGATGCCGATAATCAATACTGTGCTGATGATATCCCCACACTGATTGCCCCCATTCTCCAAGATCATGCGGACATGGTGGTGGGAGCGCGTCCCATTGAGGACATTCAACATTTTTCCCCCCTCAAGAAAGTCTTGCAACGTTGGGGGAGTTGGGTGGTTCGTTTAGCGAGCAATACCCACATCCCCGACGCTCCTAGTGGCTTTCGGGCCTATAGTCGTGAGGCGGCGATTCGGCTCAATGTCTTTAATGAGTATACTTATACTCTCGAAACGATTATCCAAGCGGGACAAGAAGGGATGTCTGTGACGTCGGTTCCCATTCGCACCAATGGCTATCTGCGGCCGTCACGCCTGGTTAAAAGTATTCCGGCGTATATCCAACGCTCCATTTTCACGATTATTCGGATTTTTATGACCTATCGTCCCCTACGGTTTTTTGCCGTTCTGGGAACGATTCCGATGGGATTGGGGTTATTACTCTGTTTGCGTTGGTTGGTTTTATTTAGCTTTGGGGATCCAACGCGATCGCGCACCCCGAGTTTGATTCTGGCAACAATCCTGATTCTGATTGGCTTTCAACTCTGGATGTTTGGGGCGATCGCCGATGTCATAGCCGTCAACCGCAAAATGCTGCAAGATGTTCAGCAACGGTTGCGACGAGCTGAATATGAC
>SIHH01000069.1:9889-13044 GCA_004299065.1 Phormidium sp. SL48-SHIP | reverse complement strand
GGTTTCGGTTTCACCCCTGAAACTTTCGGTTTGCCCGACCTCAAGACCAACCCGTTAAAACCGTATGCTAAAGAGAGTGGGGTCTCACTGAACCTGTGTTCCCCCTCGATTCCTCTCCTAGCGAGTGATTATGATAGCCAATCGCCCCAAATCTTCCTGGAAAATCATCAAAAAAACGATCGCCGGAATCCTCATGGTATCTGGGATTCCTGTGGTACTCTGGTCAGCCTTCCATCTGGGAGGAGTCAGTGCTTGGGAACGAGAGTTGGCCCTGATTCTGTTGACTCTGGTGGGACTTCCACCGACGGCGATCGGGAGTTGGCTACTTTGGACTGTGGCACGACAGTCGAAACAAGAGCAACTTGAGGCTCAACGCTGTCGCGCTGAACAATTACAAAGTACCTTTTTTCGCATGATTGTCGAGGGTGATGGCGCAATCACTCCACTGGAGTTTTCCATGGCGACTCAGTTATCGGGCCAGGAGGCGAAAGCGTTTCTCGATGGCTGTGCGAAAGACTATGATGGCGCGTTTGATGTGACCTATGAAGGGAATATCATTTACCGCTTTGATGTTCAACGCAAGCAGCTTGGTCAACATGACGGATAGCGCCACTCTGATGGCTCAAACAGCGGCGCGGGTGATTGGGGTGATGGGGGTATCCGGTTCTGGGAAAACAACGGTGGCGCGAGGCTTAGCGGAGCGTTTAGGCTGGGTGTTTTTGGAGGGAGATGCGTTTCACCCGGCGGCCAATGTTGAGAAAATGGCTCGGGGGATTCCCCTCGATGATGACGATCGCCGGCCCTGGTTGTCGAGATTACAGGCGGCGATCGCCCAGGCTCGGACGGATTACCCAGATCTCGGGGTGGTTGTGGCCTGTTCGGCCCTGAAACAGGCCTACCGCGATCGCCTGAGTTGCGGGGATAATGAGATGGTTTGGGTTTATCTCAAGGGAGAGTTTGAGCCGTTACAGCAACGGCTTCAGGGAAGATCTGACCATTTTATGTCGCCCACGCTTTTGGCCAGTCAGTTTGCCGATCTCGAAGAACCCCAGGAGGCGATCGTTCTCGATAGTGGGCGATCGCCCCAGACTTTAATCACAACCATCCTTAAATCTTTGTCAAATCACAGCTCGATGTGATTTTGGACACTCCTGATTCACTGAAATTGCTCCATGCTAAGGCTGAAGTCACAGACAACAACCGTATTGTTTTAGCCACCTGCTAGTGGGAAGGAGTGTCACCATGCTTGATAGCGATCGCCTCAGCTCCGGTTCGCGCCTGATTCGCGCTATGGTCTTTACTCTTCTGCTTGCAGTCCTCTTTCAGTTCCTAGACTCCCCTCAGCCGTCTCAGGAAACAGGACTTTGGCAGACCCTGTTCCCGAAAATCACCACCTTGTTATCTTAGGAGCGATCGTCACGCCACTGGCGAATTTGGCTATGTTAAACTGACTGCAACTTGAATCCAGACCATAAACACGCCAGATAAAATAGGACAAATTCAATAAACAGAACCCAAGCCAAAAAGCATTTTCTTGCATTTATACTGTTTATTTTCAAGTGTCCTTTTTTATACCCTACCCACCCTAACATCACCCCTCATCAACTATGATCTCTGCATCAAAACTGAGTCCGATGGCTCTGAGTGCGTTGCTTTTGCTCGGCTGCTCTGACCCGACGACAGAGACGACCCCAGACAGCACCGCCGTAACTCCCAGTGAGGGAAGCGGAACCCTAGCCGTGTACGCCAACGGAGAAGAGTACGCCTGGGAAGGAATGACCAGTAAAGACGGATGGACCCTCAGCTTTGACAATCTGTATGTCCATCTCAGCGATGTAACCGCCTATCAAACCAATCCTCCCTACGAAGCCGATGGATCTGACATCGAGGCCAGTAAATCTTTGCTGTTGGTAGACTCAAAAACCGTGGATCTCACCGAGGGGAACGGTCCTGTTCTCTTGGGTGAAGCCGAGGCCGATGCTGGACATTACAACGCCTTGTCTTGGGCCTTATCTCCCGCCCCCGACGGACCCGCTGAGGGCCATGTAATGGTCTTGACAGGAACCGCAGAACAAGACGGAGAGCGTCTTGATTTTTCCATTGCCCTAGATCAACCCTTGGCCTTTGCCTGTGGCGAATTTATCGGCGATGAACGCAAAGGCATTCTCGATGATGCAGGAACTGCCGATCTCGAAGCGACCATCCATCTGGACCATCTTTTCGGTACAGGTGACGCTCCGGCTGACTCTGACTTGAATGAAGGCGCCTTAGGCTTTGATCCGATCGCCGCCTTAGCCGACAATGGAACCGTCGAGGTGACATCGGACGGTCTCATGGATCAATTATCCCCAGAAGATCAGGAAAAACTGGTTGGGATTCTGCCAAATCTGGGTCATGTTGGCGAAGGTCATTGCTTCGAGTCGACGATGGGGGATGCAACTGAACCCTAATTAAGACTTTAAGTCATGGCTCTTTGAACCGCCGCGCGATCGCGCGGCGGTTTTTGCCTGTCTCCCCATACTCTTCTTCAGGGCGACGTATAGTATTCAACCGCTTCAAGGGGATTTCAGACAAATTCAACAAAAACCTGAACAATTGGGAAACCTATCGAAACATCAATGCGTCTCTTAACCAGGAAATGTCTGTGAAAATACTTCAATTTTATCCGTATTTTTACTGAAATTTTCTAAATCTGACCGATTTGCGTAATTTCACCCTTTCACATCAGTGAAAATCTGGGAAAGCTAAGAAAGGCAGTCAGATGAATTAAATTGAAGCCTGACGCTGTAATCTACTGACAGCGACGTGTTTGCCGCACAAACTTATTGAAAATCCTGTGTTTCGAGAAATTTCATACAATTTCGGGAACTTTCTTGAACTCAGACCATCTACTTCAGTTAAGTATTAACAGCGAGCCAGTTGCTCACCTCGCTGCGGGTGTGTCACTGAACAAATAACCTATATCAGAGGAACCTAGGAATGGAAGACGATATCATGATGACCGACGCTGAAACCACTGTTGAAGAAACAGAGGATCAGGTCACAACAACCAACGTTGAAGAAGATGATGATGATCTCATCGCTGATGATGGGATTGATGACGACGACGACATTGATGATCTCGATGACGACGACGATGACGACGACGATGACGA
>SIHH01000069.1:0-9789 GCA_004299065.1 Phormidium sp. SL48-SHIP | reverse complement strand
GACGATGACGATGATCTAGACGACGACGATGATGACGATTCTGGCGAATCCATCAACGAAGACGACCTAGATGGCGATGACCTCGAAGGTGGTGCAGGTAGCGATGACCTCGAAGGTGATGCGAGTAGCGCCTCCTTCACCCTCACCAGTTTTGTTGGCGTCAGTGCCTCTGCTGAAGTAACCCTCAATCAAACCAGTGAAGGGATTGAAGTCACTGTTGTCGGCCAAAATGATGGCCCCGGTAACAGTAACCAACAAGGATTACGCGGTGTTTTCTTCAACCTGGAAAACAACAGTCTCTTAGAAGGGCTTTCCATCAGCGGTGAAGGAGTCTCCGGCGGGACTTTCAGTGCCGGAGGTGTTAACAACGTGACCGGTGGTGCATCCATTGCTCCTCGGGCCTTTGACGCGGGTGTCGCTGTCAGCGGCGGTGAATCCGTCACCTTCGTGATCGCTCACGAATCGGAAACCCTAACCCTCGATATGTTTGCGGGTGAAGACTTTGGTGTTCGCACTCAAAGCGGAAAACTAGCTGGATCTGCCCCGTCTGACATTGGTTCCGGTGGTGAGGACGACGCTGACGACAATGGTGATGACGACCTGGTTGGCGACGGCAATGGTGATGACGACATGGCCGGCGACGACGGTGGCGATGACGTCTCCGATGATGCCTCCGATACCTCCGATATGGATGTGATTATCGGCACCTCTGGTGGTAGCTTCTCTGACCCTGTCGAAGACACTCCTGACGCGGTTGTGGAAATCACCGACCAAAACGGTGGCATGAAAAACCGCTTCGCCTGGGGCGTTCCCACCGAAGAGAGCTTCACCAACTTGGTGCAGTTTGACGGGAGTGACTTCGGCACCGAAGTGGGTGAACAGTTCAAACTGGGTCAACTGTTCTACCGTAACGGTTCAACCACGAATAACTTCGACGGTGACTTCGGCTTTAGCCTTGACCTCGATGTCAACGGTGTGGGCGAACTCGATTCCTTCGACTTCCTCTTCAACATCCTTAATACTCCTAACGAAAGTGGAGATCCCGTTGAAGATGCCGACCGTTTGCAGTTTGCCACAGGCGGTCTAACCCCCAAAACCTTTGCTTTCGACGGAGACACCTACACCGTTAGCCTCGATGGCTTCTCCACCGATGGCGGTGAAACCATCACCTCCGGCTTTGATGCTCCTGAAGAGAGCTTTGAAATCGCCAACCTCTACGGTTCCGTCGTCAAACTCGATGACAACACGGCTGAGGCCTTCGATCCGATGCCGACAGAGGATGCTGAGGAAATCCTCGACGGCGGTGGTGTTGTGATCGGTGGTGACGGAAGTGGAGAAGGCGCCATTGCCGGTTCCGTCATCATCAAGAGTGAAGCTCAGTTAAGCGTGGTTTGGGGGATTACCACCTCTGCCAGCATCAAGTTCCAAAGCAGCAGCGTCTTCCAAATCACCGACATCATGGGTGTGACGGAACTCAACACCCTAGACATTGGCAACCAAGCGGTCTTGGGAAGTGAAGGGGACGATGAAGTTGTTGGTACGGTCGACAACGATATCGTTTCGGGTGCTGATGGCAACGATAGCATCTCCGGCGAAGGTGGCAATAACCTCCTCGCGGGTGCTGATGATGAAGATGTCATCATGGGCGGTTCCGGCGACGATGTTCTGGCCGGAAACACCGGTGACGATGTGATCATGGCAGGTGGCGGTAACAACGTCCTCTACGGTGGTCAAGGTAACGACGAACTCATGGGTGGAGACGGAGACGATGTCCTCTCGGGTGACATGGGATCTGATACTCTCACCGGTGGTGGCGGAACCAACCAGTTCTTACTGCGGGCCGAAACCAGCCTCGAAATTACCTCCGCTCAAGCGGCTGACTTCATCATGGACTTCAAAGCCGGTGATGGTCTGGCAATCAGCGGCTCGCTGATGTCCTCGATCCAATTAGAGGTCGAAGATGTTGACGGTGACGGTGTTAGTGATGTAGCCATCCGTCTCGACAGTGGCTCCTACCTCGGTGTAGTCATGGGAACCAGCGACGTCACCCAAGTTGAAGAGGCTATGTACGAAGTTCCCGATGCAGACTATCTGCTCGGAAGTGCCTAATCCTCAGTGACTCCTCAACTGCTGAGTTCATGTCTTAGGATGTGAACTCGGCCGCTCAACGGTTTGTGATTAACTCAACGCTGCACAGTACGGCATCTTGCGACACAATAAAGAGCAAGATGCCGTTTTTTGCGGCCACGATGCTGTCACCAATCAGGAGTTGCCGATGAAATCGATCCAGTGGAACCTCGTTATCCCTCTGGCTGGCCTTGGAGTCATTGGCTTCATGGACGCCGCTGTCTCTCACGGGGCTAAACTCACCTATGAGGTTGAGCCAACCATTTCCTTGACGGCCGCTTATGATAACGGTGAACCCTTCAATGAGGCTCAAGTATTCGTCTATTCCCCGGAGAATCCCCAAGAACCCTGGGAAACCGGAACGACTGATGAGTCAGGACGTTATCAATTTCGCCCCAATCCAGAGATTCCCGGGAATTGGACGGTGACGGTCCGCCAAGCTGGACATGGGGATATGATTACGATTAACCTCGATGACTCCACTCTCATGGCCGATGACTCTACGGGAGATGCTGCCAACTCATCTCTGTTGGCCGATTTAACGGATATCTCCGTCCCCCAACGCCTGTTAACAGGTGCGTCTGTGATTTGGGGATGTGTGGGTACGGCTCTCTATTTCAGTCGTGGCCACAAATCATCGTCTTCTGATTCTTAGGTGACTCATGCACATTGCAGATGGATTTCTTCCGGCGCCTGTGTCGTTGCTGGGTTACGCAATGACGGGAGGTGGTGTCTGGTTTTCTCTCCGACAAATTCAACGAACTTATCGAGATCCTCAAGAACATATCCCCAAAGCATCCTTACTCACGGCCGCCTTTTTTGTTGGCTCGTTAGTCAGTGTTCCCATTCCTCCGGCGAGCGTTCATTTATTATTAAATGGCTTGCTCGGTGTGCTGCTCGGCTATTATGCTTTTCCGGCAATTTTAGTGGGTTTATTTTTTCAGGCGGTCATGTTTCAACATGGCGGTATGGTTAGTCTGGGCGTGAATACTGCTATGATCGGTTTTCCCGCCTTGGTCTCGGCCTACCTCTTTAAACTTCGCCTTTCGTTTGGAGAGGAAACGCGACGGAGACTAGGACTGTTTGCTTTTGTGGCGGGGGGATTAGCGGTTGGACTCTCGACAGTTATTTTTTTTACGTTAATTATCACCACAATTCCGGCTGATTTAGATGTGAACTTAGAACGCTCTGCAACCTTAGTCTTAGTTGTCTCGCAAATCCCCTTAATGCTGATTGAAGGGGCATTTACATCGATGGTTGTGCTATTTCTGCATCAGGTTAAACCCAGTTTAATCGAAGGGTTTTATAGCCATTAAAAACGATGAGATATGAAAGGTAAACACTCAATTGTAACCCAAAATCACTAGATTTGTTTAGGGTGTTCGGTGGGTTCGTTGCCTTTGATTCGTTGCCGTTGTCTTGTATTGTCTGGCTACTCCTATCTTTATGCAACATGGACTTGATACGTATGCCGGTTTACAGTCTCCCATTCATCGTTGGGACCCTCGGTGCAAGTTTGTCGGACTCATGGCTCTGATTTTTGCCTTCTCGGCGGTCGATGTTCTGGTCTTGTTACCGGTGATATTGCTCCTAACTGGGATACTCTATAAAATTTCTCGGTTACCGGGATGTTACTTACGTCAGCGACTTCATTATCCGGGTTATTTTTTACTCGGTGCGATTGTTTTATTACCCTTGACGACCGGGGAAACAATCTTGCTAGAGTTGGGTTGGCTAAGGATTCGTTGGGAGGGAATTTTAGCGGCTGTGCCGATTGTGGTGCGATTCGTCTGTATCGTGACGGTAACCTTAGTCTTGTTTGGAACCAGCCCTCTGGCTAGCACCTTACGGGCCATGCGATCGCTGGGGATTCCCGGTCTTATTACCGATATGATGCTCTTGTTCTACCGCTACCTCTATGATTTACTCGATCGCCTACGACAAGTGCAAACGGCCATGAGGCTCAGAGGCTTCAACCCTAAACAGTTGAGTTGGCGAACCCTGCGAGTGTTAGCTGCACTGACGGGAACCCTATTGGTGACCAGTTATGAGCAGTCGGAACAGGTGTATCAGGCGATGCGTCTGCGAGGCTATGGCCAGCCGACGGCTCAACGGGCCTGGCCACCGATTCAACGAGGCGATGCGATCGCCGTGACCATCATACTGGCGATCGCCGCTGCACTGGTACTCGCCCAAATTTGGCTCACTCCCGCCACTAGCTAGCGGCATTCTCCCTTTCTCTAGCCATTATCCCGAATCAAACTGTCTCTGCGCTCTATTTCCCCTAAAACTCCCTAAGACTATGACGGTTCCCGCTTACTACGATCGCATTAACCAACAACTCCTCGATAGCATTCCCAAAAACCTTGGCCGTATTGTCGAAGTCGGCTGTGGAACGGGAGCCTTGGGAGCCGCCTACAAAAAAGACAATCCTGACAGTGAATACATCGGCCTAGAACTCAACCCCGAAGCCGTCCAAATTGCCACAGAACGGCTCGATCGCGCCCTCCATTTTAACGTCGAAACATCCGACGAAAGCCAGTTAAACATCGCCCCTCAAAGCTGTGACGCTCTCGTCTATGGGGATGTCTTAGAACATCTACAAGATCCCTGGGCCATTCTCAATCACCAGGTATCCTGGCTCAAACCCGGCGGCTATGTCTTGGCCTCAATCCCCAATATCCAACATTGGACGATTCTACGAGATCTGCTCCAGGGAAAATGGGAATATCAAGATGAAGGACTACTCGATCGCACCCATCTGCGGTTCTTCACCCTTGAGAGTATGCAGCAGCTGTTCAGCCAAGCGGGCCTCATCGTTAAAACGGTGGGCCGCATTTTGTCCCATAACCCCAAAGAATTTGCCGAGTTCTACCCCAAACTCGAACCCCTGGCCCAACATCTCAAGGTTGATAGCAACCGCCTGAAACTACTCACAGAAAGTCATCAATATATCCTGACCGGCGTAAAAACCCAACGGCGGCTGTTTATCCAAACTTTGATGATGGCCCCGTTGGCCTGCGATCGCGTGCGGATTCTCGAACCGGATCAGTTCAGCAATCGCATTACCGGCGTGCGGGCCATGTCTTCAGCTCATAGTGCTGCTCTCAACCTCGCCGAAGCTGACGAAGAAAAAGTGTTTATCTGGCAACGCGCTCTCCTCAAGCCGGAAACCGCCCTCGCTCAACAGAAAAACCTACTTCAGCGCGGCTATCTGATTGTCTCAGAAATCGACGACGACCCCTTACGCTGGGAAAGCGCCTCGGATCATAACTTCTTCTCCTATCGCAGTTGCCATTGTGTGCAAACGTCCACCGAGCCGTTAGCGGAGTTTCTGCGACAGTACAACCCCTACGTGAAAGTCTTTCCCAACCAACTGGCCCAACTCCCTCAACCCCGTCCCGAGAGAGATTACGAGCAAGCGACGGTCTTTTTTGGCGCTCTCAACCGAGAAGAAGACTGGAAACCCCTCATGGGGGCAATTAACCAAATTCTTGACGAACTCGGCGATCGCGTCTGCGTGAATGTACTGCACGATCGCCAATTTTTCGAGGCTCTAAACACCCCCCATAAAGCCTTTTCCCCCTTCTGTTCCTATGACAACTATCAGCAGGTCATTCGTTCAAGTAGCGTTGCCCTGCTGCCCCTAGAACCCACTCGATTTAACCAAATGAAGTCTGACCTCAAATTCGTTGAATGTGGCGGTCAGGGCGTGGCTGTCTTGGCGAGTCCCACGGTCTACGAACGCAGTCTTCAGGACGGCAAAACCGGGTTACTCTATCGCTCCGTAGAAGACTTTGCCGCCAAATTCCGGGAACTCCTGGTCAACCCAACTCTGCGACAGCAACTCGGACAAGGGGCCTATCAGTGGGTTGCCCAACACCGTCTCCTAGAGCATCATGCCCAGGAGCGAGCGAAGTGGTATTTTCAGATGCGCGATCGCCTCGGGGAACTCAACGCTGCCCTCAAAGAACGCGCCCCCGAGTTATTTACCCATGGCTGAGGCCAACCTGTCAGGCCTCGAGTTCTTGGGACAAATTCGCCATCACAGCCGTCACCTGATCTAACATCTGACTGAGCTGTTCCATCCCAGTCACCGCTTCTTGCAGCAGTTCCGGGTTAACCGATTCATGTTTAACCCGTTCATTAAGGTGTCCGGCCAACTTCATCATGGCGGGGATGCCCACATTACCACTGGCCCCCTTAATTTGATGGACTAGGCGCGAAAACGTCTCCACATCGCCCTCAGCCAACGCCGCTTTGGCCCCAGCGACATACTCCCGGGCCGATTCCATAAACGAGTCGAGCAGTTCTAACTCAAATTCGAGATCATCTCCAGAGACTTCATGAAGACGATCCCAATCAATGTAAATCTCGGGGGTTGAGGAGGAGTCTGCCATAGAAGCTGAAGGGGGAACGATAGGATCAGGGCGGTTTCCATTATGAGACATAGTCGATGAATCGGCAGAATTTAATGGCTCAATTTTTGACATCCAATGCTCCAAAACAGACTTAAGTTTTTGCATGGTGACAGGTTTGGCGAGATAGTCATCCATCCCCGCATCCAGGCATTTTTGGCGATCGCCTTCCATGGCATGAGCGGTTAAGCCAATAACCACCGTCTGGCGATCGCTCTCGCTTTCCCAGCTTCGCAAGCGTTGAGTCGCTCGATAGCCATCTAATACCGGCATTTGACAATCCATCAATACGATATCAAAGGGTTGTTCCTGAAGCTGATCTAAGGCTTCCTGACCATTGTTAACACAGGCGGCAGTATAGCCAAGTAACTTGAGTTGATTCATCACCACCTTTTGGTTAATATGAGTATCCTCAACCACCAAAACCTTACCCCCAGCGATAGGCTTCGCTGATTCCGACGGTGAGGAGGGACTCTCAAGATTACCCGCATCTGTTTGAGCGACAGTCCCTGAAGCGGTCTCCGCGAGATCTGTTGTGGCAGATGTCGGGGCGACTGGGGTTGACGTTACCAGGGCGAGATCCGTTCCAGGAGAGGGAGATAACGTACCCGACGCTGAGGCGGACACCGGCTGCGACGCTGATGTTGAGGGATTGGCTGTCTGAGGTTCAGCCTCGACGGCTGGATGCTCCTCAGTGGCTGGACTGTCCACCTGGACAAACTGAGCCGTAAAGACAAAGGTTGATCCCTGATTCGGTTCACTTTCGACCCAAATTTGTCCTCCCATTTTCTGCACAAGCTGACGACAAATCGCCAGGCCTAACCCGGTTCCCCCATAGCGGCGGGTACTGGAGGCATCGACCTGAGAAAAGGCTTGAAAGAGATATTTGCGATCGCCCGCCGCTATGCCAATTCCCGTATCCCGGACGGCAAATTGTAGGGTTAAAATCGTCTCTAATTGACCTGTTTCTGCACTCGGATCTCCGAGAACCCCTTGTTTCTTCCCAATGGTTCGTACTCCAATAGCCACAGACCCCTGGTCTGTAAATTTAATGGCATTTCCCACCAAATTCATTAACACCTGTCGCAGTCGTCGGGAATCCCCGGAGAGGCAATCGGGCAGCGTTGGATTAATATGCAGCTTTAAGGATAATCCCTTCTCTTTTGACTGCATCAAAAATAAGCTAATAACCTCATTTAAACAAGAACGTAACTCAAAATCATGACGATCTAAACGTAGCTTTTCTGCTTCTAATTTAGAGAAATCTAAAATATCATTAATTAGATTTAAAAGATGTTCTCCACTGGTGCGTAACGCTTCCGTAAACTCTAACTGTTCTTCGTCCAGTTCCGTCGTCATCAACAAATCGGTCATCCCCAAGACTCCATTCATGGGAGTGCGAATTTCGTGACTCATATTGGCCAAGAAATCCGACTTTAACCGAGCCGTTTCTAAGGCAGCTTCCCGAGCTTGAACCAGTTCGTTAATCTGGGTACTCGCAATCACAACACCACCGACTTCATTATCTGATGTGTACCAAGGATGAATCGCCCAGCGTAGATAGAGTTCCGCCCCATTATCTCGCTCCCAAATATCCTCAGGAGTACTCACAATTTCCCCTTGCAATGCTCGATCATAAAGCACTCGCCAACGTTCGGGTAAATCGGAGAAAACCTCATAATGGGACTTACCAATCAGTGATTCTTGTTCAACCCCGAAATCACTGAGCCAGGTGTTACTGTAAGCAAGATAGTGCATTTCACTATCCATCATTGCCATGGCGACGGGGGCTTGGGTGACAATTTGCCGCAGTTGTTGTCGTTCGGCTTCGATCGCCGCCTCATAGCGTTTACGCTCGGTAATATCCCGAACAATCGCTAAGACTTCATCTTCGCCGCTGGTGACAATCCGCGCTTCAAAGTTATGGAGTCGGACTTCTCCCGTTTTACGATTGGGAATATCGAGGGCATATTCAAAAATTTGGACTTCTCGGGATTGCCGGGCTAAATCAGCATAATGCAGGTTGAGATCGGCGACTTCTTTGGGCAAGACTTCATAGAGACTTTTGCCTAAAAACCCACTGCGAGAGAGAAGTAACGGTTGGTCTTTGTCCGCCTGAACATCGAGATAAGTGCCATCGGTTCGCAGCCGAAACATGGTATCGGGGATGGCTTCGAGGAGGGCTTGATTTTTAAGTTCACTTTTTTGAACTTGGTCGGCCCGTTGTTCGAGATAGAGGACCATATCGCGAATTTGCGAGGTCATGCGGGCAAAGGCTAGGGCCAGACCGCCAATTTCATCGGGACGGCTGCGGTACTGTTGGATAGCACTTTCGTTATCCATGGCGCGATCGAACTCCCCTTCAGCCACCCATTGAGTGGCGCGGGCCAGTTCATGGAGGGGGCGACCGATGGAACGACCCACCCATAAGGCTGCGGCTAGGCCTCCCGCCGTAAATAAGACCCCGAGCAAAATAGCACTGTTGCGGGTGTTGTCGAGACGGTTACGGAAGCCGGTAATGGAGAACTCTAACTCAACCGCACCGACAGTTTGCGCCCCAGAGGCGATGGTTTTGCCCGAACGGAGGCGATCGCGTTCCCACTCAAACACAGGGGTTCCACTGGCTAAAATCTGTTCCCCAAAGTCGCGATCGCGCTCCGTCATCGCCTCGGGGCTTAGGGTTGATAGCCGTTGACCGTTCTGGTCATAAATCACAACGCTGGTCAGGCTATCTTCAACATTGAGAATATCGAGCAGTTGTTGGAGTTGTTCCTCTGACTCCTCTAGGTCACCGGTGTCGTCGGTTTGTGCGGCTAAGGAGTCCGCCGCCAGCCGTGACACCATATTCAAGACAAGAGTGGCTTGGCTTTCGAGTTCTTGTTGGTAAACCCGTCGTTGGCGATGAAGTGAAAACAGCGTCACACTACTGACACTGATAATCGCCGACAGGGCAATTGTGGCCGTTAGCTTGGCGGCGATGGGTAAGCGACGACCTTTGAGTTGACGCATCAATTGACGCATAGCGACACGAGGTGCAGAGGAAAGGAGTACAGCAAGAAGGCAGTTCGCAAGGGGTTGGGGAAGCTTAACATCCAGATTGTGCCGGGTGAGGAAACCCCGATTATGCGGCTTCTGAGTTTTGAGTTTAACTTACGGGAACTCACGGCACAGATGCACGCCGTCAGCTTCACGATCGCGATCATTCAGTGAAATCCACCGCCGTGATGAGCAGACCATCCGGAGT
>SIHH01000404.1 GCA_004299065.1 Phormidium sp. SL48-SHIP | reverse complement strand
GAGTCAATTTTTTCTAGGTCTTCAGGATAGATGGTGTGATTTGTTGCTTCGGACACCAAATTGTAGGGGAACCCACCCCTAACCCCTCCCAGGAGGGGATTTTCTGCCCCTACAGCAACGGATGTAATCTGCCATAAATTGTCCTGATTACCCTGAACCCAGGAACCCCTTTTTTCGATTGTTTAGCCTCCATTATTAATGTTTAATCCCTCGGACCTATCTTTACGTCGTCTTGTCGCCCAAATGTTTGTCGTTCGGGCCTCGGGGCATCTGTTTGACTCGCAAATTCGCTATCGGGCCTGGGAACCCGATCGCGATCGCCTACGCCATTGGCTTCAGGATTGGGGGATTGGTGGCGTCTTACTGATTGATGGCAGCGTCAGCGAGTTGCGGCTGCGAACCCAACAACTGCAAGAGTGGGCCGAAATTCCCCTGTTACTCTGTGCCGATATTGAGGAAGGGGTGGGGCAACGCTTTACAGGGGCCACCTGGTTTCCGCCGCCGATGGCCTTAGGGGAAATGGCCCGCCAGGAGTTGCCCCAGGCCCAACAGTTGGCCCGCGAGATGGGGCAATGGTTGGCGTCAGAAGCCGTTGCAGCGGGATTAAATTGGATTTTAGCCCCAGTCGTCGATGTTAATAATAATCCCGATAATCCGGTGATTAATGTGCGATCGTTTAGTGACAATCCCGAGATTGTGACGGCCTTGGCAACGGCGTTTATTGAAGGGACTCAAACCCAGCCGGTTTTAACCACCGCCAAGCATTTTCCGGGCCATGGAGATACCAGTGTCGATTCTCATTGGCAATTACCCCAACTCCCTCATGATGCCCAGCGGTTGGAGGCGGTGGAGTTGTTGCCCTTTCGCGGGGCGATCGCCGCTGGCATAGACGCCATTATGACGGCTCACGTGCAGGTTCCCCTCTGGGATGAACAGGCCCCCGTGACCCTCTCGCCTCGGGTGTTAGAGGCGCAGCTACGGGGTGCATTGGGCTTTAATGGCTTGGTGGTGACGGATGCCTTGGTGATGGGGGCGATCGCCAACCAGTATGATGCCCGTGAGGCGGCGGTGTTAGCGGTGGAGGCGGGCAATGATATTGTTTTGATGCCCGAGGATCTCCCCGGTGGGATTGAGGCGGTGTGTCAGGCGGTGGAGTCGGGGCGAATCCGCCGCGATCGCATCCTAGCTTCGGTGCAACGGATTGCCCAGGCCAAGGCCAAAATCACCTCCTCCAACCGCTCTCCCCTGGCGGATTTAGCCCAGGTGGGGTCTGATGACGCTAAACAGCTTGGCGATCGCATCCTACGGGCCTCGGGAACTGCTCGCCCTGGCTCCGTGGCCGCCGTCGAGTCGGGCTATAATCTCGTCATCGTCGATGATCTATTACGCAGCCGCCATCTGGATCACCACTCCCCCGCCATCGCTCTGCCGAAACAGCAGGGATATCAGCCCTATCTGCTCGATCTCAACGGCGATCGCTCCCCGAGTTCGGCGATCGTTTCTCGCCCGACAATGGTGCAGGTTTTTATTCGCGGTAACCCCTTTGGAAGTAGCCTCGCTTTGGCTCAACTGAGCGAAGAATGGCTTAACAAATTATTAAGAGATGGCGATCTTCGGGCGATCGCCATTTATGGTAGTCCATATAGTCTCAAACGATTCTTGCGCCAGATCCCTACATCTGTCCCTTATGCGTTTTCCTTCGGACAAATGGCCGCAGCCCAAGCGATCGCCCTTAATCAGTTATTCCCGGATTTACGGCTAGATTGGTCATCCTTGACCCCCCTGGCCTAAATTTGGCAGCTTTGGACATCACACTCCCCCTGGGTTCGGATTTGTTAGGATGGCGTTGAGAACGACCACTCCGACCGGCAACGGGATGTTTCAGCCCCGAGGACGATGACCAACTTCATGAAAATTCATTAAATTTGAGTATAATTGAGGTGTCCCTACCTCAAGGACGGTCAAATGTTGGTATAGAAGATTACAGCTTCCTCAACCATTTGTCCGGATCCCGTTGTCAGACTCAAACTCAAGCTTAGATTTAACCGAGTGACGATCAACTAGGTCAAGCTCGCTCTAAATCCTGTTTACAGATTCTACCGTTCAGTTCACGCTATATCACAGGACTATACTATGACTTTCACCACCACCGCCCGGTACAGTATTGAAACCATCGAAGAAGAGGCTCGCCACTTGGTGCAGAAGGGAGCCGTCAGTCGCCAGCAACCGATTTACACCCTCTGCGTCCATATCCCGGCTCGCCATTGGACCTCCGTCGAAATTGAACTTGAGAAGCATGACTACCTCCTGCGCGATCGCATCGGCGATCTCGTTGGCCCAGAAACCTGGGAAAACGACTAAGGAGTCTGACTCAGCCAAAGCCTTCTCCATACCACGACTATTTAAACAAGGCAGAGGCGATCGGATCGTAACTATTGTTACCACAATGTAAATTTTTTCCCGAAATTGGTAACGAATTATCACG
>SIHH01000403.1 GCA_004299065.1 Phormidium sp. SL48-SHIP | reverse complement strand
TTCCCTGTTCCCTGTTCCCTGTTCCCTGTTCCCTATTCCCTGTTCCCTATTCCCTATTCCCTATTCCCTATTCCCTATTCCCTGTTCCCTGTTCCCTATCCCCCCCATGAACCTTACCTGTAACAACGTCACCTTTGAAAACATCCAGGCTATCATTTTCGATAAAGATGGCACCTTATTGGATACCCAAGACTTTTTACGCCGATTAGGACTCGCCCGAATCCGACGACTCGATGCCCAAATTCCCGGCGTTGGCGAGTCCCTGATGATGGCCTTTGGCATTGAAGGCGATCGCCTCGATCCCACCTATCTCCTCGCCGTCGGTAGCCGCCACGAGAACCTAATCGCCGCCGCCGCCTATGTCGCTGAAACCGGCCGTAGCTGGGCTGAATCGCTCCAGATTGCCCGAGAAGCCTTCAATGACAGCGATCGCCTCCTCAAAGACGACGACACCTCCCCCCTATTTGTTGGCTCCTTAGAAGTCCTCCACGACCTGGCCAACGCCGGTTTCAAACTGGGGATTCTCTCAGCCGACACCAGCGAACGGGTGGCCCAATTTGTCCAGAGTTGCCAACTCGATCACCTCATCGGCGTCAAAATGGGAGTCGACGACGGCCCGAGTAAACCCGATCCTGCCCTCTTCCAACAAGCCTGCGCTGCCCTCGGCGTATCCCCCCAGAACGCTATTATGGTAGGAGACTCCCCCCTAGACATCGAAATGGCTCAACGGGCCGGGGCAGCCGGAACCATCGGTATTTGTTGGCATTCTCAAGACCATCGTCACCTCAGCCAAGCCGATGTCACCATCGAACAACTCGAACAACTCCACGTCGTCGCCTAACACCTGCAACCATGCAACCCCCGCTGCCTGCTGATACCCTGCTACAACAGCGCTATTCCCTCATTCGGCTGCTTGGACAGGGTGGGTTTGGCCGCACCTACTTGGCAGAAGATCGGGGTCGCTTTAACGCGCCCTGTGCTGTCAAAGAGTTTGCCCCAACGCTTCTTGATACCACCCTCCTCGATAAAGCCAAAGAACTCTTCGAGCGCGAAGCCGAAGTACTCTATCAACTGCAACATTCCCAAATCCCTCAATTTCAAGCCATTTTTGAGGAGAACCAGCGGCTGTTCATTGTGCGGGATTATGTTCCAGGAGAAACGTATGAAAGCCTATTGCGATCGCGCGGTCCCTTCAGTGAAGCCGAGGTCACTCAGTTTCTGCGAGATATTTTGCCGGTTTTAGACTATATCCACAATCAAGGCATTATCCATCGAGACTTGTCTCCTGAAAATATCATTCAGCGTCAGAGCGATCGCTTACCGGTTCCCATCGACTTTGGCGTCGTCAAAGAGATCGCCAGCCAACTACAAGCCGCTCAAACCCAGGAGCAATCCTCGGATACACAATTACCCGACACCAGCCAACCCCAACCCCCCATCCCCAACGCCACCCTCGTCGGTAAACCCGGCTATGCCCCTCCTGAGCAGCTTCACCAAGGGCGGGCCTATCCCCACAGTGACCTGTATGCCTTAGCCGTGACAGCCATTGTCCTCCTCACCGGGGAAAAACCCGCCAACCTCTACAACGACGACGAATCTCGCTGGACTTGGCAACAGGCCGGTTCCGTCAGTCCCCAACTGGCGGCAGTTCTCAACAAAATGCTGAGCGATCGCACCAAAGAACGCTATCTCACCGCCCAAGACGTGCAAGCCGCCCTCTTGGCTGAAACCACGGCGGCCCCTGGTGTTCCTGACCGCCAAGCCTCCCCAGAGGCTCAAGACCCCAATCGCCGTTCCAACCCTCCCTCAAGCTTGCCTACCGTCATGGTGAGCCGATCGCCCGACACCGTCCCCCCGAACCCCGGAGGCGATCGCGCCACCCAAGTCTCCCCCCAAGTCTCCCCCCAAGTCTCCCCCCAACCCCCCTCAACCCGCCAAGCCTCAATTGGCCCACCACCAAAGTCCATCTGGGATAATCCCATCTTTGTCATTCTCACCGCTATGGTGTTAGCCCTATTAGGCGGTTGGAGCGTGTGGACGTTAATCACCAGCTTTAGCCAATCCAACGATCGCCCCGTCGCCGAACAGCCTCTAACGCCACCCAACACACCTGAACCCACTCCCGAACCCACTCCCGAACCCACTCCCGCCGTCACCGATCGCAACCTCAACCTCTCACCGGGCAATCGTTTGCAGGTTGAAGGGAGCCTCCAAGATAACGAAACCTATAACTACCGTCTGCGCCTCGATGCAGGAACCGAACTGGCGACCTTTCTCGAAAGCGAAGGCGTCCTCATGACCGTCTTCGATCCCATGGGCGACCCTCTACCGGGGCGATCGCAGCGAGTCTCGGGCTGGGAAGGCACAATCCCTCGTCGAGGTCAGTACACCATTCAACTGCAAACCGTCGCCGGCTTAACGGAAGGGGATTACATCCTTGATGTAGAACTCGATGCACCCACACCTGAGCCAACTCCTGAGCCAACTCCTGAGCCGAC
>SIHH01000402.1 GCA_004299065.1 Phormidium sp. SL48-SHIP | reverse complement strand
AGCGATCGCGTTTGAGCCAGTCGTCAAGTACGTCGAACCAGCTTCTTTCTGGTCCGCGGCTTACAGCAATGGTCATAGAGTTAAACTCCGAATGAGTGCTTCAGAATCTTGGGGGAACTTCCTGGGAAGGCATCGTTTGAAAGAATGATAACAAGTTTTCCGCAGAAAGTTTACGATTCTTTACCATTGTACTCATTTTTCTCAAAAAGATCCACCCTGGGGGGGAGCGATCGCCCTGGGGGGTGAGATTTCCGGGTCAATTGCGGCGCAATCCCCCGACATCCGATACAGTAGGTAACAGTCACAGTTTTCACGTTCATTGGAACGGTACGCCTCATTACCCTATGTTTACGATTGACCTGATCCTTAAATACACGCCGATGCCCTTATCTGTGCAGCGGCAAGACCAAGAGGGCGCAGAGTCCCTCTATCGGGAAATCTCCGAGGCCATGAACTCGGGCAACCCTAAGGTGCTAGAAGTGGTCTGCGACGGCAAAATCGAGAAGCGTCTGAAGATCGCCACGAGCGAGTTGGTGGCGGTGCAGATGTCTCAAAAAGGACCCGCTGGGGGCGATCGCCAACCCGGATTTTTCGTGGCCACGGCTGACTCGTAATGACCTCTACATCCACACATCCCGCCATTACCGTGCGGGATGTTTCATTTCAATGGACCTCAGGTCATGTCGTTCTCAATCACTGTAGCCTCGATGTTCCGCCGGGGGAGTTTTGGATGCTCCTGGGAACCAACGGTAGCGGGAAATCAACGCTGCTGAGGATTTTGGCGGATTTACTGCCTCGAAGTGGTGGCACGGTGAAGATGAACGGCCAGGTGGGGTTTGTGTTCCAAAATCCAGATCATCAGTTGGTGATGCCGACGGTGGGAGCCGATGTGGCTTTTGGACTCGTAGAAGAACGGCTGACGGTTCCTCAAGTACGGCAACGGGTGACAGAAGCCCTAACCTTGGTGAATTTACAAGATCTGCAACAACGGCCCATTTATGCCCTTAGTGGAGGGCAAAAACAGCGGGTGGCCATTGCTGGGGCGATCGCCCGCCATTGTGATATTTTATTGCTCGATGAACCCACCGCTCTGCTCGATCCTGAGAGTCAGGCCGATTTAGTGCAGCAGGTGAGTGAGTTAGTCCGCCAACGACAAATGACGGCGTTATGGGTGACCCATCGTTTAGATGAATTGGATTATTGTGATGGGGCCTTTCTGCTCGAAGGAGGACGAGTGGTGGACTCGGGAGATCCTGAACGCCTCAAACAACGCTTGATGTTGCCCAGCTAAAGCGTCCCTGATACCTAGATGAGATCCTCTCGGAGAGAATGAGGGTCGGCCGAGAGGGTGGCACAAAACTCAACAATGGGCAATGATGTTAAGCAAAGATGTCGTTACAGTTAGCCATCTTTGACCCCATCCGTTTTTCTGAGTTTGTTAAAATGCCACGTTCTTCAACCCCCGTAACCCTCCTTGTCGATGGGTATAACATCATTGGTATCTGGTCAACGCTGCGCGATGTCCGCGATCGCGATGGCTTAGAGGCCGCCCGCAGAGACCTAATTGAGTCGTTAGTGAACTACAGTGCCTATCATGGTTATGAGGCACAAGTAGTTTTTGATTCTCAGTATCGTAATTCCCGAGGGATGCGAGAGGTGATTTCTCGTAACCTGGCGGTGCAATATACAGACTTTAATCAAACCGCCGATACCTTTATCGAAAAACTCTGTGCGGTTCGAGCGAGACAACGAGCGCCCTTCGCCTCCCGCACCATCGTCGCCACGAGCGATCGCGCCCAACAATTAACCGTCGTCGGCTATGGTGCTGAGTGGATGTCGGCCGATCAACTACAGTTAGATGTCAAAGCCACTCAGCAACGGATGCGCCGTCGTCAACGCAGTAAACCCAAACGGGCCAGTCGTCCTTTTCTGGGAACTCGCCTCGATCCCATTGCCCAGCAACGACTCGCTCAGTTACGCCGGGGCTACTAACCCCCCTCTGGCTGGCGGTTTCAGCCCCCGCCTCCAGAGTTTTAAAAAAAAATCCTAAAACCCCTTGCCAAAACCAAATCCCTGAGCTAAGATTGATAATGCGTTGGGAAAAAACGCGCCGACAATCCTCAGTAGCTCAGCGGTAGAGCGGTCGACTGTTAATCGATTGGTCGCTGGTTCGAATCCGGCCTGGGGAGTTTAAAAGAATCCGTAGGGGCGAAAAATCTTTCGCCCCTACATTTTTGCTGTTCACGCTAAAATGATGAGCAAGCATGGGGGTAACCCTCCTAAAAACCTGGCGCTTCTATGATTGATCCAAATTACGACCAGCTTTTGGAATCAGCCTTAATTCTCTCACCTAATTTGCGATCGATGTTGGTTGAACAACTGGTGGCCAGCTTGGATGATGAGGGTCAAGCTGAGATAGATTCGGCCTGGGGAGAGGAAGTTGAACGTCGTTTGAGCGAGGTTGAGAGTGGTGAAGTTTCAACCGAGTCAGGTGAAGCGGT
>SIHH01000068.1 GCA_004299065.1 Phormidium sp. SL48-SHIP | reverse complement strand
TTCCCTGTTCCCTCTTACAAAACCTGAGTCAGCATCTGTGGCACCGGCAGCAAAATAAACGCCAGTAAAAAGAGACTTAATAATCCCAAAACGTCCCGTCGATTGTCTAACTCGCTAACATCATTGAGGGCGGGAGCGTCCCGTAGGGGAATCAGGAACAGGAGAATCGCCCATAAGAGGAGTTCTGGGTGAATGACGGCCAACAACAGCATCAGAAGACGGCTAATTTGCCCGATCGCCACCGCCATCCGTCGTCCAAACATGGCATGAACCATCTGTCCACCATCTAAGCGGCCGATGGGCATCAGGGTGAAGGCACTGAGGATTAACCCCAGGTACCCGGCGATGGCAACCGGATGTAGGGCGATGGCTTGGGATGGCTCTAGGGACCCTGGTAGGAGTAGGCCGCTACAGAGGGATAATAGTAGGGAAAACGTCGGGATGAGTTCGTCAAAGTTCAGTAGTCCTGAGGTGTCGGTGGCGGGGACGAGTTGGGAGTGGGAGAGTCCCCAAAGTAGCAGGGGGAAACTGACGAGAAAGGTCAGTAGGGGGCCAATGATACTGCTATCAAACAGGACTTTACGGTTGGGAATGGGGGAGCGTAGCCTCAAGAAGGCGCCTAAGGTTCCCAGGAAGAAGGGAAAGGGAATGAAGTAGGGGAGGCTGGTTTCGAGATCATGTCGGCGAGCGATCGCATATCGCCCGAGTTCACGAATCCCTAACACTCCCAGTAGGGAGAGGGCGTAGGGCAGTCCTTGTAGGAGTAGGCTGGGATCGGCTTGCCAGCGATCGCTCTCAATTCCGGCCAGTTCGACGCCGACGGTGGTACTGGTAAACAGGGTAATCAGGAACAGTCCGAAGGCGATGGCGGGATGCTCGGTGGGTTCTTCGAGGCGAGCATTGGTTTGTTTTTGGGGGTTCGGGGCGATGACAAACAGGGGTTTGCGATTTTCCCCTTCCTGGAGAACCACCAGGAAGCGATCGCCAAATTGTTGTTCGATATTCTTGCGAATGGTTTGATAGGCGCGATCGGGGTTGGTGCGAAGTTGGCCGCGACAAATCACGGCTTGGGGTCGGTATTCGAGTTGATGCAGTGCATACACGGACCAATTAAAACAGTTCCGGAGCTGGTTCTCCTCAGCCGGAGCAATGGGCCGCAGTTGTTGTTTGAGGGTGGAGAGGGGAGAGGCCACGTCAGGGGGGGTGGCTGTTGGTGGCTCATCATTGGAGGGGGAAGGCCGTCCTTGATAGAGAAGCCAGAGATAGAGAATAAAGCAACTGGTCATCAGGGCGATCGCCCCCCAGGCGGGGACGGCCCCATCATCGGGGGTCATTTCGGCCCAGATGATCAACACCACAGCCGGAGTCATCATTACTAACCACAATAACCACACCGGGGTTCGCGTGATGTTAGCAACGCTCCGCTGCAAGATAATGTAGGTAATCAGTCCAAGTATCAGCAGTAACCACAAAGTCATCACGTATGTCTAAAGAACCCCGCATTGTCCGAGCGAATATTTTTGCGTTTCCCCCCAATCGGCAAACGCTGGGAGGAACCGCCTATCTTATTGTAGAAAAAGATGGCAACGTCCTGGTTGATACTCCTCCAGCGACGCCGGAAACTCAGGAGTTTTTGAGCCGTCATGGGGGGGTGCGATCGCTGTTTATTAGCCATCGTGACAGTATCGGCAATGCTACGGAACTTCAGCAAAGCACGGGTTGTCAGGTGATTATCCAAGAACAGGAAGCCTATCTGTTGCCTGAGGCGCAAGTCACGCCATTTCAACAAGAGATTCAGATTTCTAGGGATATTCAGGGAATTTGGACTCCTGGACATACGCCGGGTTCGGCCTGTCTGTATTACCGGCAACAGGGGGGAGTTTTATTTACGGGCCGTCATCTGCTTCCGAACCCTCAGGGAGAGGTGGTTCCGTTACGGACGGCGAAAACCTTTCATTGGCCACGACAACTGCGGAGTGTGGCTCAGTTACGCGATCGCTTTTCCTCAGAGAGTCTCTCTCTCATCTGTCCTGGAGCCAGTACCGGTTTCCTACGGGGTCAACGGGCCATTGAAGACGCCTATCATCAACTAGCGGCTTTAGACCTCAATGCCTTGGCAACGGCGACGGCTCTCCTCTAGGGACCAATCTCCAAGCCAACAAACCCCAGTTACGAAAAAACCCCACCAGTGAGGGTGGGGTTGTCCAGACTAGGGGACAAGTCTTTTAAACTTGCCCTAATCCTGTAGTTCTAGAAGGGGTCTAGAACGAGAAGGTGGTCCGCAGCACACCGACGAAGGCATCATCAGCATCTTCACTACCTTGAGGCGCACTGAGCCAGATGACCCCAGGAGTGATGGAGATGTTGTCGTTGAGCTGGTAACGATAGAACGCTTCGACGTGAAGGGGAGTATCATCAGCCCCAGCACTACGGGAGGAGCTATCGTTGAACCCGCCGACATAAGGCTCAGCACCGGCCATTAGACCGAGCAGGTTACCGGGTCCACCAAAGTCGGGGAGGGCAACTCCTAAGCCGTAGTACCAGATATCGGCACTGTCTTGGCCAGGGGAGAGGGACTCAGCATCGGTGAAACCGCCAAAGGCGTTGACGGAGAGGCGGTCAGAGAGTTGGTACGCGGCCGAGAGAGCGTAGGAGTTGGTGTAGAGTGCGGCAGCATCACCAAAGGGTTGAACGCCACCGTCTGTTCCCGGCCCGAGTTTGAAGATGCTGTTATCGGCACCGGAGGCGTTGAAGAAGGCATGGTTGTAGGTTAAACCGACTTGCAGGTCGCCCGAGTCGAAGGTCAACTGACCCATGATGGAGTAGTCGCCGTTGAAGAGACCATTACCGCGATCGGGACTCGACGCATCACCTGCCAAGTACCCCGCAGACAGCATGAGACTGTCGGTAATGTCAATGTTGGCCCCAATCCCAGGTGCATCGGTCCCGAGTTTGTAGATGGGGTTGGATTCTGCAAAGCTGCTGATGGCGTTTTCGGCACCGGTGTAGCCTTCAAAGTAGGGGCTGATGGTGGGAACGAAGTCCTGCCATAAGCCACCGGCGGCGGGGAGATAGACTTGAATGTTGTCACCGAGGGGGAAGTAGTAGGCGAGCCAGCCAATGTTGACCCCATTCTCGTTATCGAAGTTATGGGTGAAGACCCCTTGGTCAAGGTTATTGAAGGTGGTGGCGTTACCGGAATCGAGACGAGTCCAGAGTTGATCCCGTCCGCTGAAGCTCGAAACGAAGTTGAGACGAACCCGGTTTTGAAACACGGTTTGGTTGTCGTCTACACCGATGTCTTCACCACCGAAGGCATCGGCGATCGCGAAGACGGCTTCCCCTTCGAGTTTGGTGGTGGTGGAGAACTGATTGGCTTCGAGTTCTGAGACGCGAGCTTCGAGACCGTCCACACGACCGCGCAGGGTTGCCAGTTCGGCGGCGAACTCTTCTTGCAGGCGACGAATGGTGGCTAGGTCGCTGGGATCGAGGCTGTCACCGTTACCCACGATTGCCACGATTTGGTCTAAACAGGCGTTAAGACCGGCGGCAAATTCATAACGAGTCATGAAGTTGTTGCCACGGAAGGTTCCGTCAGGATAACCGGCGATACAACCATAGCGTTCAACTAGGGATTGTAGCGCTTGGAACGCCCAGTCGGTCGGTTGTACGTCGCTTAGCTGAGAGACGGAGGTGACTTGATCGAGCGAGACCACCTCGTCGTCGTTGCCGTTGTCTTGACGAAGCCGTTGACCTTCGTTGGCTTCGATGAAATCGCCAACGGAGAGTTGTTTGCTGCCAAAATTGTGATCGGTCTGGCGATCCGTTTTGACCGCGTCGATACCGCTATCGACGGCTGCCTCTTTGGCTTGAGCCGGAGCGTTTAGCCCCCAGAATGCCGCGAGTAGCGGGCTGAATAGCAGAATCTGCCATGTTAGTTTACGCATCTTCCCTCACACCTAAAAACACAGGAACATTGAATATCGCGAAAAGCCGCCAAGGGCTGTTCACACATTTAACCATTATAGTGCGATCGCGACTACCAAAAATATGTAGCCTATGTCACAAAAAATCAAGGCGATCGCAGAAATTGGTTGGAACAGAAAACATCCTGTTCCTTGTGAACTGCCGTTTTTGGCCGACTTCCCCCCATTATAGTTCGCGTCTATCGGGATTGACCGGTCTTGAGAAATCGTGTTTGCCTGATTATTATGAGTTGAGATGGAGTTAAAAGAGGTATTAGGAGGTCTGAACTCCTTTTTTTGCGTTTTTTTGCAGTAATAAGCCATATTCTAAGCCCTCAACCACGGCTTGATAGGAGGCATCGATGATATTGGCGGAGACGCCAACGGTTGTCCAGCGGTCATGACCATTGGTGGATTCGAGTAACACCCGAGTTTTGGCGGAGGTTCCGGATTGACTATCGAGAATGCGGACTTTGTAGTCCACGAGATGACAATCGGCGATGGCGGGAAACTGCCCGACGAGGGCTTTACGCAGGGCCGCGTCTAGGGCGGAGACGGGACCGTTTCCTTCGGCGGACTGTAAACTTTCGCTGCCGTTGACGGTGACTTTGACGGTGGCCAGGGAGTTGCTGTCTTCATGGCCGCCGGCTTGGCTACAGTGGACTTGAAACCCTTTGACTTCAAAGAATCGCTCTCGTTGCCCTAGGGCCTCTCGGACCAATAAGTCAAAGCTGGCTTCGGCGGCTTCAAACTGATAGCCTTCATTTTCGAGTCCTTTGAGGCGATCGAGAATTTCGCGACTGGCGGGATTGTTTTTATCGAGATCAATGCCGAAGTTGCGGGCCTTGGCGAGAACGTTACTGAGGCCCGATTGGTCGGAAATAACAATCCGCCGCTGGTTGCCCACGGCTTCCGGGGCAATATGCTCATAGGTGAGGGGATTTCGCTGCACGGCACTGACATGGATGCCGCCTTTATGGGCAAAGGCGGAACGACCCACGAAGGCGGCGCGATCGTTGGGGGCCAGGTTCACCACTTCGCTGACAAAGCGGCTGGTTTCAGTCAGTTGGGCAAGCTGCTGGTCGTCTAAACAGTGATAGCCGAGTTTGAGCTGCAAGTTGGCGATCGCCGAGCAAAGATTGGCATTCCCACAGCGTTCGCCATAGCCGTTGATGGTTCCCTGAACCATCGTGGCCCCTCCCAAGACAGCGGCAACGGCATTGGCAACGGCCATTTCACTGTCATTATGGGTGTGAATCCCCAGGGGAATCGCCTCTCCTAACTCCGAGATGACCTCGGAGACGATTTGGGTCACTTCATGGGGTAAACTGCCGCCGTTGGTGTCACAGAGGGTTAACCATTCTGCTCCAGCCTCAGCAGCGGCTTTTAGGGTTTTTAGGGCATAGTCAGGATTCTGTTTGTAGCCATCGAACCAATGTTCGGCATCATAAATCACCCGCCGTCCTTGGCTACGGAAGTATTCGATGGTGTCCTGGATCATGGCCAGGTTTTCTTCAAGGCTGGTGTTTAAGCCTTCGGTAACATGGAGATCCCAAGACTTACCAAATAGGGTGATCCAATGGGTCCCGGCCGCTAAAATCGGCTGTAGCATGGGGTCCTCGGCGGCCCGGCGGCCCGGACGACGAGTTGAACAAAAGGCGACGACTTCGGCGTGGGTTAGGGGCTGTTCTTTGAGTTGCCAGAAAAACTTGACATCTTTGGGGTTGGCACCGGGCCAACCTCCTTCGATAAAGGGAACGCCGAGGCGATCGAGTTGATGGGCGATGCGGAGTTTATCTTCTAGGGAGAGGGATAGGCCTTCACACTGGGCGCCATCGCGCAGGGTGGTGTCATAGATGGAGATGCGTTTGGCAGTCATGGGCGAGGAGGAATTGTTCGTGGTTGTGGGTTCACCATCGTGAATGCTCCGCTCATGACGCTTCGCGTTCATAAGCGGCTTCCCAATCCCATAGCAGAGAGAGGGTGACCGGCATTCTCGGTGTAGCGCAGGAACTTTTGCCTTTCGCTACCTGCCCGTCCTTTCGGCGGGTCAGCTTCAGTTTGTCGGCCAGATATCGAGCTGCGATATTATACGACGCCCCCAAATCTGCGTTGTACCGCTTCCCATTAGCGAATGTCGCTAATTCGTACTGAGCCTTAGACCGTTGCACCTTTCCACTGCCATCGAAGGCCCAAGATGATGTTCCCCGTGCATAAACATACTCGACTTTGCCGCCATGCTCTTGAAGCTTTTGCTCTGTTAGCGTCACCAGGCGACGATGCAGCCAGCCATGAAACTTTTGCTTCAGGCTTGACCGCTTTCTGCCTCCTTTTGGTCGCCAGCCTTTGAGATCTTCAAAGACGATAGTGCTGGCTCCATACTCCAGAGCGAAATTGACGATTTGCCTAGATACCTGTTGAGCAATGTTGGCGTTAATGCCCCTTACTTTGCGGTACGGAGTCTTAGCAAATCCACGGTGCAACGTTTTGGTTTTTCGCGCCTTTTGCCGGATGATGTTGGCCTGTTTGTCTCGACGATCTATGTCAGAGGACGGATGAATGAACTTCCGAGCCAATACAGTGCCGTCTGGACAAACAATCGAGGCTGTAGCCAGGGTGTTAATTCCCACATCTACAGCGCACACCACATCGGTTTCCCACTTAGGCGGGACGATTCCGAAGGGCACTGCCAGATGACAGTGCTTCTGGGAAACCACCAGATAGGGAGACTTGATGGCGCCAATTAGATGCCGCTGCCGTTTACTGACAATCGGAACTTCTGCCCAGAGCCAATCAGAGCCATTCCAAACCTTGATCCAGGCCATCAGCAGGTGAGCATCGAACTTCACCAACTGTCCTTTGTAGAGAGCCCGATAGCATCCAGCATCTACGTTAAAGACAGGTGGCTTAGCATCCCGACGCTTCCGAACTCCTGACTGCCATTCTCGGTATCGAGTCAGATAGGAAGAGACCTGTCCTTTCACAAACTCGATAGCAGCACGACGTAGGTAGGACGGGAACTTGTAGAACCGCTTCTCGAAATAGAGATACTTCGGATCTCGATTCTTGCTGGTGCGATGAATGAGCTTTTCTACTGCCGCACAGAAGCTTTTTGCTGCAACCAGTTCCGGCCAGTGACCAATGACCACATAGCTTAGAGCTTTGCAGTAAGCCCGGTACTCACCAACCGTTGCCGCCAGGTGAAGTCTCACTTCTGGCGATGGTTGCAAGCCCCATTTATCAGTGCGTACAATAGCTTTACTCATAATGAAGTATTTTAGCATGGAACGGGATTTTGTCACCCTGAAGACGAGAAATCACAGCGCTTACAGGCTGTGCTATCACTTGGTTTTGTCCATGAAGTATCGGCATAAATGCCTGAGTGCAGAGATGCTGAACAGGCTAGAGGTGATATTCACCGATCTATTGGTCAAGTGGGGAGGAGAGTTGATTGAGTTTGGCGGGGAGCCTGACCATGTTCATCTGCTGTTCGAGGTTGACCCCACAGTTAGGCTCTCTGACTTTGTGAAAAACTTGAAGTCGGTATCAGCCCGAAAAATGCGCCAGGAGTTTGCGGAGCAGCTACGCCCCTTCTACTGGAAGCCTTATTTCTGGAACCGGGCTTACGGACTGATTACGACTGGAGGACAGGCCAATATCGAAACTCTCCTGAAGTACATCGAGAATCAGGATGACCCGCGCCAACTCCGTCCGCCGCTAAAAGCGCGAATGACGCTTCGCGTTCATTCGTAGGATGCGCGGCGGTTTTGCTCAAATTTTAACCTGATGCTGTGATTGAGCCGCCAAGTTGTCACAATGGAGAGAGACGCTAACGGGTACACGCCAGTATCTCAATCGACAATCATGCCAACTATTTTTGCTGCCGGGAAAACCATCACCTGCGATCGCGGGGACAATCTGCGTCGCGTCCTTCTCCGCCAAGGGATTGATCTGTACAATGGCAAAGCCTCTGTGATTAATTGCCGGGGGATTGGGTCTTGTGGAACTTGTGCTGTGGCGGTTGAGGGCCGGGTGTCTGAGGCGAATTGGCGCGATCGCACCCGGCGATCGCTTCCCCCCCATGATCCCCAGCGCCCCCTCCGTCTAGCCTGTCAAACCCAAGTTCTCGGAGATGTTCGGGTGACCAAGTTTGACGGCTTCTGGGGCCAAGGAACGGAGCCGGTTTGGACGGCTGAGTCTCAGTAACCGAGTCTTAGTTACCGAGTCTCAGTCGCCGAGTCTCAGTCGCCGAGTCTCAGTCGCCGAGTCTGAGCAAATTCGTCGATACACCTGTCGATAAACCTATTGTGCAACGTATTTTTCAGGTTGTTCTGGGGGTTCTGTTAGCGATGGCGATTCTCTACTGGCTGGCCGAGGCGCAGATGTTTGAGGAAACGCCCTCTTCCGATGAATCGGTTGAAGAGGAGTCGATTCCCGAGGCGGAGCCGTTGAGTCCTCCATCGCCAACTCCTCAGACGACGGCGACCCCGAGTCCCACCCCCACCCCAAGTCCAACGGCCCAGCCGAGTCCCACGCCCACACCCACCCCAGAAACGGATTCCAATGATCCAATTCCCGCCCTTTGGTAAGTCGTTTAATTGAATCGAGTCAAGATCATGAGTAGTGAGATTTTAGTTATTGGTGGCGGTGTGATGGGGTTGTCCATCGCCGTCGAACTCAAGTTGCGCGGGGCCAGTGTCACCGTGATGAGTCGAGATATTCAACAGGCGGCGAGTCATGCGGCGGGAGGGATGTTAGCGCCTCAGGCTGAGAACCTATCGCCGGGGCCGATGTTGGAGTTATGTTTGCAGTCGCGATCGCTCTATCGGGATTGGACGCAGAAACTCGAAGGTCTCTCGGGAATCGCGACGGGATACTGGCCCTGTGGAATTCTGGCCCCGGTCTATGAGGCGACAGCCAGTGCGCCTCCGAGGGAGGCGGGGCCGTCCTTATGGCTCGATTCTCAGGCGTTGCAGGAGTATCAGCCAGGATTGGGAACTGATGTGGTGGGGGCCTGGTGGTATCCCCAAGATGCTCAGGTGGATAATCGGGCGTTGATGCGATCGCTCCTCGGGGCGGTTGAGGCTCTGGAGATTACGCTGAAAGAGGGGGTAACCGTTGAGGCGATCGCCCAGGAAGGCGATCAAATCGTCGGTGTACAAACCGCCGCCGGACTCCTCACCGCTGACCATTATGTGCTTGCGACTGGATCTTGGTCGAATCAACTGTTCCCTCTGCCGGTTAAACCCATTAAAGGGCAAATGTTCTCCGTCCGCGCTCCCCGTGTCAATGGGGAATTGCCTCTACGGCGAGTTCTCTATGGCCCCAATACCTATATTATTCCCCGTGGTCATGGGGAAATTGTGGTTGGGGCTACCTCCGAGGATGTCGGTTTTGTGCCGGGAACGACCCCTGAGGGACTGCGATCGCTCCTAGACCGGGCCATCCGCCTCTATCCGGCTCTGGGAGACTATCCCATGCAGGAAATTTGGTCAGGATTCCGCCCCGCAACCCCCGACGAACTCCCCATCCTAGGCGATAGTTACTGTGATAACCTCAGTCTGGCCACGGGTCATTACCGCAACGGCATTCTCCTGGCCCCCATCACCGCCAAACTCATCGCCAATCTCATCTGTGATCAGCAGCGAGATCCTCTCCTGGATGCTTTCGCTTGGAATCGCCCCCAATCCTCTTCAACGACCTCAGAGACTATGCTGACCTCTATTCGTCAACCAGCCCCCCAACCGATCGCCGTTAATTCCCCTGAACATGATCCTCTCATCATTGCGGGTCGGTCGTTTCAGTCTCGTATCATGACTGGCAGCGGCAAATATACTGACTTTGAAACCATGCGCGGTAGTATTGCCGCGAGTGGCTGTCAGATTGTCACCGTGGCGGTCCGTCGGGTGCAAACCAACGCCCCGGGCCATGAAGGGTTAGCCGAAGCCCTAGACTGGTCTAAAATTTGGATGTTACCCAACACCGCTGGCTGCAAAACCGCTGAAGAAGCCATCCGCGTCGCGCGATTGGGACGGGAAATGGCGAAACTCTTGGGACAAGAAGACAACAACTTTGTCAAACTGGAGGTAATTCCTGACTCGACGTATCTGCTGCCAGATCCCATCGGCACTCTCGAAGCCGCTGAACAACTGGTGAAAGAAGGGTTTGCGGTTCTCCCCTATATCAATGCTGACCCCATGTTGGCCAAACGCCTCGAAGAAGTCGGCTGTGCGACGGTGATGCCTCTCGGGTCTCCGATTGGCTCAGGACAAGGGATTCAGACGGCGGCGAATATCCGCATTATTGTTGAAAATGCTCAGGTTCCTGTGGTGGTTGATGCGGGAATTGGAACACCCAGTGAGGCGGCGTTTTCGATGGAGTTGGGGGCTGATGCGGTCTTGATTAATTCGGCGATCGCCCTGGCTCAAAATCCCGTAGCGATGGGGCAAGCTATGGGCATGGCCGTTATCGCTGGACGACTGGCCCACCACGCCGGACGGATTCCCATTCAAGCCATGGCCAGTGCCAGTTCCCCCCTCACGGGGACGATCTCGAGTTAAGAGGATATCAATTGCCCCCTAGTCCTCGGGAACGCCGTGGTTCTCGGCAAATGTTCCAATTCCAAAATCTAAGATACAATTAGCTCAGATTTGTCAAGGGAGGATCTTTAAAATGCTCGACATTGCCGAAACACGCACCTCAGTCGCAGTTCTTCTCTCTTGGGTTCTTTTTGTCGTCACCCTCGTTCCTGGGGGCTTCCTGGGCTATCTATTGCGCCGTAATGGGGTTTGGATTGGGGTCGGACTCTGGGTGGTTAGTCTCCTCTTGCCTTTCCCTACCGCTGAACTGGCGGCCATCTCCCATCGTGGCTTCACGGGACTGGCCACGGGGACGATTCTCGGCTATCTCGGCTTAATCTGGCGACAACGTCAAGCCAGTGAGTAGTCAAGATTTAATCTAACGCTGATTAAATCAACAACATTTTTGTGGGGGTGAGTCCTGGCGATCGCCCCTCAATCTATGAACTATTCCAAACAATTTTATCCAAAAAAATACGGATTTTAAATAATACCGGCTATTTCATCGATTACTCATTTATTTTTACTCATTTATTTAAGGTAATGACCCATGTCAGAAGCGAATGGTGTGATGATGCAGTATTTCCACTGGTATAGCCCTGCCGATGGCAGTTTGTGGAATCAGGTTGCACGCAATGCTAAGGATTTAGCCGACGCGGGAATTACCGCGTTATGGTTGCCTCCAGCCTACAAAGGGACTGGCGGAAGTCATGATGTTGGCTATGGGGTCTATGATTTATTTGACTTAGGAGAATTTGACCAAAAAGGGTCTGTTGGCACGAAATATGGCACAAAAGATGAGTACATCAGTGCCATTCAAGTTGCCCAAGCGGCGGGTATCCATATCTATGCAGATGTGGTATTTAATCATAAATTAGGGGCAGACCATCGAGAAGAATTTACCGCTACCCCTTACGACCTCCAGAACCGCCATGCCCCCATTGGAGAGCCGCAAACCATTCAGGCTTGGACTCATTTTAACTTCCCGGGTCGTCAAGGTCAGTATTCTGAATTGGAATGGCATTGGTGGCACTTCACGGCAGCGGATTACAATGCTTTTGATGATGATTTTGATGCCGTTTATTTGTTTAATGGCAAGACCTTTGATGATGAAGTGGACTTAGAAAAAGGAAGTTTTGACTACCTCATGGGGTGTGACTTGGATATGAGTAACCCTGATGTTCAGCAGGAGTTGAAATATTGGGGAGAGTGGTATGTCAAAACAACTCAGGTAGATGGCTTTCGCTTTGATGCGGTGAAACATGTCAAAGCCGGCTTTTTCCCGCAATGGCTGAATCATGTTCGCCATCATGGGGGGCGGTCTTTGTTTGCGGTGGGTGAGTATTGGTCGGGGAATATTGAGGCACTACATCATTTTATTGGGGCGACGGGTGGCGATGTCATGCTTTTTGATGCCCCCCTTCATTACAATTTTAGTGATGCTAGTAAACAGGGGGATAGCTATGATTTGCGGCAAATTTTTGACGACAGTTTAGTTAAGGAACAGCCAGCTTTGGCGGTCACTCTTGTTGATAATCATGACTCTCAACCGTTGCAGTCCTTGGAATCTGTAGTAGAGGGGTGGTTTAAGCCGTTAGCCTATGCGTTGATTTTGTTGCGTCGGGATGGCTATCCCTGTGTGTTTATGGCAGATTATTATGGGGCGAATTATAAGGATGTAGGCCGGGATGGTCAGGAGTATGAGATTTGGTTAGACAGTCATCAATGGTTGATTGACAGGTTTCTCCAGGCCCGTCGCACTTATGCTTATGGCGACCAGTATGATTATTTCGATCATCCTAATACTATCGGTTGGACTCGTTTGGGGGATGAGGCGCATCCTGGGGGATTGGCGGTGGTGTTGAGTAATGGGGAGGCGGGAAGTAAGTTTATGGAGGTGGGCCAGGCGAATTGCACCTATGTGGATGCAACGGAACATATTACGGAACCGGTGGTGACGAATGAGGAGGGATGGGCCGAGTTTTCTTGTGAGGCGGGTTCGGTGTCGGTGTGGGTTCCGCATTAGTTGGCTGTCGCGTCTCCCGAATTTTGCTGTGTTCCTTGGCAAAAAATGGGAATCCCAACGCGATTGATATGTTCGACTAACTTGGGTTCGTCAATGTTGTTATAATTAATAATGTCGAAAAAGTAGGGCAGTGGATAGGTTTCATTGAGTAAGTCGGCAAGTTGAAAAACGGTTGAGTGGGTGACAGATTCACCTTTGAGAGCTAGGTCAACATCTGACCCGACTTTGTAGTTGCCTTTGGCACGAGACCCAAATAAGAGGACTTGGGAAATTTCTGGAAATTTGGCGATCGCCTCTCGGATATTGCCTAAGTCTTGGTCTGTCAGTCCATAGTTCATGGTTAGAATTGATCTAATTTGGCTTCAAAGGTGTCATAAAGATTTTTCAGGAGGGGAAAATACTTATGACGAATTCGCTCCTCAACTGCAATTGCAGTTTTTTCGTTATCGGTATGTGCCATCAAATTACGGTCTTGAAGAGCCTCAATCCAGTCTTGACCTTGTGTGATGATTTCTGCTTGAAATGCCTGTTTTAGCGCTTCTCTAGGAGTTTTAACTGTAAATCCTTCTATTTCTTCATAATCTTTTAAGAGCTTCCAGGATAGCTCAAATGCCATTTCAAAAAATTGAATGAGTCCAGCCCGTTCCACTAAAGACGGCGATTTTATTTCCAGGGCTTTTTCTAGCAATAAAAACGTTCGTTTAAAGTTAGAAAACCGCTGTATCCAGCGAATATCTAGGTCTGTCATATTATCCCACTAACTTCTGTTGCAGTTCGTCTTTAATCTGACTCAAAATCGAGCTTTCATCTAAGGAATCGAGGATTTGCTGAACCACCACTTTTGGCCCCTCGGGTCCCCAAGAGGCCCCATTAGCTAGATAGGTTTTGGCAACCTGACCGATCGCATAGGTTGAAACCCCCGCGACACTGGCTTGGGTGATGGCCACTGAAAGATAGCCCCCAAACGCTAACCCACCCGTGGCCGGCGTGGCGACACCAAACAGACTTTTTAAGCCACTTAAGCCCAAATTCGCTAACAGTTCACTGGCACTAATTCCCCCCATACTGAGGGCAATTTTCTGTAAAAGGTCGATCGCCCCGGTTTGGGTCATGGGAATGCCATACAACCGCGATAGGGACATCAGCAGGAATACATCGACGGTGGCGGCGGTGAGGATATCGACGACGGTGACGGGGTTGAGGGCGATCGCCATCGCTTTGGCCATAACCCCATTCCAGATCAGGCGGTTGGCCTGGCGATCGCGAATCTCCATTTTTCGCTGTACCACTTGCTCATTCACCTCATCGGCATAGAGCATACTGTTTAGGGCCACTAGGGATTTCCCTTCTCGCTGGAGAATCTCTAGGATTTTGAGTTTCAAGTCCTGAACTTGGGGTTTCCCGGTTTCCATCACCACCCCTTTGCTTCCATCGGACTTCTCGACCAAAATAGGGGTTAAGGGAGAGGCGGCGGCCATGACAATGCGATCGCTCGTCAGCAGTTGTCGCACCCGCTCATTACGCACTTGATCATAAATGGCTTGGCGATCGGTATCGGGATATTGGTCAATTTTATTAAACACCAACAAGAGGGGTTTGCCCGCCTCTCGAATCTCCGAGAGGGCATCATATTCAACTTGGGTGATGTCCCCGGAAATCACAAATAAAATTAAATCCGCTCGTTTGGCAATCTGATGAGCTAATTCGGCGCGAGTTTGGCCGTGAACTTCGTCTAAACCGGGGGTATCGACTAATTCTACCCGTGCTGTTCCCACGGTGGGCAACGAGACCTGTAAAATGTCATCAATCCCCTCAGCGACGGCACTGCGGGTTAAGGTCCAATCGACGCTTTGCTGCGATCGCGTCACGCCATGCAGGGGACCGGTTTCAAACACCGGCTGTCCCACCAACGCATTCAACAGAGAGGATTTACCCCGTCCCACCATCCCGAACGCCGCAATCTGCACCACGTCCGATTCTAACTTATCTAACATGGTCTCTAAGCCCTCAATTTCGGCTTCTAAGCCGGTTCGTTCCCGGGCCGAGAGATCTAACCGTTCTACCAGTTCATGTAACGCCGTTTTTGCCCGTTTATAATTGAGTTCCGATTGAATGTCGGCAAAACTAAAGATCGCTTCATCGAGTTCACGTTCAAAATTGGAAGTACGGGGGTTAGGCATACGGAAATGATGATGAGAAACAGGGAGAACAACTCCTCAGGATGACTGCGGCATCCTGATGAGCTAAAACTGAGTGCCAAGAACCTTAAGAGGCGCGACTCAGAATGGAGAGATCTGCTGATCCAAAATTCGTACTTAGCGCAACTTGCAAGTTTTCTAAGGATTCTATCAGCCAGCGGACGGCTTCTCGGGTGCTTTGATCATAATGGTCAAAGAGAATCGAAAAGCGTTTTTCTAAATAGGGACGAACTTTACGACAAATGAGCAGAATCTTCAGCAACAGAGCCATCACAAAGGTGGGGCCAATGTTGGAGAGAAGGTCGATTAGAACGTAGTGGTTGGGGTTTTGAGGACTTTCAACGACTAAGAAGTTGAGCAACTGACTACAGGTGCGAACCAGCAAAAAGTCTGTGGGTTTTTGGTCGTCACATTGGGGCAGGGTATTCATCAGATGGTGGTGTAGCTTATCGTAGAATAAGCGCCGGCCGTAGTCTTCATCGATGGTTGTGATCAGGTATTCAAATAAGTCCTCTTTAAATTGTCGGTAGGTTCGTGTTTGACTGGTATGGGTTCGGAAGGTTTGGGCTAAGTCTTTGTAGGTGTAGGCGCCTTCGGCACGGCCTGAAAATTGCTTAACGGCGACATACAGCTCGCGATCGCCTAATAAGGTGGGATTTCTGACGGGCTGAATGATGCGAGGATTTTTGAGTAACTTAGGATTTTGTCGCGCCAATTGTGCCCGTTTTACTTTATAGGCGACATACTTCGACAAGTGAACTTCATATTGTTTTTGACGCTGTGCCTGTAGCTTTTGAACCGTTTGTTGATGTTCATAACTACTGCCTTCTCCGACTAGAGAATGGGAATAGAGATAGGGGTAGCGCCCGATTAATGTTCCTAAGGGACGTTGTTCAGGAGGTTGCTCACTGGCTTTGTTGCGATCGACGACTTGGACTAAGCGCTGAAGCGTGAGATACTCGTCACTGCCTTTAAACTGTTGCAGTAAGTTCTGAATACGTCGTGCGTCTCTCGACTGCATCCGGCGATCGCCTGAGCTGCCGATGATATTCACCAACTCGGGAATCGCTGGCTGGTGCTTGGTCTCCATCTGCCAGTGATTGATGAGTATATGGCAACAGCGGTTCAGAACGCTGTTAAACTCATCTTCAGCTTGTTCTAAGGAGACAATACTCTGAATAATCGAAGCAATTTCAGGATCGGGATAACCCGAACCCTGTACAAACAGGGCTCTGAAGCGTTCGAGCAACCGTTCCGGCGCTTCAACCTTCACTAAATCGAGCAGGTGATCGTATAATTCCTGCTCTGCTAGATACAGATCGTTGAATTTAGCCATGTTGATGTAGCCCCCTTGAACCTCAGTAGTAGGCTCAAGTATGCTTCCTACTCCGAGTCAGTAATCGAAACAGATTTACGCAGGTGTCAGTCAGAGCCGCTATTTAGTTGATACACATTAACCAGTCTGGCTAACTAGCGAAGGAGCGCGATGAGTTCAAGCTCAC
>SIHH01000067.1 GCA_004299065.1 Phormidium sp. SL48-SHIP | reverse complement strand
AGCCGGGGTCAATTTTGACCGTTAGAGGGGTGGGTCTTGCATTTTGTCCCTCCTTATTTTGTCCCTCCTTGAGGATGATAGTAAAGGGATATCGACGAAAGACGGCTGCCTTGTTCTGATTCAGCAATAATCTCGCCTTGGCGGGATGGACTGGATCACAAGGGTTTTTGTCTGTGTCTATCACAAAAACGTAATTCGACATGGATTCTCCATTTCTGGGTCATGTTCGCTTCGTCAATGTTATTGGTCGGTACTCTCCAAAGAACACTGGTTTAACCCGTTACACCTGTTTAATCCTTTGGTTCTAGGGCCTGGAACTAGCGACGCATCCCAGGGTAGGAACTTTAACACTTACCAATAACGTAGTCCGCAGGGGACTTAGACTGGTCAACTGGGGCTATTTTTCAAGCCCACACGATAACGGGACTCCGTTTAGTGTTGGGTTGTTGACGCTCTTTCTTGAGATTCGTTATCTCTTTCTGTATGGCAAAGCGACCCAGACCCTTCCCTGTGGCTTTGTAGGTTTCGTTAGTCAGATTGAGAGCGTAGTTCCACGCAAATCTACAGTAACCCAAACTTTGAGCCAGGTGTTGCCTTTGCTTGCTGGTTGGATAAATTCTGCACTTGGTGGCTCTGAGCATTACCGTGAAAACAATTTGCGATAAGATTATCGCATGACAATCCGTGGGATTGTCAATTTTCAGGGGATCGACCCCTTCAATTGACTTGAGGGGTCCATGTCGGCCGACGCTCAATCGAAGATTAGAGTGCGGGACTTATCGCCCCTCAAACTCCCGAGAAGTTAACTACAGCGGTTGAGGGGAAGTTCCAAGGAAATCACCGTCCCTTGCTGATCCTGCGACTCACACAGCAGGCTTCCCCGATGCTTCTCAACAATAATTTGATAGGTCGTCGATAGTCCCAATCCCGTACCTTTCCCCACCGGTTTGGTGGTAAAGAAGGGGTCAAAGATGCGCGATCGCACCGACTCAGGCATCCCCGGACCATTATCGATGAAGCTAATCCGCACGAGATCGTCGAGTCGTTGGGTTTGGACCGTCAAGCGAGGCTGATACTCTAACCCACACTGCAAGTCTTCCTGTTCCCGCAATGCATCGATGGCGTTACTGATGACATTGGCGAAGGCTTGATTCACCTGGCCCGGAAAACAGGCCACCTTCGCTAAATCAGCGTCAAACTCACGAATGACCTCAATCTCGCGATGCCGTTCATCCCCTTTTAGGCGGTGTTCCAACACGCGCAAGGTGCTGTTGAGAGCGTGGTGAAGATCAACTTCCTTATATTTAGCTTCATTGAGTCCCGAGAAATGGCGCAATGACTGGACAATCGCTTGAATCCGCTCAGTTCCCTGATTCATCGACGCCAAGAGTTTGGGCATATCGGTGACCATGAAATCTAGGTCAATCTCCTCGATTTCCGCTTCAATTTCTGGATTGGGATGCGGATAATGCTTTTGATAACAACGAATTAGGCGTAATAAGTCTTGCACATAATGGCTGGCATGTTCGAGGTTGCCATGAATAAACCCTACAGGGTTATTGATCTCATGAGCCACCCCAGCCACCAACTGTCCTAACCCAGACATTTTTTCCGTATGAATCAGTTGAGCCTGAGTGTTCTGCAACTCCCGCAACGTCTGTTCAAGTTGGCTGGCTTGTTGTGTCAGCCGTTGTTCAGACTGACGTAGTGCTTCCTCGGTTTGGCGACGCATCTGGACTTCTTCTCGCAGACGGCTGTTGGCCGCTTGTAACTCTGCTGTGCGTTCAGTGACGCGCTTTTCGAGGTTGTCATAGGCTTGTTGTAGGGCTTCTTCTTCCCGTTTGCGATCGGTGACATCTCGGGTAATGGTGGCATAGCCGAGGAGTTGCCCTTGTTCATCCCGCAGAGCCGATATCGTCACATTGGCCCAGAAACTGGAGCCATCTTTACGCATCCGCCAATTTTCGAACTCGACCCGGCCCGATGTAGCGGCGATGGTTAGTACCTTCTCGGGGAGATGCCGTTGGCGACTGTCGGAGGTAAAAAAGATGCTGCTCGATTGGCCGATAATCTCATGAGCTTCCCAGCCGTTGATCCGTTCTGCTCCTGAATTCCAGCTAATGACCCGTCCATGGCGGTCTAGCATGTAGATGGCGTGATCTTTGACCCCATCGACTAGAAGGCGGAAGTGTTCTTCAGGGCTATTAAACTTTTGCAGCGATAGGTTGGGGCTAATGCTACAACCCGGACGTTCCCCTAAATCCGAGACTTGGGTGTAGATGAGATTGTTCTGAGCATCATAATTGGCTTGCCAAGAGAGCCAGCGATATTTGCCATTACGACAACGCAGACGGTTCTTAAAGATAACCTTCTCTTTGCCGACAATGACTAAGTTATTGATATGGGACAGAGTTTTCTGAAGATCGTCACGATGAATCCAATCAATCCAAGGCCGGGACTTTAACTCTTGGTTACTGTGCCCGAGGACCGATTCCCAGGCGGGAGAAAGATGTTTGAAATGACTGTCAGAGCCAATCACTCCCAATAGATCGGGGGATAACTCAAAAAATTTATTGAGATTGATCCGGGGGGAGGAGAGTTGGGGTGACATAGACAACGGTGATGATGGAGTTTTAAGCCGATGGTCGGATCTCCCCTGGTACTCGATCCCCGCAACGTTGATAAACTCATCCATTTGTAAAGATATTATAAGTTTAACTATTTTTTTATTACGCTCCATCTTAACTCAAGTTGCCATTTTTGGTGACAGGTTGCCCAGGTTCAGAGGCTATCAATCTATCTGATAAGATTCTTAAGTTAATGTGAATTTTGTCGCGATCCCGTGAGAGTTATGCGTTCCAGGGATCATCGCTCTTGAGAGGGGGGTTCTGTTGAAGTTGTGGTTGCAGGTGTTCAATAAACTGGCGTGCGGTTCGTCCTGAGCGTCCATTATGACGAGTGGCCCATTGTAGAGCTTGGGCATCTAACTCTTCGAGGGGCAGCGTCAGCCGTCGTTGTCCGGCTAGATGACGGACAATTTCTAAATAGCGAGCCTGATCAGCGGCGTCAAAGGTGAGCGTTAAGCCAAAGCGATCGCTGAAGGAGAGTTTTTCTTCAACGGTATCCCAGGACTGAATTTCCGTGGCGGCACTCGGGCGAGGGCGATCGCCAAAAAATTCACGAATCAGATGACGACGATTAGACGTGGCGTAGACGACAACATTTTGCGCCCGAGCGGTGACACTCCCTTCTAAGACCACCTTTAAGGCCTTAAAGGCCTCATCATCGTCCTCAAAGGATAAATCATCGACAAAGAGAATAAACTTTTGGGGTAACTCTCGTAACTGTTCAACGATGTGCGGCAAATCATGAAGTTGAGATTTGAGGAGTTCAAGTAAACGTAGGCCGCGATCGCCAAACTCATTGACCAAAGCTTTCACCAGAGACGATTTCCCGGTTCCCCGACTTCCATACAGCAAGACATGCAGCGCCAGATGACCGTCGAGTAGCATCTGGGTATTCTCGACGAGCGTGGCTTTCTGAGACTCATAGCCCGCCAAATCCTCTAACCGTACCGGATCCGGCACCGCCACACCCTGTAAGCACGAGGGACGCCAACGCAAGACATGATATTGAGCCAGAATTCCCGCACCATGATGTTGATGAAACGCCGCTAACTGGGGCAGGGCCTCCGTCCAGGTCTCCCCGAGTTGCACAGGATGTTCGCCGATGCGATCTCGAATCGCCACCAAAGAACTCTCAGATTTGGTCACCTGACGCACCCATTGACTCAGGGTGGGGCCGCCACAGGTGGCCAAATGTTGCAACGCCGCCAAGTCATCCCGAGCCGCCTGAACGAGCGTGGCATCGAGGTCACTGAAGGGATAGGATTGAGCCTGACGAGTAAAGGGATTGTCATCGTAGAGCAAGCGTTGAATCAGATAATCTTGCCAACTCTGGCCCCGAGCCACCAAAGCCCGAAACCAACGAGCATAGGCATAGACACAGGCACTGGGTTTATCGTGACGATAGAGGGTTTCGAGTAGCTGGACAAAGGCTTCCCCCGCTTCACCCATCAAAACCTCTTGATAGAGCAGCAGTGAGGCCGCTTGATGTTGTAAAAAGCGAACTGAATTAGGATTCATCAAAAACTCCTTGTGGAAACCCCCACCTTGCACCGCAGGTGGAGGAGGAAACAAGCGTCAGCCAGCGGGGTTCAATACCCCACTGACGGACCATCTCTGCGGGCAACTAACTAAAATGCCCGTGGCGCGATAGAGTAACTGAACTTTGGCAGCACTAAACTGGCCAATGCGCTTCCAGGTCAACCCAGAAACCGAAACTTGCCGAGCGGTATCGCCACTGACATAGCCGACCGAGACACGACCGGCCATTTCAGCCCGCACCAGATCCCCTTTTCGGAATCCATGCCGAGTCACAGTTCCACCATACTTACGACGGACTCCATTTTTCCTCGGAACCATCAGGTGCAGTTGCCGACGGCTGATGGGTGGGCGTTTAATCACCACAAATGGGGCAGATGTGAGCTTGACCTGTCCAAATACAAGACAACCGTGACTGCGTTTTCGGTAGAAAGGGCGATACTCAACGAAGTATCCACAAGCTAAGGCAATGCCATCGACGGCATGGGTTTGGGGAATTTGTAACCCTTGATCCTGAGATTTCGTTAATCCCAAAACCGAGCGAAGTTGAGCGGTGCCATTGCCATCCGGTTGCCACCCGTAGCGAGTATAAACCGGAGCAATCTGCTCCATTTTCTCAAGGGCGTAGGCTTGCCCTATCATCACAGGTGAGAAACCCTTACCGGATTTTGCCCCTTTTCGACCTGAGGTCAAGTCCACGTCGGCGCGGACTTTCTCGTAGCCAATAGCCGCAATGGTGAACAGTCGAGATAACTCCTGAACCACCCGAAACTCGAGGTCTCGGTTAGCTCGGATACTGGGGGCAAGGTTCTGCTGTCTCCGGTTGTTAAATCGTTTTTGGCGATGATTCCGCAGATGGAAAGGTAACTCTCGGTTAATCCGCCGACGGCGGCGAGAACGCCGTAGCCTTCTACGATTATCCATCCGCTCCCGCACCTTGGGGTAGGGGAGTTCGAGGTGGGACTGGAATAAGGTCGCCTTAGACGATTGAACGGCAATCCCTGAATAGAGTTTGCCGGGATCGACACCGACCACGATGGGTTGGGTGTTACGACCCGATGGCTCCGCGTTCAGGCGCACGGCCTTAATGCGGAGATTGGTTTTGACCCATGTCGCTCGGCCCTGCTTGACCCAGCGCCTCGCGCGATGGCGCTTAGTGGGCATGGCGGGAGTCCCATCCGGATTTTGAACGGGGATACGTTGCATGGAAGATAATTCCCAAACTACAGGTCTCTTCAGCCAGTGAGTACGGTGTGTCTGGGTTGACCCCACTCCCTGAGATTCTAGGGCCTTACAGATAATCAGGTGCGCGAGAAGCAACCGGAAGTGTTGCCGTATGCACCTTAATGTCCGATTCGCAGCTACGACCGGGTTATCTCCGGTCACTCCCCCACCTCGGCAGATGCCAGGTGGGGGTCATTGAATTTTCAGTCTACAGGAGCGCTGCCACGGAGAAAAGTTCATAAAAGTCAGAGCCAATGACGGGTTAAACTTCCCAAGATTGACCCGAGGGCTTTACCATAGAGGTTAACTTGAATCGGGTGAGAAGTTTAACCCTTAAAGTTCAACCTCCATCGAGTCGTCTAAGGGAGATAGACTCCATCAGGCGAGGCTCGGGACATTGGCTGTTTGTCAACTTATGATTCCTCGGCAACTGACGCTTCACAACTTTTTTAGCTACCACTCGGCCAGTTTAGATTTTAGTGGATTGCATACCGCTTGTATTTGCGGGGAAAATGGGGCCGGAAAGTCCTCACTGTTAGAGGCGATTTCTTGGGTGGTTTGGGGCAAGTCACGAGCTGGCTCAGAAGATGACATTATCCGCATCGGGGAAACTGAGGCTTGGGTGGATTTTGTCTTTCAATGTCAAGAGCAGATTTTTCGGATTAAGCGATCGCACCGTCGGGGGCAGTCGAGTTCCTTGGAGTTTCAGATTCAGACGGCGCAAGGGTTTCGCTCTATCACCGGCAAGGGACTGCGAGCCACTCAGCAACAGATTATTGAGCAGCTTAAACTCGATTATGATACCTTTCTCAGTTCTGCCTATCTGCGTCAGGGTCGGGCTGATGAGTTTATGGTCAAAAAGCCGGCTCAGCGTAAACAAGTGTTGGTGGACTTGCTGAAGTTAGATCATTATGATCGACTCGCGGAGCAAGCTAAAGACATTGCTAATCAGGCCAAGGCCGAAAGTAAACTGTTACAAGAGACGGTTGAGCGTTTGGAGGAGACCTTGGCCTCGTCTGAGGAGTTGGGGGCGCAACTCGAGGCGACAGAGGCTGAAGTTGAACGACTCCAGGGGCAACAACAGGAGACAACGCAACGGTTGCACGATCGCCAACAACAGCAGGCGGAGCGACAGCGTTGGCAGCAACAGTTAGACTGGGCCGCCACGAGCGGCGATCGCCTGCAACGGGATTATGAGCGCGAACAGCAGGAGCAGCAGCAACTCAGGGAGCAGCGATCGCAGCTCAAGGCGGTGTTAGAGCGGGCCAGGGAAATTGAGCAAGGCTATAAGGAGTATCAAGCTCTACAGGCCCAAGAGCGAGCCGCCACAGAAACCTTTAGTCACTATCAAGATGCCAGCCAACGAGAGACGCAACTACGTCAAGACCTTGATCGCTTCAAACTCAAGGCTCAACAGCAACAGCATCAGACTCTGGCGCAACTTCAGGCCTGCGATCGCCAATTGGCCCAGTTACAGCAAAGTTTAGAACGAGAAGCCGAGATTCAAGCTGGGTTAGCGCAACTGGCCCAAGCCAAAGGCGAGTTACGGGAATTAGAGCATTGTCACAGTGAAGCGGCGCCGTTACGACAACGCCAGCAACGGTTAGAAGCCGAACGCGATCGCGCCCGAGCGCAACTCGAAGCCCGACTCGAGCAGCAACAGCACCGACAACGGCAACTCGAACAGCGTCAGGAGCAACGGCCCGAACTCGAACAGGCTCTAACTCAGGTGAGCGAGCAAATCGCGGCCCTAGACAAATTACGGGTGTATCACAAGCGAGTGAAGGAGAAAGGCCTCGAACGTCGCAGTTTCCTGGATGGCCTTCATGCTAGTCAACAGGAGTATCAGCGACGCTTAGAGGAGATGGAGCAGAAACGCTCGTTGTTGCAGGTTCCTGATGCGGCTTGCCCGCTGTGCGATCGCCCCCTTGACGAGCATCATTGGCAGTTAGTTGCCGACAAACATGAGGATCAACATCAGGAACTGCGCCATCAACGCTGGTTGATTCAGGAGCAGATCGCCATTTCTGAACGAGAAATTCAGGTTCTGCGCCAGGAATATCGCCAACTCGAACAACAACTGGCCGATTATGATCGGCTACGGGAAGAACGGGGACAACGACAGGCGCAACTGGCGGCCACCCAGGAGGAGTGGGAGTTGTTGCAGGAGGTGCGAGCCGATTGTCAGGAACGGGCACGGGCGATCGCGGAGGGGGATTATGCTCATGGAATCGCCGAAGAGTTGGCCAGTGTTGCACAGCAGTTGGCCAAGCTTAATTATGATGAGCGAGAGTTAGCCCTGGCTCGGGGAGCTGTCGAACGCTATCGTTGGGCGGATTTACAGAATGCTCAACTCGAGCAGGCCCGGCGACAGTTTCAGGTGTTACAGGAGCAACGGCCCGAGTTGCAGGGAGCGGTAGAGGCGGCAGAGCAGGCTCTACAAGAGTTAGAGAGTGAGTCAGAGACGGCCCGAGAGCTGCGAGATGTGCAGCATTATCTACAGCATCTTGACTATGATGTTCAGGCTCATCGTCGCTTACGGCAACAGCTTGATGAGGCTGAGGGATGGCGATCGCAGTGGCAAGATCTCCAGCAAGCTCAGCAGAGGCTTCCTGAGGTGGAGAGTCGCTTAGAGGCGGTGAGCGATCGCCTAGAGCAACGGGGCCGAGAGTTACAGCAATGGCGAGAGCAGATTGAGGCCGCTCAGGCGGCATTGCTCGACTGTCCCGATTGTACCGAGGAGATTACCCAGATTCAGGCCCAGTTGCAACAGCGGCGATCGCACTTAAATCAGCAGTTAGCGACGTTGGGGCGATTGCAACAACAACAGCACCATCGTCAGATGCAACAGGCTCAGTTAGGGCAACAGCGGCAGCAGTTGGCTAGCCGCCAACGACAGCATCGGGTGTATCAGGAGTTAACTCAGGCCTTTGGCAAGAATGGCATTCAGGCTCTCACGATTGAGACGGTGTTGCCTCAGCTAGAAGCCGAAGCCAATCAGTTTTTGGCGCGGCTGAGTGCCAATCAGCTCCATGTGCAGTTTGTGACGCAACGGGCCTCGAAAGGCAGTAAGAAAACTCGCAAGCTCATTGATACCCTCGAGATTTACATTGCGGATGCGCGGGGAACTCGGGCTTATGAAACCTATTCTGGAGGTGAGGCCTTTCGCATTAACTTTGCGATTCGTTTGGCCCTGGCGAAACTGTTGGCTCAGCGATCGGGGGCGGCGTTGCAATTGTTGGTGATTGATGAGGGGTTTGGTACTCAAGATGATCGCGGCTGTGAACGGCTCGTCTCGGCCATTGAGGCGATCGCCCCGGATTTTGCTTGTATCCTGGCGGTGACTCATATTCCCCATCTCAAGGAGGCGTTTCAAACCCATGTGGAGGTGGTGAAAACCGATTCCGGGTCTCAGGTTTGCGTCTCCCATTAGACGAGAGTGCGATTCGAGGCAACTGACCCCGATTCCCATGAATTCATTACCATCTCTGCGGATTTTTAGCAAAAATTTCTAAAAAGTTGCCCTTTGGGTACACCATGAGGGAAGGGTCAGTGGTATCATAGGTTTGAATTCTTATCGCGAAAGGGCAGCAAGATTATGAGTCAAGCACCTGTGTCTCCGGTGGTGCTGGTGATTCTAGATGGCTGGGGATATCGAGAAGAAAACACCAATAACTCCATTGCCGCAGCCGATACGCCCGTAATGGACAGCCTGTGGAACGCCTACCCTCGTACCACGATCCGCACATCGGGGAAAGATGTGGGGCTGCCCATCGGACAAATGGGAAATTCTGAGGTGGGACATTTGAACCTGGGATCGGGACGGGTGGTTCCTCAGGAACTGGTGCGAATTTCCGATGCGATCGAAGATGGTTCGATCCGGGAGAACCCCGCCATCCAAAAGGTTTGCCACGCGACCCGAGAGTCAGGGGGCAAGCTTCACCTGATTGGTTTATGTTCTGACGGTGGGGTTCACTCCCATATTGACCATTTGCTGGGATTAATCAGTCTCGCTAAAGCTGAAAATATCGACGAGGTTTGCATCCATGCGATTACCGATGGTCGGGATACGAATCCCCACTCGGGAAGCGCCTTTATCCGCAAAATCCAAGCACATCTCGATGAGGTTGGGGTCGGAGAGATTGTCACCGTCAGTGGTCGCTATTACGCCATGGACCGAGATCACCGCTGGGATCGGGTGGAGAAAGCCTATCGGGTGATGACGGACAATAGTACCCAGGTGGATCAGTCGGTGGGAGAGGTCATCGAAGCGGCTTATGCTGATGAGGTGACGGATGAGTTTATTCAGCCGACTCGTGTGGCCGATGGGGCGATCGAAGCCAACGATAGTGTGATTTTCTATAACTTCCGACCCGATCGCGCTCGGGAGTTGACTCAGGCCCTGGTGGATGAAAACTTTGAGGCCTTTGAGCGTGAGTATGTGCCGCTGAATTTCCTCACGTTTACTCAGTATGATCCCAGTTTCCCGGTTTGGGTGGCCTTTGAGCCGCAAAACTTGACCAATATTCTCGGGGAAGTGATTGCGGATCATGGTTTAAAACAGTTCCGCACCGCAGAAACGGAAAAATATGCTCATGTGACCTATTTCTTCAATGGCGGTCGGGAAACGCCCTTTGAGGGGGAAGATCGCCATTTGATTAACTCGCCGATGGTGGCCACTTATGATCGCGCTCCGGCGATGTCGGCCCAAGAGGTGACCGATGTGGCCGTCGAGGCGATCGCGCAACGGGTCTATTCTCTGGTCGTGATTAACTACGCCAACCCAGATATGGTGGGCCATACGGGGATGATGGATGCTTCTGTCGAGGCGATTACTGCGGTGGATCGCTGTTTGGGCCGTTTATTGGATAGTATTGGCAAGGTGGGAGGAACGGCCCTGATTACCGCCGATCACGGTAACGCCGAATATATGAAAGATGAAAAGGGCAACCCTTGGACGGCTCACACCACAAATCCAGTTCCTTTCATTTTCATTGAAGGAGAAGGGGTGAAGGTTCCGGGCTATGGTGGCGAGGTGGTTTTACGAGATGATGGTCGTTTGGCGGACATTGCTCCGACGATTCTCCAGATTCTCGGGCTACCGCAACCTCCGGAAATGACGGGACGTTCGATGCTGGTTCCGGCCAGTTATGATGTTCATCCGAATCGAACCCCGATCGCGGTTCGAGTCTAGTCTGCCTCTGGTTTTCCTTGATGTTTGTGACCTTTTTTGTGATCTTTGTTGTAACCTTATGACGACTGAAACGATTGTTCAATTGATTTGGGTGATTTCGGCGGTGAGCCTGGTTGTGGTGGTCCTCCTCCACTCTCCCAAGGGCGATGGAATTGGCGGAATTGGCGGCCAAGCTCAACTGTTTACCAGTGCCAAGAGTGCTGAGACGACCCTCAATCGCATCACCTGGACTCTGACCATTTTGTTTATGGGCTGTACGGTGGTCTTAAGTGCGGGCTGGGTGTAGATGGATTCGACGATGGCGCTGGATTCGACAAGGGTGGATGGCTGCGGCGATCGCCCTTGTTTTGGCGATCGCCCTAGCGGCACCTCTGACGGCCAGGGAGGATACCGACGTCGATCCGATTCGCCTCGATGATGTTCCCTATCAACCTCATCCTCTGCCGGAGTCTTTGCGGGCGAGCTTTGCTGAGGAGCATTATGGAGACCAGTTGCAGGAGACGGCGGTGGGAGCCTTAGTTTGGTCACACTTTCCCGTTACCGTCTATTTCGATGGGAATGCTCCTGAGACTTGGCAGAGCCAGATGATGTCTGTGGTTGAGCAATGGGGGGAATATCTGCCCCTGCAACAGATTGAAGAGTCCGAAAGGGCGAATATTGTGATTTGGCAGCGTCGTCCGCCCCCGCGACGGGTTGGGGACGATTTTCGTGCGGCGGCGGCCCGCGTCAGCTATGAACTCTATTGGCGGGAGCAGCGACTCGGCCATCGCTTTGAGATTCTCCTGAGTCCCACTCAGGGAACTGAGGCGGCTCAGGCGGCTCTGCGTCATGAGTTGGGTCATGCTCTGGGGATTTGGGGCCATAGCGATCGCCCTACGGATGTGATGTATTATTCCCAGGTTCGTCGTCCCCCGATGATTTCAGCCCGAGATCTGGCGACGTTGCGGTATGTCTATGAACAGCCGACGCGCCTGGGTTGGCCAATCCGGCCCGACTCAGCGGGATGGCCGACGGAAGACTCGTTTGAGACGGTGAGCAAAGACACGTAGGCTTTGTTTGAGGGTGGGAAGTCGTTGGATATACGTTAAGGTGCGGATGAGATGGCCTAATCTTCCGTTCATGGTGATGCCGAAGCTGCGAACGACGCTGTTGTGGATGCCGAGGGTGAGCATTTCCCCTATATGTTTATATTGAAAGGGTTTAAGAGGACTTTGGAAGATGTAGGATTTGATGTTTTGGGCGACGTGGGGTGCTTGTTGATAGGCGACTTGGGCGGTGTTGGGAAAGGGGGTGGCGGCTACATCTCCGAGGACGAAAACTTCGGGGTAGCGGGTTAGTTGTAATTCGGGGGTGACCTGAAGTTGGCCGCGATCGCCGCCAGGGAGGGTATAAATCAGAGGATTGGCTTGGGTTCCGGCGGTCCAGATCACCAGATGGCTTGTTTCTTTGAAGGATTGGTCTTGTTGCTTGAGGTGAAGCTGAAAGTCGCCCTGACGTTGAATCCCCTCGACGCTGGTGTTTAGGCTGAGGCGGATCTGACGTTGGTGAATGGCTCGCTCGGCGACGTGGCGGGTTTGGGGGGTAAATTGTGGTAGCAGGTGTGTGCCACGGTGGATGAGATGGATTTGATGGCGATCGCCCAGGAGATCTGACAGTTTACAGGCCAATTCGACACCGCTCGCTCCAGCACCGACGATACTAATGTCTAGGGAGGGGTGATGCTGTAATCGTTCGAGTTCTGCGTCAAGTTTCTCCACGTCGGCTAGGCTGCGGAAGGTTAAAACGTCGGGGTGAGGCGGGATAATGCTCTCAACTCCGAGGGCGATGACAAGATAGGTGTAGTTTAGGGGTCCGCGATCGCGTAGTTGGACTTGGCGAGCATTCAAGTCAATGGCTTGGACGCGATCGCAGTAAAAGGTAATCCGCCAATTTCGCAGCAGCCGCAGGTAGGGTGGGGCGATTTCCCAGGGATCGAGTTCTCCGCTAAGGAGTTCGTAGAGGAGGGGATTAAACCCGAAGCGATCGCGTTGGTCGATTAAGACGATTTCCCATTGCTGCAAGATTGAGATTTTGGCTAAGGCTAAGGCACTATAAACTCCTCCAAAACCACCGCCCACAATACAGATGCGTGGGTTGAGGGGGGAGTTAGGGGGACCGTTCATTATTTTTTTGGGAGACCTAAAAAAAAATTGCGCAGCCTAGATGTTTGGCTTTGCGCGGCCCGCACCGGGGCCGCGAAGCCTTGCTCCTAACCGTCGGAAAATTTGGTGCTACCCGAGGCGGGCTAAGACTTTATTTGTATTTCTGATTTCATTTTAACCCGTCTCTTGAGAGACTGTCAAGAGTTTTTGGAAGAAATTTTGAACATTTCTAGGAGGAAGATTAGTCGAGCAAGTCTCCGCTTTCAGAGAGATCGTGAAGTCGGCGATAGAGTCCACCTTGGGAGAGTAGATCGTCGTGGGAGCCAATTTCGGCGATCGCGCCATTATCGAGGACAACAATCATATCAGCATCGCGAATCGTGCTGAGGCGGTGAGCGATAATCAGAGTGGTGCGCGTGCCAAAAATCGAGTGCATGGCTTGCTGAATCGAGCGTTCTGACTCGTAATCTAAGCTAGATGTCGCTTCATCGAAAACGAGAATATCTGGTTCGACGATTAAGGCGCGGGCAATGCCAATCCGTTGGCGCTGTCCTCCGGAGAGTCGGACACCGCGCTCGCCGACGACGGTAGCATAGCCTCGGGGAAGTTCTGGGATAAACTCATCCACACGGGCGATCGCACAAGCCGATTTAACCTGTTCCCAAGTTGCCTCAGGATTCCCATATTTGAGGTTATCTAAAAGAGTGCCATTGAAGATATCCACATCTTGATGAACAATCGCCAAGCGGCGGCGATACTGTCCCACATCTAGGGATTGAATATCTTGGTCATCGAGATAAATTTGCCCCGAATCCGGTTGAAAGTAGCGAAAGAGAAGCTTAACCAGCGTCGATTTCCCAGAACCCGAGCGCCCGACTAATGCCACTGTTTGCCGGGGTTGAATGGCAAAATCAATTCCTTTCAAAATTGGCATTTCCCGGTTGTAACCAAAGACCACGTGTTTAAACTGAATCGCCCCTTTGAAGTGATAGGAATTCTCCCGAGCATGATCCAACTCTAAACGGGCCGCATCTTGTCCCGAGGGTGCATTCAGTAACTCATGAAAGCGCAACATGGAACTATAACGGCGGGCAAACACTTCAGCAATTAGACTGAGGGGGCGCAGTTCTGCGTAGGCGTAACTGGAGATTGTGAAGGTAGTGATAAAATGCCCTAGAGAAATCTGTCCGTTGACCGTGGCCCAGAGTGTCATGACGAGAATGCCAAATAGGGAGAGTTGAATTACGGTACGCCGCCAGGTGTCGAGGAGGACATATTGACGGTGAATGCGGTGAATGGTGAAATAATGGGCGCGATCGATTCGTTGTTGTTGGCGCTTATATTCTCGTCCTTCGTTGGCAAAGGATTTCACCGTTTTGATATTGGTGATAATTTCCGAAGTGCGGCTATCGATATTTTCTAGGTAGCGATCAAGGGCATTTTCTTTCTGGACAATTGCTCTTAAATGGCGTAAACTAAAGCCAAGAATACCAATAAAAGAAAGCCCAAAGACAAGCGCCACCCAGGGTTCAATCAGGGCAATAATGATAAAAACCCCCAAAACACGGATGAGTTTCGGGAGAAACTGCCCGGCAATTTCTGGGTATGTCCACGTGTAGTTCGTAATACCTTTGGCGACTCGTCCGGCAATGCGTCCAGGGTTGTTTTCGTCGTAAAAGTTGAGGGGTAACTCAAGCACTTTCGCCACAACAGATTTGGATTTATCTTGACGTGCTTTGAGGGCAATAAACCAGTGAAACCAACCACTAAACCAGGGTTGTAAGGGGGCGCGTAATACAGAAATAACAAAAATAATGCCAACAAATACCCCCAATTCCAAGTTGCGAGTGGGGGTTAAGTTGAGGATATTGGCGGTGGTATTAACGAGGAATTGGGAAAATTGATCGAGGGTTTGTCCCGAGAGAACATTGAGGATTTGTCCAACGGCATAGGGAACGGCTAAATCGAGAATTTCAAAGCCCCCAGTCAGGAGGATGCTGAGAATTGCCGAACGACGATAGGCGCGGAAATATCCGACAACATCTCGAAAAGAAGACATATTGAGGGTAGAGGTTAGAGTAAACTTGAATCGAGACTTTCGGATTCGCCGTCACTTTCGGGGAGGTGTAAGCCGCATTCTTGCTTAAGTCCGTGAAAGCGGGTGTCGCGTTCATGGTCATCATCGGCGGTGACGGGACGACTCGAATGCCAATCACCGACGGTGGTGTAACCGAGGTCAAAATAGGGATGGTAGGGCAAATCGTGGGCCGTGAGATACTCATAGACATCTTTCGATGACCAATCAAGAATCGGGAAGACTTTATAATAGTCCCCTTGTTGTTCCACGGGACGCAGGTTACTGCGATGCTGGGTTTGGTTGGCCCGCAACCCGGCTAACCAAGCGGTGGCCCCGAGTTCTCGTAAGGCCCGCTGCATGGGTTCAACTTTGCGGATAGCATCGTAGCGATTGAGGGCCGCCACGTCTTCTTGTTCCCAGAGTTTGCCATAGAGGGCTTCCATGCGGGCGGGACTCATGGGAGATTGATAGATCTGTAGATTGAGATTCAGCCGTTGGCGTAGGCTTTCGGCGAAAAGATAGGTTTCTCGGGGAAGATAGCCGGTGTCAACCCAAATCACAGGGATATCGGGTTTGATTTCAGTGACAAGGTGCAACATCACCGCCGCTTGAATCCCAAAACTGCTACTCATGACGAGGCCATCACCGAAGGTTTCGACTGCCCAGGCCACAATTTCACTGGCGTTGGCGTTGGCTAGATGCTGGTTGGCGCGTTCAAGATCAAGAGCGGTTTTATCGGGGCTGATGACGGTCATACAGGATGCGTGTAAAGACGGCTAGGTTGGTTAAAAATGCGTTCGGTTGAGGAGAAGCTAGAGTAAGCCAGGTTAATTTTACAGCAGTTTTTCCAAATTTTTGAGGGCAAGTGGGGAAATGCGATCGCTTGGTGAGGAGGTAAGAGGCAAGAGGTAAGAGGTAAGAGGTAAGCTAGCAAGAGGGTAGGGTTAGCTGTATTGCAAAACTAACGTTGCATCCATGGCACTGGTGAGGTGTAGGCCGGCCATCATGCCGCCGGAGAGGGCGTATTTGCCGTTGTCGAGACGACTGAGGGTTTCAAAGCCACTGCGGCGTTGTTTGTCGTTGAGAGTCCAGTAGCGTTGGACAATGGCGGCGGGGGTAATCCAACCTTCTCCCTCGACGCGCCCTAATTCGCTATGTTGCAGAACAAATGTATATTGACGTTCCCCACCATCGAGGCGGCCCCGATATTGACAGGTGATTTCTTGCCGTTCTCGGTTTGGGAAGGTGAGTTTGGTGACCATGCTATACCAGTTATCTTGTCCCCAAGCCACAATGGTGCGACCCGTCACGGTAATGGGCGGGTTTGAGCGTTCGAGCCAGTTGCCTTCTAGGCGCCACCGACCTTGTTCGAGTAAAAACGAGTGAGCTACCACAATTTACAACAAAGGATTGCCATCAGATGAGAGGGTTCAGAGAATTCCTCGCTAGGAGAATCTTAGCAGTTGGGATAGGGGGGAAGAAGGGAAGA
>SIHH01000401.1 GCA_004299065.1 Phormidium sp. SL48-SHIP | reverse complement strand
TAAATCCCCGGATACTCCTGAATCATCTCCGACTGCACCTGAGCTAAAATACTTGACAAATTGACCGATAACTGAGCCATTTCATGACCCGGTAAATGCTCTAAACGAATCGGGGTTTCACCGGTGTTCGCCTTCACCTGAGACTCACTCTCTCCTAACGTCGCCACCACCTCGCGAATCAGAATCAGCCGCGTCATTGCACCCAACTCAACCACCCCAATCAGAAGCTGCAACTGCCGAGGTTCAGGATACATGAGAATCGTCTGCCATTCCTCTTCCGTTAACTGTAAGATCAACCCATCCGCCTCATCGTCAACGACAAGACATTTCACAATTGCCACCACCTCCCCAGCGGTTCCCCCAGAACAACGCACCCGCGTCACATCACCCGACAATCGCTCCACCTGAGCATAGCCCAACCCTTGATAAAACGCCTCCACCCAGGTCCAATCCAACGGCGAAGCGGCGACATCCTCCTCCTGGATTTCCGGTAACCTCCCCACCCGCAACTGATCCAACAATCCAGGGATTTGTCGAGGTTTCGTGTCAATCATCACCGCCAGATGCAGCAGATTCCCCAACGCCAATTTCCCTAATTGCTGATTCAGCGAATCCGTCAAATAGGATAACGCAATGGTAGGGGCTTGACAATTTGCCAAAAATATGCTATCGGATAGGGGGTCATAATAATGAGTTCCGGGGACATTCTCCGCCAAGGGTTCCCCACGCCAGAAAAGGGTCATATTAATCTGAGTCGCCAGTTGAACCTGGAGTGACTGAAGGCGATCGCCAACCAATGCAGTCCAATCTTTCCCCTCCTGAGCTAATAATCGCTGCAATCCCTGGATAAACTGGGGAGAATTGATGGTTTTTTGCCAGCGATCGCACCATTGCACCCCTTTTACCGCCTCGTCCTCCACTGGCGTCACCTCTCCCGGCTCTTCCACCACATCCCACAACAGAGAACCGGCTCCCAGGCGACGCGCCAGTTGCGGCGACACCTGAGGATGCAGCAATCGCTGCGGTTGCACATAGGGTTTGTACCACGTCGCATCGGGAATCAGCACCGTCTCCGCCTCTCGCAACGATTCCGCCGCCGTCAACAGGGGAATTGAGAGGCTTCCCTCCGTCGTTTCCAGAGCCAATTGTGCCTCTAAGCGTTGCAACACCGTCAACACCTGGGGAATTTCGAGCGTTGTTAACGGCGTTTCCCCGAACTCAGCGGCTAACTGCTGCAAAAACTCCTGATAATCGGCAACGGTCGGCGTTTTCTGAACTCCCAACAAGGGATAGAGCCAATCAAGTCCCAACTCTGGGAAGCCGTCTAGGGAAATCTCAACCCGTCGCGAACCAAAGAAGGGAACCGCTTGGGTGAAACAGTGGCGGGGTTTCCAAAACCGTTGCGTTCCCTCATCCCAGATACAACAGCGATTGGCAAAACGGGCCTGAAGTTGCGGCGAATGGCTTTGCTGGCGGTGGCGGGAGTTGTTGAAATAACGATAGAGATAGCCATAGATAGCCTTGGCGGAGTCGAACACCTTGGCGGTGGGATTGGCTGACTCGGGGTGGGTGAACCACTGTTCCCAGAGGGTTACAATTCCATCGAGGCGATCGCACACCTGTTCAAATGTCACCTTTTCAAAGCCTAACGCCATTTGAATCGTGTTGGAAACCTCATCCTGGCGATAGAGAACTAAGGGTTTTGAGGTAATCGCCAACGTCGCTTCCTCTTCCCAACAAACCTCTCGCGGTTGAAACAGTCGAGATGGAGGAATCGGTGCTGCGGCGTAGGCTTGCAACCGCTCGGGATTGCGTTCCACCGGGAGCCAGCAACGTTCTCGCAACACATCCGCCAGAGATTGTTTGTCGGTTGTGACGGGAGTTTCCTGTAAATCTGACCAATTTTCTAGGAGATAGTGCCAAAGTTGTTGCAACAGGGGGTAACTGGCGTCTAAATTTTGAGGGTTACTGCTGTCAAGACATTGATCTAACGCGGCGAGCCAATCCGTGGCACTGACGTTGTCTTGCATCCCTAACTGAGACAAGAAATCCAACCATTTTGGGGGATTATCCTGATAAAAGTTGAGGTCGGGGAAGTGGATGCGATCGCCAAAAATCTCCTCGAAGAATCGCTGTTCAGGATGATATAAATCCCTCGCTGCTCGCAACCGTCCATCTTCACAGCGAATCAAGCGAGCTTGTTGCAATTTTCGCCAGACAGATAAAGACAGTCCCTCTAATTTCTTCCCCTTTAATTTTTGCGGAGGGAAGTTATCCCGAATCCAAGCCAACGCTGTTCGTTGCTCCTGTTCCGAGAAATAGGGATATTCTTGCAGTAAGCAGTCTTCAATAAAGGTCAATGGGTCTAGTTCAGGGATTTCTAAGGCTTCGAGGAGAGGCTTCCAGGAATGACCGTCTTGTTCGACCTTTAACAGCGTAAACTCAATGTTGAGATTGGGAATATCCCAACCCGTTGCCGGAAGATAGAGATTGGGGCGATCTAGAGTTGTTAG
>SIHH01000066.1 GCA_004299065.1 Phormidium sp. SL48-SHIP | reverse complement strand
TTAGGGGTGAACAGCACCTCGACTATACCTCGCTGAACACCATTCACCCCTACAATTAAATACCCCAAACACCCCATTTAACGAGATTGCTTGGAGACCCTACATTAAACATTTTGGTCAGCACAAATCGCCGCACCAATCAAGCCAACCTTCGGCTCTAAAACCACCTCAACCGGGATGTCTTCGAGCAACGGACTCACTCGTCCCTTATCCAAATACGCCGTCATAAAGGTATCATTGCGGTGCAGAAGTGGCAGGATTTTTGCAGCAATCCCTCCGGCGATATAAAGACCTCGATAGGGCAACAATTTTAGGGCTAAATTCCCCGCTTCCGCTCCATAGGCTGAGACAAACATCTCCATGGTTTTCTGAGAAATCTCGTCAGATTCATCGAGAGCGGCGTTCGAAATGGCGGCGGCGGGAGTTTCCGCCGTCAGCATCTGACCCTTGTTCGGATGATTTTGGAAATGGCGATCGCACAAAAACTGATAAATTGAGACAATCCCTTGGCCCGACACCACCCGTTCAACCGACACTCGCTTCAGAGACTGGCTGGTTTTGAGATAATCCAAGAGGTCAAATTCCAGGGGGGTGCGGGGTGCAAAATCGCTATGTCCGCCCTCTGTTGCCCCCACATAGGTCTGTTTTCCCTGACTAATGAGAAAACACTCCCCCAGTCCCGTTCCTGCCCCGAGAACTGCCAACGGCGCGTCGGTTCGCTGTTTCTGGCTGGGGTCGGCCTCCTGAAGCACATGTAAATCCTGAGGCTGAAGTCCGAGAACCCCATAGCCGATGGCGGCGAAGTCGTTAATCAACGTGACCGCCTCAATGGTCAACTCGTCCGCGAGGCGGGTTCCGTCTAAGGACCAAGAGAGGTTCGTCAATTGTGAGCTGTTGTGGACCACCGGGCCAGCAATCCCGAAACAGGCCCGACGCACCTCGCCGGAGTAATCGGCCTCTTGCAAAAAAGCTTTGACAATGGGAACCAAATCAGGATAGTCCTGACTGGGATAGTTCTGCTCATGGAGCAGCTTCAATTGGGGACAGTCTTGGTCTTGCGTGACTTTGACTAATCGTAGAATGGTTTTGGTTCCGCCAATATCACCGGCGAGGACAACGCTCATACAGACTTGACTCGATAGAGTTTCCCTTTCAATTTAAGCTAATTTAAGCTAATTTAAGCTCAAATCTGTCTCCAAGCCTCAGCTCAATTGAATCGGACTTGGGTTTCACTCTGACTCAGATGGCTGGTGTCTCCCTTGAGGTCGAGACGCCAACCGCCGTCAGTCTCGGTGAACTGCACTAAGCTACAGCAGGCGGCCTGAATCTCGACCGGTTGACTCAGCAGTGCTTGGGTCATCCCGGCGACGGTGGCTCCATGACCGACAAAGAGGATATCTCCCGAGGTTTGAGCCACCAGATGACGAGCGGTGTCCCCGGAACGTCGCCAACATTGCTGTTCGCTGGCTTCGGGATAGTGGGGATGGAGGTGGGAGCGATAGTTGAGGTCAAGGCGGGGAAATTGCGTCTGTAACTCCTCGGGAGAGGCGATTTCGGGCCTTTCTGTCATCCATTCCGGATTGAGCCATTCGCCGATTCCTGATTCGAGATAAAGGGGAACCTCTAACTGTTGGGCCACCGCATGGGCCGTGGTGACACAACGGCGGAAGGGGGAACTAAAAATGGTCAGTTGTCCCGGTGTTGCGTCTCGCTCAAGTCGCTCGGCGAGTTCTTGGGCCTGTTGCAATCCCAGTTCCGAGAGGGGGGGGTCATAGCGTCGGGGAGCGGTTTCAAACCATTCGGGATATTGGAAATCGTAGCGATGGCCATGGCGAGCAATCCAGATGGTTCGTGGGGAGGAGGGATTGAAGGCTGGGTTGGATGTCATGGGCAGAATAGGTCGAGGTTCATGTTGCTTTAAAATAGAATTACTCAGCATCCTGACCATCAGCTTAAGCAATGTCATGGTGCAATTCAATGGCAACTCAGTTGTTTCTGGGCATTAGTTTGGCAAGCATTTTGCAACCATTCGTTGCCAAATGATGTTGCCAAATGACGTTGCTAAATGACATTGACCGGTGATGATGAGGGGATGGATAGCAGTAGCTCGATGATATCGAACCGATGCCACGAGTCAAGTTAAGACGAGAATACGCTTTTCTTGTTGGTTGTTGGTCATTGTTTGTGTATCGCTATCAGAGTGGCGTCCAACTAGAGAGTCCCGTTAAAGAGGTTTATGGCTAAACGACGAAAAAAAACATTTCCCTGTGGACATAAAGGCTATGGCAAAACCTGTCATCGCTGTGAGCAGGAACGACGTGAGCAAGAGAAACAATGGCAAGCTCTGCAACAAAAGCAACTTGAAAAGAAAGCCTGGGAAGCGACGTTTGAGCAGGATGATATTGATTTGCGATCGCTCCCTCAATATGTAGTCTTAAAGGCTAGGGATATTATGTCGGGTTTAGCCCAACAGCAAAGTTATCGAGACTTTAATGGTAAGCGCATGAGACACGATCGCCAAATTATTAGTATCCCCATCACTCGTAATTATCGCATGATTTGCCGAGATGATGGGGACTTTGTCATTCCCCAGTCGGTGCTATCTCATGAGGATTACAACGTTAAAAAACCGGGGGCTTAGTTCAGTCGATTCAGTTGAACTGAGCCGAACTCAGAGTTTAACTGAGATCCTCGCAGATGCGATCGAAAGCAGCGGCGGGGTCGTCGGCCTGGGTAATCGGGCGACCCATCACGAGATAGTTGGCTCCCGCTTGCAACGCCTCCTGGGGGGTCATGACCCGTTGTTGGTCGCCTGAAACCGCCCAGGAGGGACGAACACCGGGGCAGACAAGGAGGAACTCACGACCGCAGATTTGTCGCAGTTGCTGGGCTTCCTGGGGGGAGCAAACGGCTCCTGCTAACCCGGACTCCTGGGCTAAGAGAGCCATTTTCAGGGCATATTCGGGGAGTTCGATGGGAACCTGAAGGTCAAAGGCCAGTTCGCGGGCGTTGAGGCTGGTGAGGAGGGTGATGGCGATCGCCCTCGGTAGAGGCTGTCCAGCGGCGGCTGCACCCTCTTCTAGCGCCCGCTGAGCGGCTTTTAGGGCGGGCCGGCCGGCGGTGGCGTGTAGGGTCAGCAAGTCCACGCCGTAGCGAGCGGCGGAGCGACAGGCTCCGGCGACGGTATTGGGAATATCATGAAGTTTTAGGTCTAAAAAGATGCGTTTGTCTCGTGCTTTGAGATGGTCGAGAATGGGAGGACCGGCACTGATGAAAAGTTCCAGCCCAACTTTCCAAAATTGCACATTTGGGAGTTGAGCGACTTGGGAAATTGCTGTCTCTAAATCTGGGACATCTAGGGCAACAATAATACGTTCAGAAATACGTTCAGAAATCGACTCGGTTACCATTGTTCTTTGACGGGTTTTCAGTTACAGTATTATAAAGCGTTTTGTGGTCGTTGTATCAGGTAAACTCACGGGATAATATCTTGGATTTCACTTGCAAATAGGTAACGTAATCTCAAAGCGAGTCCCCTGATTTGGCGTCGAATCACAGACGAGACTTCCCCCATGTTGTGTCACAATCGTTTCATAGCTATTATACAACCCCAACCCAGTTCCTTGTCCCACATCCTTAGTGGTAAAAAACGGCTCAAAGATTCTCGTCTGATGCTCGGGGTTAATCCCAATTCCATTATCAGAAATCAGAATTTGCACCAAAGAGTCATTAAATAGACGAGTTTCCAACTGAATTATTCCCTGTATCGGAGTCGTTTCAGTCTGTTGTCTGGTTAAAATTCCATCAATCGCATTATTGATGATATTCATAAAAACTTGATTGATATAAATTGCAAAACATTCAACTTTCGGCAATTGACCATAATGTTTAACCACTTGAATCGAACACGGAGAGCCTGCATCTCGTAAACGATGCTGCAAAACCAAAAGCGTGCTATCTAAGCCATCGTGAATATCGACGGCTTTTAGTTCCGCCTCATCTAAACGAGAGAAATTCCGTAAACTGAGGACAATTCGTTGGATACGCTCTGAGCCAGAGCGCATCGAGGTAATGAGTTTCAGAAAATCCTCTTGCAGAAACTCAAAATCAATCTCCTCCATAAACTCTAAAATTTCAGGGTCAGGTTTTGGAGTTTTAGCTTGATAGAGTAACAGCAATTTGAGGATATCCTCAAAATACTCCTGAGCTGGGGTGAGATTACTGTGGATAAATCCAATCGGATTATTGATTTCATGAGCGACACCCGCCACAAGCTGACCTAACCCGGTCATGGTTTCATTCTGGATGAGTTGAGCTTGGGTTCGTTTGAGTTGTGATAATGCATTGGTTAAAGAGTCAGCTTGCTGTTTTAAATAGAGTTGTTGCTGTTCGAGTTGTTGATTAACGTCTGAGAGTTCTTGAGTTCGCTCTTTAACACGAATTTCCAGGTCTTGTTTCGCATTTTTAAGGTCACAAACCGCTTGAGTTCGTTCATTTAAGATAGCGATTAACACTAAAACCGCAATGGAGATAACAGCAATAAACGAGTCTAAAAAGAGTAACGAAGCATTGAGATTATCTCGGACAAAAATACTGCGTCCTTGAACCGTTCCAATCACCGCCAGAGAGGTCGTCAGCACCAGCGCCGATGTGGTCCAGGTGACGGGGAAGCGAAACACCGCCCACACCAATAATGGCATCATTAGATATTCGATGGGCGCTTGTTCAAAAAAGGCAAATTTTACAACAATAGCTGCTAAGATTAGCCAAGCTAAAATCTCTAATAAATTTTGTCTTAAAAAATTCTTAATACCCCTAGTATTTCGTTGTTGAGTTGGCGTAAACCAAACCAAAAGACAAGGTGCATAAATAATCACACCCGTCACATTCGCTATCCACCAGGTGAGAAACACATGGCCAAATTCTGAGCCGCTAATCCATTGTGCAACCCACAGCGCCGTTACCCCAAAGGTTGCGCTGATGAGTTGACTGATGAGTCCTCCCCAAATGATAAAGAGAAAGACATGATTGGTGTGATGAAGGGGATAGGGACGGTGAGTGAAGCGTTGCACTAAATGAGCGCCAACCAGAGCCGTTAGGGTGTTTCCCGTGGCGGTGACAACGCCAATGGCTAAATTCACGGGACTGGGGTTGAGAATGGGATAGGTGCTAAACGCGCCGATGAGGATTCCTGGCCAGACTTTGGGACCCCAAAGGAGGGTCACTGCGAGGCTAAATCCCGCCGGAACCCAGACGGTGGCCACATCTCCGGGGAGGACCGCCAGTTGCATCCCCAATAAGGCGACGAGACTATAAACGATGGCGATGAGGAGAACTCGGGATAAGTTCTCATGTCTCTGAACCAATCTGCGGATGTTTGACATACGGCTTAACGGTAACGAACGAGGTCATAACGGTAGCCATTGATTTTGGGAAGTTGATGACGTGGAACTCGTTGTCCAATGGGTTCATTGGCGTCGAATTGTCCACCGCGATCGCCTAATTTGTGGGCATGAAAATTGATATACCAAACGTCAAATGGAGGTGGTATGTTTTGTAGTTCTTGTGCTAAAATATCAGTTGGATAATAGCTGGGTTTAGGATGGGCAAGTAAAAACATTTGCGGATGAGGAAAGTTGAATTTAGCTAAGTCCCAGGCAATGGACTGCAAGCGTCCAGTCTGTCCATGATGCTTGTGCGTTGTGGCTAGAACCACCGGTACATCAGAGGTTTGGCGGATAACTTGCGCCAGGCGATCGCCGCGATGATGTTGCAAATAACTGAAATTGGTCACCACACTTAAACTTCCTAAAAGTGCAATTCCAGCGAGGATATAAACGTGTTTTGGCTGACGTTTCCAGGCTGACTCCAAGCCAGATGCAAGGATTAAAATCACAACCGGCAACAGTGGGAAAAAGAAGCGCGGTGCTAAGGTTAAATCATTACCGGTTAAATAGGTAATTCCTAAAAATAGGAAAAGTCCCACAAGACACACCTCCAGCCAAATCCTAGATTGAGGAGGATGGTGCGGGGCAAACACCTCTAGTAACTGCCAAAGTTTCCAGAGAATAAATAGTAATACCAATCCCGTAATCACAATCCACCAAAGAGGGAACACCAACGCATCCAGAGGCGCCATCAACACCATCGACACCAACCATAAAATCGTCCGTCCCAGAGGTGGAAAAACACCCAAGTCGCCATCCGTCACCCAATCCGTTAAATCACTGTCCGCAAATCGTCCCCAAACCGGCAGCCAAACCAGTCCAGTCACCGCCGTTCCCACCGCCGCCACGCCTACCCCTCGCCAGGGTTTAGCGGTGCGGGGAATTGGCTCGTGTAACCATCCCTGTAGCCAATGTTTGCCTAAAACCAGTCCTTGAATGAGGGGAACTAAACCAAAAAAGTAATGGACGGCAATTCCCAAGCCATTAACCACAATCCAGAGAAACGTCCAACCCCAGAGCCATTGGCGGGCCGGGGAATGGCTATGTATCAAACTTTCAATGGCTAAGGTAAAGGCATAAAACGAGGCGATCGCCAGTAAAATAGCTAAGGTATAGTGGCGTGCTTCCTGAGCCAAGAAAATCCCCAAGGGCGACAAGGCCATCAACGCCGCCGCGAACTGAGCCACCGTCTCTGAAGCAAAAGAGCGTTTCGCCAAGCCATAAAGCGCCGGAATCGTCAGAGCGCCCCACAACGCCGAAAAGGCCCGACTGGCCCAAAGAAGCTGCTCTTGGGGAAACCCTTGCAGCCAGAGATGGTTTAACAAAAAATAGAGCGGTGGATGGGTGCTTTCGCTCATCAGATGCTGCCAGACATCCCCCAAACCCGCCGTTGATGAGCGTTGTAACGGTTCGAGTAACTGCTGTGGGGAGATAAACTCATTCAGCGGAACCTCAAGAAAGCTATTCCCCAAACTAAAGACGAGGGTGGCACATTCATCGGTCCAAGGGGGCAAGGTTCCTAAACCGATACATCGTAATACTAGCCCCAGCAGGAACCAGGCAAAAAGTCTCATGAGCAAGAATTAACAGGTTAACAATAGCTAAATCCTGAGAACATCCCGATGAAGGAGTTTTTCTGACTATCAACGGCTATCCTACTGGCTTTGGGTGTCTACGTCAGCCGCCGTAGGCTGACGCCGCTCATAGAGCCAGAGTTGAACCCCTCCTTGCAACTCAAACGAGTCTGGGAGGCGGCGGAACTCCTCAGCAATGGTTTGATTTTGAATAAACGCCTCCGATATTAGGCGTATCATAGTCTGAGATTGCGATCGCACCACCTGTTCATCCTGCAACTCAATCAGTTGCGGCGGCGTCGCCACAATCACCACGTCCGCCTCTGACACCGTTTCCAAGGGAGAGACGGGGCCATCAAAAATGGCAACGGGGAGTAACGTCAACGAACTGTCAAATCGTTGAAACGCCTCCGACTGAAACATCGACGCATTCACCTGATTCGAGGCCGCTAACAGAGCAATAGTTTGCTGCTGCTGGCTCAACGCCTGTAACCGTAGCAACAGACGCTCCAATTCCGCCGTATCCTGTCGTACCAAAGGGGGGTGAGCCTTGGCCAACAGAGGCTTGAGGGAAACTCGGGCCAAAACCGATTCCGAGGGAGAATCCGAAACCAACGGCGACATCCCAGTTGACAGCATCCCCAACCCCGACGAGAAATTCACCAGCACATAGGCCCCCAACAGCACCAATCCCCAACGCCGTTGCACCCTATCGAGTAAAACTTCAGTGAACGCCAACAGGCCCAACACCAACCAAGGCGTTAGATGTAGCGTGTAGTGAAGATTGCCATACCGCAACTTCAGCAAGACAACGGCTAACGATAACCCGGCCGCCATCCCCACAACCCGCCAACCGAGCTGGCCCCAACGCTGACTGACGAGCCATCCCACGATGGCCATGGCCCAAAGTCCCCAACCGTAAGCGGCTCCCGTGCGCGAGAGCATTACCCCCAGCGGCAGACTCCAAAGCTGATAGCGACTGCTAAAATCTGTTGTCATCGCCTTCTGAGTGAACTCCGGGGCAACGATAGCCATCACAATTAGACTGACGATGCCCACCATCGCCAATCGTAACCACAGAATTAGGGATTTTTGCCAATCTTTCCGAGAGCCGAAACGTTGCGATAGGGCCGCCGCCAGCAACAAGGTTAAGGCAGCATAGGCAAAATGACGACGTAGGAGAATACTGAGGGCAATCATCGCCCCCAGGGCCAGAATTTGCCAAGGTTGCCGGAGGCGGGGATAGCGCAGATAGAGCCAAGTTGCCCAAACCAAGACCATCGCGCCGCCAATGTCGGGATAGCCGCGCAACATGGGAATCCAGGTCATGGGCAAGAGTAGGGTTAAAACGGTGGTGAACCAAAAGACAGGTCGTTTTCCCCACTGGCCTAAATGGCGCAAGGGGAGTTCTGTGGCAATGGCCCCCATTCCCAGAGAAAACGGGATGAGGTAGACAAGGGCCAGACTGAGAATATAGGCCAGGCGACGATGGTCTCCTAACTGGATAATGGGTAGGAGTGGCAAGATATGCAGGCCATTTTTCTGTTGGCTCAGGCTTTGACGCAGGAACTCCCAGCCGTCACTGGGGGACTGGTTGAAGGCCTCGGCCATGAGAATGGCGTAGTTATGATAGTCGGCGTAATCCCACCAGTAAAATCCCGTTTCGGGAGTGATGTAGCGGATAACGAGGCTGACAACGGTCAGCAGCAGGAGGAGAGCGGCGAGGCCATCGCTGGCGCGGAGTTGGGTCATCAACGAACTTTGAGATTCTCTAACGTAACGGGGGTGGGATGGGTTGGGGTGAGCGTTAGCCGCAGATAGGCCGCGTCGTCGGCGGGGGTGAGACTGAGGGATTCCCGGAATGGGGATTCCCGGAATGGCTGGGGAGACGTGATGGGGTCACCGTTGGCGTTCAGGAGTTGCACCGAGATGGGAACGGCCTCGGGGGTGGGTGTCATCTCGACGGTGACGCGCCGGGGATTGGCAACGTTGCCGATATAGAGGAGATGGACGGGTTGGGAGAGCGTCTCTAGGCTCAAGTTCGCGGGATTGCTGCCTTGATATTGGCCGCTGAGGGGGGTGTTTGGGGTGAGATTGACCCAGTCTGATTGTAAACCGGGGCGATCGCGGAATCGGGATTGCATCTCAATTAGGGTTTTGACAGCGGTTGGCCAAGTGGTTGGCCGTCGTCGCTGGTAGAGGGAGACGCGGACATTCCCATCGAGGGCGAAGGTTTGGGGCAGTCTCTCAAAATCATCGGCGATCGCCCAGGATTCTGTAAAGACCTGATAGGGAACTGCAATCACCTGTTGCTGAGTGAGAGGGAGATGATATTGCAAGGGGTCTGCTAAGACAATATACTCGGCGGCCAAGAGGGGTTCGAGGGGATAGATACTATTGGAGTCGGCGGTGGGAAGTCCGATAATCTCAATTCCGCAAGGAATATGACAGTCGAGGGGAATGGAGTCTGGGGGATAACGCCGCCAATGCGCATTACGAAGGAGGCCCCGATTGAGATGACTCGAGGCGGCGATGAGGTGAAGTGGCTCATCGTTGGGGGTGAGTTGATGTAGGGTGTCCACCAGGCCCATCAACTCATCATAATCATGGCGCACCAGGGGCGGATGGGCGCTGGCGAAGAGTTTGCGCCCTGGAAAGGGTTGAGTTCCCAGGGGAGTTAGGGAAAGCAGGAGATTGAGGAGAAGAACGCTCAGCAGCAGTTGATGGGAAAGGCGAGGTAAGGAAAGCCACAACAGGGTCAAACTGAGGATGACCAGGGGGGTGAGATGGAGGGTATAGTGAACCGAATCATAGCGTAGCAGAAAGACTTGGAAGGCGATCGCCAACCCGCCCCAAATCATCAGAAATGCGCCCACCTTCGGGGGTATCAGTCGCCGTCGCCAACTGCGCCCAAGTCCCCAAATTGCCAAGGCCCAAATGAGATAGCCATAGGCTGAGGCGAAATAGTCAAGACTTTCGGGAATGGGGAAACTGAAGGAGGCGTAAACGGCGCGATGGTTGGCGGTGAGAGCGCGATAGGTAAAGTCTGGCGCAACGGCAACGAGCAAACCGAGGCCGGCCAGGGTCATGACGGCCATATCGCGGCTATAGCGTCCCAGGGCGGCGCTGAGTTGGCCAGGGGAGTTCCAGGTTATGGGGTTCAGTCTATCCCATAATTCCACTAGGGCGATCGCGCCCCCAACGGCCAAGCCACCATAGGCGAAGTGACGGCGAAACAACACCGCCAGGGCCAACAACCCCCCAATGGCGGCAAAGTTCCAGCAACGCCGTTGACGGAGATAGACCCCGCTGGCGGCGACAACGCACAGCATCCCCACGCTATCGGGAAATCCCCGCCAGAGGGGAATCCAGGTCAGAGGCATCAATGCGCCCAGGGCCAGGGCGCTCTGAACGGATTTTTTGGGCTTGATGTCTTGACAAATGAGGCGAGTTATGAGTGCAATTAGGCCAATAAAGGGTAATCCATAGACGACGGTTAGGGCGATGATATAGGCCAGCCGTCCAGTTCCAAAGATTAGCAAAATCGGCAGTAGGGGAATGATATAAAGAAGATTATAATCGGCGTTGAGGGAGTTTAGAATCCGCTCGATGCCCGCTGAAAATGAGGTTTGAAAAGCTAAGATGAGTTCTGTGGTTCGGTGCTGATACACCACAAAGTCAGTCCAATATAATGGAGTTTCACTGAGGACGTAAATTGCGGCTACTGTCGGAGGTAAGAGCCAGAACAAGTATCTCCCACGGGGGAATCGGTTTACGCTCATTTGGTCTTCAGGACACAGGGGTTAATGTTATTGCCTTGAATATAGCGTATCCTGGTCTAGTGAGGTACGGTAGGAGCAATGGGTGTACCAGGTATGAATGTCTTGTGTTGTCATACCGTCTTGTCAACTCACATGGGGTCTAGCACCGTCATAAAAAGTTTTAATCGGGTTGACAAAACTGGCCTGTGACTCGTTCGTATTCGTCCTCTAGCAACCCTTTCTGCTTCCTTTTTGCGGAGGTCTTCAAATATGGCATTCAAATCGTAGTTGAAAGACTTGGCATAGTGTTCACGAATTTGATGGATTTCTTCGACAATTTCATCGTTCCACATAGACTAATCTCCCATCAATTCGTTTGGCGTACAGAGAACAGGCAAAACATAGCCATAATCCAGACTAATTTCGGCTAGTTTTCCTTGAATTTTGGCATTGGCGATATGCTTGCAGTTCCATGTTAACAAATAACCCATACCGTGAACAGTGGCGGCAGCGATGTGGATCGCGTCTATCTTGGCTTTAGGGGGCAAATTGCTTCGGGTTAACAATTGTGCTGCCAAACCTTCTACTGCTTGATTTAAAGCCAGCAAAGGAAAATTACCTAAAATCTCTAGTCGTTAGCCGGCGATCGCTGGATCTTCTTGTGCCACTTCGTCTAAAACGGCTTCTAAGGCGATCGCGATATGCCGAGAAACCAGGTTTCTAGTGACATCTCGCTCAAGAGAGTGCATCCCTTGGAAAAACCCGGTTTCTATATTGATGTTACAACCATTGGAGGATTGGCGCGATCTCCTGGCTTGTCGGGTTGGCAAAACCGGCCTGCGAGTCGCTCGTATTCGTCCTCTAGCAACCACATTTTACTTTCTTCGTAAGTTTCACTGACAAAGATAGATTTATAGTTTTGTGCGGAATTTTGAATCGATAATCTACCGAATTCTTATTTAATTAAAGTTAAAATATAAAGGAATAAAAGCCAAGAATTTACCCAGATTTTGGCAAATTTCTATTGTGTTTCTTCTATAAAAATAATCCCTAGCATTTGTATTTGTCTTTTGAATTTTCTGCTACCCTCCTGTCCAGTGACGAGGAACCTCTTCCACAAGTCATCCTTGGTGAGATTAACTATTTTCATTAAGGCTTTTAACGTGCCGATTTTTAGGTCTTGATTACGGTGGACAGGAGATGAATAATGGCGTTAATTTTCATACATTTAGCCTCATCACGTTCTTCAGTTTAGTATAGCTGGATTAGAGGTGACAGTCTGGGATGGCTGAGAGGCGATCGCCTTTTGATTCTTCCAGTCTGCTGGCGTTATGATTTAGCCCACTTCCCTTCGTCTCTGAAGGAGATCCGCGAACGGGCGATCGTGTGATATCTGAAGTTGACATCCCCCCAGTCTGCTACAGGTCCAGGTCATCCCAGGTAATCTCTCGCTTTGGCGGCCAGAGATATCATTAGTAAACAGTTTTCTGCTCATTTCCCCAGCCTTCTTGAGGCGTCACCTTTCCTTCTAACTCGCGAACTCGCCTCACTCGGAAGACAATCCGCTCTTTCATTCTGCTAGCTCCCTGAGTGTCAATACAGTAAAAACCGATAATAATCCCAGCAAAAAAAGCAGGCTGTTTCTGACCTCGGTGCAAATACAACTCGCGATCAATCAACTCAAATGCTTTTTCCCGTCGAACTGACCAGTCTCCACTTTCCCACTCATCCCGTTCAGGGCAAACTTGGGTTAAGTTTTGGACATGCTCTCGCTCAACAAAATGAATTTCTTTCATGATTAAACAACCTTAGTTAGGATGAGGTTTAAAGATAAATCAGAGACGAAAGTTGAGAATGTGTCTAACTTCAATTTGTCCGCTTTGCCAACTTTCAATGATAAGCCAGGTTACTCAATTTGACTCACAAATTTTTCAATATCCGATAGGTAGCTTGTTTTTCCTTGCAAGCCGGGATGACCTTTAACTTCATCGAGGACATCTTCTAAAATACCTGAGAGGAGTTGGTCATTTAAGCGTTTAAGTTCTTTGAGTTTATCAAGTTCTTGCTGATTGTTGTTACGAGAGGGTGCAATTGTAATTAGGTCATAGATAGCACGTTTCAGGCTATTCCGTTCTTCGTCCCAATCTTCTTTTCCTGAATTGATGTGATTCACTAAATCGGTGAAAGACGAGGCAATTATACCTAGGGGTTCTTCTGGGTCGTAGAAACAAACAAATCGATCTGCGACATCACTTTCATCAAGATCCTCATAAAAACTTGTAAACTTAGACTGACGTAAACCATACCATACAAATGGCTGAAAATCTTGCCATCTACGGATAAGACGAGTTGCCCAATCGTCATGATGTTGGGGCAGTAATTTTATTGCTTGTAAAGCCGTACCCTTATGATTGCTAAAATCTTCTTCATATTCATCAATTATAAAGTGTGCATCTGTATACAAGTCATCAAATGAACAGTCCCATCCATCTTTTTCTAAAATTCTCAGACAAGCCGGAATAATATCATGGCTCATAGCATTCGCCAAAAGACGTTCTCTAAAATCTCCCCAGGCTTGCTCGGGTGTAATTTCAACTTCTTGTTCTGTGTCTTCGTCAATAGTGAAGTAATGTAATTTTTTATCTTTGCCTCTCCGTAATATGGCAACATCGTAAGTTAGATCAAATTTTTCTGGTTTAGCCACAAACGTGGGGATCGAGTAGCTTCCAGTAATATAACGCTCTGACTTATGCTTGCTAACTTTTGTCATGATAAATCCATAAGTAAAATACCACTTTATTCAGTTTAACATGTACAAAAACATCGCTCTTGGCTGTAACTATTCTTAATGTATGGGGTGAATAGCCAGGGTAAACGCATCAAAAATGGTATAAATTGTACTTGACAAAAAGGGAAAGACTAGGGATGAACCCAAAAACCAGTCTAGCATGGATCATGGATCGTGGTCATTGCCCTGTTGGCCGTCCTATTGGATCAGAGTTCAGGGAGTCAGAAAAGCGATCGCTTCGACCAGGCTCAGATATCACTCTCGTCGCCGGTTAGTTTGATGCTAAAATAGAATGAGTTATGCTTAAAAAATTGGGAAATAGCAAACCATGATTAATTAGCAAGAACAAATTGAGAAAAACCCAAATATTTGTCATGGCAAACCTTGTATTAAAGGAACCAGAATTATGGTTTCGGTCATCCTGGATAACCTGGCTTAGGGATTGACATTAGCAGAAATTGTTGAGGACTATCCACCGTTAACTTCAGACAATGTACGCTCGGCAATTGCTTATGCGGCGGCACTAGCAAGAGAAGAAGAAAAGTAAAACTTATTTTAAAGTGAAAATTAAAGTTATAAAACCACCGCTCCCCCGGCTGCTAAGATTTAAACAGATTTAGGCTGTGTCACCCTCTGCCAAAAATGATGAGAATCACTCAAATATCTAAGGTAAGATAGAGAGAAGGAATAGGGGTCTTCTGGGTTTAGGGTGATAAGGAAAATTTATGGCAGATTACATCCGTTGCTGTAGGGGCATAACCCACCCCTACCCCTCCCAGGAGGGGATTTTTCGCCCCTACAATTTTGTATCAAATGCAACAAATTACACCGTATATCCTGAAGACCCAGGAATGGCGCGTTTCAGAGAATGGCAGTATTTGGCAAAAAGTGGCGTGGTATTTTCCCCATAACGCCCCTACATTTTGGCTCAATTGCATCGTTGTCATTCACAGGAATTGGAGTTAAACTTGGAGCAAGCTCACTCAGTAAACTTATGTCAGAACATACCCTGATTCTATCTGAACAAACGTATCAAGCCCTCCTCGAAGTCGCCCAAAAACAAGGGGTAACTCCCGAACGTTGGATTTTATCTCAACTTGAACAAGCGGAACCTGAATCGGAACCGTTATCTGAAAAAATTGGAGATTTAATTGGGGCGATCGATAGTCAAATGGAACCTCATCATCAAGTTCAGTCAACCGATTTTGGTGAACAAATTGCCAGAAAATTATCTAAACAAGGACTGCGACGACCATGATATTAGTGGACACTGGGCCGCTCATTGCTCTGATTGATAAAGGCCAGGGAGACACCCATGTTAAATGTGTTCAAACTTATAAAACGCTAACAGGTTCTATGTTAACAACATGGCCTTGTTTTACTGAGGCGATGTACTTCTTGTCAGAATTGCGAGGTTGGTCAGCTCAGACTATTCTATGGGAGTTCATCAATAGAAAAGCCTTGTATCTTCATACCGCTAATGAGGCAGAATGTCAACGCATGAAAGTTTTGATGGGAAAATATAAAGATATACCTATGGATTTAGCCGATGCTTCTCTGGTTGCTGTGGCAGAACGTCAAAAAATTAAGCGAATCTTCACATTAGATAGTGATTTTTATGTTTATCGACTCTATGATAAAGATGCTTTTGACGTTATTCCAGGATAAGAGCAAAAAAACTGTATTCAGAAACCTGGTTTCTGATTCTGGGGGATATGGCATCTGCAACCACTGGCTTTAAATGGCTCCCCCATCTGCTAAGATTGAACCAAGAAATTTAGCTTAGGAGAGTTTACCATGAATTTAGTGATTTCTGATGACCTAGTAAACGCGAGTGGCTTTTCTAAAAATGAGCTATTATCTGTATAGAAGTATACTCAAGATACATTGATTTATGTAAACAAATCTTAAATTTAATGCTTTTAAATAAAATTACGGTATATCATATACTATGAGAAAAACATAAATAGAATGAAGAGGAAGCTAAAATGATTGTGAGTTCTGGTGGAATTTGTCAAGACTATGAAGTGATGGGCTTAGTCGTCGGCTTCCATAGCACAGCAGAAGGCTGTAGCGGTAAAGTTGATGTCTCTAATGCGTATCAGATGGCTTTACAGCGACTTCAAGAAAGTGCAGAAGCCAAGGGAGCCAATGGAGTAATTTTTGTTAATTTTCAGAATCGTCCAGGGACTAAAGCTGGATGTAGTACCCCTACGGAATCTCTCGACATTTTTGCTTGGGGAACAGCGGTCAAAATCTAATCTATGCTTAAAACTACTCGACTTGATTGGATTCTTAATAAACTGGCAATATTAGGAATCCTTATTTATCAAGGGATAGGCCGTCGCTTTTACAAGCGAACTTGTTTGTTCGAGCCAACCTGTTCTCGATATGCTGTGCAATGTTTCAAAAACCATCCATTTAAGCAAGCATTAAACTTAACTCGCTCTCGGCTATCTGAATGTCAAGGGACCTATTCGTTGCGTTTAGACCGTCAAGGTAAGGTGGAAATGATTACTCATTCCGGCCGAGTTGTTACTGAAGCAGAAATCAGTCCGATCATTGGCTTGAAATTGAAGCAGTTTTCTTTTATTTCGGATACCAATCTAAACTCAGATCAAACCAATTCAACATAAAATAGACTGGTTAATATGGGGTAGAGATAGTTATGTCTCCTTGTTGTTGACCTTGTATCCTCATCTTCTCAACTTATTTTTCATTTGACAACACCAAAAAAGTGAG
>SIHH01000400.1 GCA_004299065.1 Phormidium sp. SL48-SHIP | reverse complement strand
CCCTTCTCAACGCAAACTCCGAGGATCTAACGCATCCCGTAACCCGTCCCCAATCAAGTTAAACGATAATACCGTTAAGACCACTAACAAAGCCGGTGGCCAAATTAGCCAAGGTTGAAATACCAAAATTGAGGCGTTTGTGGCATTGGACAGGAGATTTCCCCAAGAGGGATCGGGTTGTTGAATCCCTAAGCCAATCAGACTCAACACCGACTCGGCCACAATAAACCCAGGAATCGATAAGGTGGCTGAAATAATCAGGTAAGTGGCCGTTTGCGGTAGGACATGACGAATAATAATGTAGAGGGGTTTGGCTCCCATCGCCCGGGCCGCTTGGACAAACTCCTGTTCCTTAATCGACAAGACCTGCCCTCGAATCACCCGCGCCAATCCAGCCCAGCTAATAAACGATATGATAGTCACGATGAGCAAAAAACGCTGGGCGCTCGTTAAGCCAGCGGGTAACACGGCGGCTAAAGCAATCAGCAGGTATAAACCCGGAATGGTCATCAAGACTTCCGTCAGTCGCATGATGATCGTGTCCACAGCGCCCCCTACATAGCCCGATATGCCGCCAACGAGCATCCCAATAGGGAAGGAGATACAAATGCCGACTAAGCCAATAAATAAGCTCACCTGGCCGCCAAAGATGAGGCGACTAAATTGATCGCGTCCTTGTTCGTCGGTCCCGAGGAGATTTAACTGGCCTGGGCCGATGGTGCCAAACAAATGAAGGTTCCCCGGAATCAGACCCAGTAAGCGATAGGATGACCCAGACACAAATAAACGGACTGGGGAGGGTTCGGAGCGATCGACCATCAGTTCCCGTTCTCCCGTCTCAAGATCCGTTGCCCCTTGCTGCACGGGATAGACATAGGGGCCAACAAATTCTCCGGCTTCATTGCGCCAGTGGATGGTTGTTGGAGGAAGTAAGGACCCCTCCCGTTGAATGTCATTAATCGGGTCATAAGGGGCAAAAAAACCGGCGCCGATCGCCAGCACATAAAAGACAATCAACAGGGTTGCACCCAAGCGAGAAAGCGGATTCTGTTTGAAGTTTTGCCACCAATTCATAGGTCTACTCAAGTCTGAAGTTTTTTTAACGGACGGAGATTACGATTCCTTAACAATGATAAGCTCACAGCAGATCAGTGTGCATAATTCTCTCTAGCGGTAGTTCACGCTCCTTGCGTTTTGTCATCGTTCATCGCCAGTTCCTCTGTCAACCTGTTCATCCGTGAATCAAACTCAGCCACCCACCAGCGCAATGTCACAGCTTGATGCTCTTAGTGCCATTCTCCACTGTATCCAAAAGCAGTTTAGCGGACGATTAAATATCCATTCCCTCTCTCCCCCCAATGAAGCCTGGAGCCTTTATTATTACATGGGCCGCATCACTTGGGCCTCGGGAGGGGTTCATCCTCTGCGACGTTGGCGACGGGCGATCGCCCGCACTTGTCCTAAGCTAGATTTAGGGTCTCTTGAGTTTCCCAGCGAGACCACGGATTCCTGTTGGGAATACGATACGCTCTGCCAGTTTCAGGATCAGCAGCAGCTCGATCGCAAGCAATTTCAGAAAATTATTGTTGACTGCATCGTCGAGGTTTTATTTGATGTTCTACAAGGGTCCCAAGCGGCCGTGTTAGTCGGAGAACTCCATGAAGAAACCAGTATTACAAAACCCCGTGTCGTCCTCAAAGGAGATGCCCTCCTGAACTATGCTGAGCGACAATGGCAACAATGGTGTGAAGCCGATTTTGCTGGCTATTCTCCGAATTTAGCGCCGGTGATTGCTAATAATTCTCTCCTGAAATCCTCATTATCGGAGAAGGTGTATCGACGGCTGGCGGTTCTCGTTAACTCCCGGAATACCTTGCGAGATTTGTCAGTCATTGTCAAAAAAGACCTGGTTCAACTCACCCAGTCTTTAATGCCTCGGATTCAAAAAGGGTCATTACAACTGGTACGGGTTCCTGATTTAAACGAGAAGTTTACCCCCAGCCGGAGTTCCGGGAGTTCTATTGCAACGGATTTAGTCAAAGATGATCAGCAACCGCAAAAAACGAACCATAAAGCGGATTCCCCGCTCATTGCCTGTATTGACGATAGCCTGCAAAGCTGCGAATTTCTAGAAGAACTCCTGCAAGAGGCGGGCTATCGTAGTTTTTTTATTATCGATCCCTTACAAGCCATTCCCGAATTGATTGCCCGCAAACCAGCCTTGATTTTTTTGGATTTGATTATGCCAGTGGTCAATGGCTATGAAGTTTGCGCCCAAATTCACCGCGTTGAACAGTTGAAAGATACTCCTGTGGTGTTTCTGACGAGTCAAGATGGACTGGTCGATCGCGTGCGGGCCAAATTGGTCAAAGCCTCGGGATTTCTCTCGAAACCCGTCGATCCCGACACCCTCATCGAGACCATCCAACGGTTGGTCATGGCCTCAGAAAAATCCTCCAATCCGCCCAATCCCTCTAACTCAGGCGGGACGGGCCGCAGCTAACGCGGTGAGTAAACACAACAGTAAGGCTTCGGTCC
>SIHH01000399.1 GCA_004299065.1 Phormidium sp. SL48-SHIP | reverse complement strand
GCCATTGTACGGCCGGTTATGGGTTCCCTTTTCCGATATATTAAGCGTGTTCACCCTTACTGTTTGAAGCGGAGTTGCGACGATGCTGTATCCCGTTGTCTGGCGCGACGATCGCGTGGCGCTGATTGACCAAAATCGATTACCCCGAGAATTAACCCAAGTCGAGATTCGTCGGAGTGACGACATGGCCATGGCCATCAAAACCATGATTGTCCGGGGTGCGCCAGCGATTGGGGTGGCGGCGGCCTATGGGATGTACCTGGGGGCCGGGGAAATCGAAACCCGCGATCGCACCGCCTTTCTCGAACGCCTCGAAGCCGTGGGCCAGATGCTGCGGGACACTCGGCCCACCGCCGTTAACCTCTTCTGGGCCATTGAGCGGATGTTAAAGGTGGCCCGCACCACTCCCGGAACCGTTGAACAGGTGCGTCAAACCCTATTAGAGACCGCCAAAGCCATTAATGCGGAGGATATTGAGACCTGTCAGGCGATCGGCGATCATGGCTTGGAGTCCCTCCCGAAACAGCCGGACAAACTGCGCCTGTTGACCCACTGTAACGCTGGTGCGTTGGCCACGGCTGGCTATGGAACGGCGCTGGGGGTGGTGCGTTCCGCCTATACCGCTGGACGCTTGCAACGACTCTATGCTGATGAAACCCGTCCCCGTCTCCAGGGTGCAAAACTGACCACCTGGGAATGTATCTATGATGGGATTCCGGTCACGGTGATTACCGATAGTATGGCGGCTCATTGTATGCAGCAAAATATGATTGATGCGGTGGTGGTGGGGGCCGATCGCATCGCCGCCAATGGTGATACGGCCAATAAAATTGGGACTTATAGCCTGGCGCTGGTGGCGAAGGCCCATAATATCCCCTTTTTTGTAGCCGCTCCGAAATCTACGGTAGACTTGAGCCTGAGCCATGGTGGTCAGATTCCCATTGAGGAACGGGACCCGGTGGAGATTTACCAAATTGGTGAGACGCGCCTGGTTCCTAAGGGGGCCGAGTTCTATAATCCCGCCTTTGATGTCACTCCAGCGGAGTTGATTACCGCCATTATCACCGAACAGGGAGCGATCGCGCCGGCAGAACTCCAGAGTATTTTTGCCAATCCCTCCCCCGCGTCCTAGGTCAATCTCTCCGTTTCCAGAAATTAGCTTGTACAATAGCCATTAAGTCGCCCTTCGACATTATGCCGAGCGATTCTCACCGCGTCGTTGCCATCTATCCCGGTAGCTTTGACCCCATTACCCTAGGTCATCTCGATATTATCGAGCGAGGTTGTCGATTATTTGACAAAGTCGTGGTTGCTGTGGTAAGGAATCCGAATAAGAGTCCTCTCTTGGAGGTCGACGAACGCATCGGGTTAATCGAACAAAGTACCGAACATCTCAGCAACATCGAGATCGATCGCTTTGATGGTCTAACGGTAAACTACGCTAAACTCAAAGGGGCAAGTGTCCTGCTTCGCGGATTGAGGGTGCTGTCTGATTTCGAGATGGAGTTACAAATGGCTCATACCAATAAAACCCTCTCGGATTCCATCGAGACCGTGTTTCTCGCCACCAGCAACGAATATAGCTTCCTCAGCAGTAGCCTTGTCAAAGAGGTTGCTCGCTTCGGCGGCTCTGTCGATCGCTTTGTACCTCCACCTGTAGCCACAGAGATTTATCGATGTTACGTCAGGACTCAGCCGGGATCGATTCCCAATCCGAAAACCGCCAACCCCAACCCGAACCGACCGCGCCTGTAGATGGCGATCGCGCCGAACAGACGGGTTCGGGAAGTGTCAATATCCAGCAAGCCTTAAACCGTATCGAGGAAGTCATCCTCGATAGTCCCCGCATTCCGTTTACGGGACGGACACTCATTGACGAGGAACCGCTACTCGATCTCCTCGATGCGATTCGGCTCAATCTTCCCACCGCATTTCAGGAAGCCGAAGAGGTGGTTCGTCAGAAAGACGAGATTTTCCGCCAAGCTGAACAGTACGGACGCGAAATTGTAGACGCCGCTGAACAACAGGCGGCCAATATCCTCGACGAGATGGGATTGGTTCGCCAAGCCAAGGTCGAAGCCGACCGAATGCGTCAACAAGTTCGGACGGATTGTGAGGTGGCCCGCGAACAAGCGATTCGTGAGATCGAGCAACTCCAACAGCAGGCGCAACAAGAACTTGAGCAGATCCATGCGCGAGCCTTGGCCGAAGCCAGTACCATCGAGTCGGGTGCGGATGAGTACGCAGATAAGGTACTTCAGAACATTGAGCAACAACTCAGTGACATGATGCGCGTTATCCGCAATGGTCGCCAGCAGCTTCAGCAGGAGTCCACCTATCGCGCACATCAGAAGGAAAGCAGTTCTCAAGCGATTCGCCGCTACTGATGGCGACGATGAGGCTAGGATTCGTCGAGTCCCAACTCCCGTAACCGTTGTTCCATGGCTTTGAGTTGTGCTTCGGCGGTTTCGGCTCGCTGGCGTTCCCGTTGACGTTCGGCTTCAGCGGTTTCGGCTCGTTGGCGTTCCCGTTGATGTTCGGCTTC
>SIHH01000398.1 GCA_004299065.1 Phormidium sp. SL48-SHIP | reverse complement strand
GACCACAAGTATATCCTCCTGCATTGTTCCCCCTCTTGCCTTTTGCCTCTTGCCTTTTGCCTCTTGCCTCTTGCCTTTTGCCTCTTGCCTCTTGCCTTCTTCTTGCCTGTTCCCTTCTTTCCCCTATGTCTTTCCGGCGTTCCTTTCGCTTTCTGAAAACTCATTGGTTTAACATCTTACGCGATACCTTAGCGGGTGTTGCTCGTCAACGGCTCGCTAACCTATCCTCGGAAGTGGCCTTTAATGCCATGTTGGCCATGTTCCCGGCGATTATGGCCGCTCTTGCCATTTTGGGACAAGTCTTGCCCGAACGAGCGGTTCTCGATTTAATTACCGAAAATCTGAAAATGCTTCCCCCCGAGGAAGTTCAGAACATTCTCGATGGCTTTATTGGCCAGCTTGAACTTCCTAAAGGCGAGGGGCTGTTTTCCGTGAGTTTTGCGGCCGCCTTATGGATTGCTTCGGCGGCCCTGAGTTCAATTATGAACGCCCTCGATCGCATCTACCGGGTTCCCAAAAATAAAACCCGTCCCTTTTGGAAAGCTAAACTCATTTCCATCGCCCTCACCCTTGGCTCGATGTTAATGTTAGCGGTGGCCTCGATTCTGATTATTATTAGCGATTTTATTGTCAAATTTATCGTCGGTCGAGTCGGGGAATATGAATCGGAGTTGATGTCAGCCTGGTATCAACTCACCTTTCCCCTCGCGTTAACCCTCGTGGCGATCGCCTTCGCCTTTATCTATCGCTATGGAACCAGTCTCTGGAAACAGGGAACCCCCGTCGTTCCAGGGGCGATCGCCGCAACGGTTCTCTGGGCCGCCGTGTCGAGTCTCTTTCGCCTCTATGTCTCCTCCTTTGGCAGCTATAACCTTTACTATGGCGCAGTTGGGGCGGCGATCGTCCTGTTACTCTGGCTGAAATTGAGTGCTTTAGCGATTCTAATTGGCGCCCAGCTTAATATGTCGATTGGTCGTTTCCGTCGTCTCGGTCATCGTCACGACTCCCGGATCTCAGCCCCCAAACCCCCCGTGGATCAGTCTCTGGACTCCTTCCATTGAGAATAGGGATGCTGTACTAAATTAGCATTGTAATAACGAGGATCATCGGAGACCTCGACCCCCAACCAGGCCGGTGCAACAAACGACTGTCGCTCATCTTCGAGTTCGACTTCCGCCACAATTAGGCCCTGATTTTCCCCGAGAAACTCATCGATTTCCCAGGTCATCCCCTCATCGATGACGGTATAGCGAACTTTCTCAATTAACGGTTTATGACAAAGGCGATCGAGCATCTCCTGAGCGTCGTTGAGGGGAATCCCATATTCGTATTCCGAGCGCGATACCCCCACCGTGGCTCCTTTGAGCGTCAGCCAGGCGCGATCGCCCGCAATGCGAACCCGAATCGCCAGATGCAGATCTCGGGTGAGGTAGCCTTGACGATACGCTACACCCTGGGCCTGCGATCGCCAGGAGTCATCCTTCACTAAAAACTTACGTTCAATTTCTTGGGCCATGGGCGTTTTGCTGGTCTCCATTGCGAGAGTACGGCACAATCTTAAAGCAGAAGGTTGAGATCTTGTTATGGTAACCGGTCACACGAAACTACTCGGGATTATCGGCAATCCCGTCGAGCATTCCCTCTCCCCAGCCATGCAGAACGCGGCGTTAACGGAGATGGGGTTAGATTTTATCTATTTGCCCTTTCCCGTGGCGTCACAGGGCATTGAGGCGGCGCTATTGGGCTTTGAAGCCATTGGGGTGGTAGGCTTTAATGTGACGATTCCCCATAAGCAGGCCATTGTCCCCTATCTAGCGCAACAAACGGAGGTGGCCCAGGCGGTGGGTGCGGTGAATACAGTCCTCTATCGCGATGGCGGCTGGTGGGGAACCAATACCGATGTGGCGGGGTTTATCGCACCGTTGCGGGAGATTTCTAACTGGGGCGATCGCACCGCTGTTATTTTAGGCAATGGTGGCGCAGCCCGAGCGGTGGTGGCGGGACTGACGCAACTCGGCTGTGGGGCCATTCAGGTTGTCGGACGCGATGAGCAAAACCTGACTCGCTTTGCCGAGAGTTGGCAGGCTTCGAGTCTTGGAGTCCAGCTAACCCCCCATCTTTGGCAGAGTTTACCAGAATTACTGCCTCAAACCCATCTGCTGGTCAATACCACCCCAGTCGGGATGGGAGTCGATGGCGATCGCAGTCCCCTCTCCGCCGCTGATGTCGCTCAACTCGGTCGTGATAGCATTATCTATGACCTCATTTATACCCCCCGTCCCACGAAGCTCTTACAACTGGCTCAGGAAAGAGGGTTAAGAGCCATTGATGGCACAGAAATGCTCGTCCAACAGGGTGCAGCGGCCTTAAGCCTATGGACGCAACCCTTCACCTCGAAACCGGTTCCCGTCAACATCATGCGAGATACCTTATTAAGTCATCTTTCCTGACTCCTGGGTTTGGCGTTTTTAGGGTCTTCTGGGTTTAGTAGGGGCGAAAAATTTTTCGCCCCTACAATTTTTCGCCCCTACAATTTTTCGCCCCTACAATTTTT
>SIHH01000397.1 GCA_004299065.1 Phormidium sp. SL48-SHIP | reverse complement strand
TTTCTCTTAAGCATGAACCGAGCCATCAGGAAGTGTCACCCCATCCAGACGCGCCTCTTGTAAATCGGCACCAATTAAACCCGCACCTCGTAAACTGGCCCCGCGCAAATCGGCACCTCGTAAATTCGCGCCGTCTAAATCAGCGCCCCAGAGATAGGCTCCTCGTAAATCCGCACCACTTAAATCTGCCCCATTCAGTTGTGCCAAATTGAGATTACTATGGCTCAAATCCGCATTGCGTAAATCGGCTTCCCGCAAATCCGTTTTCATCAAATTGGCATGAATCAGACGACTACCGCGCAAGTTCGCCTCATTGAGTTTACTCTGTTGTAAATTTGCGTCATTGAGGTGACTATTGCGGAGTTGACCTTGGCGCAGATTACTACCGGTAAAATTCGCGCCAACGAGCTTAGCTCCACTCAATTTAACCTCTTGCAATTCCATACCAACCAATTCAATCTCATTGAGTTCTAAGCCATTCATCCACGCGGCTTTCAACTTAACCCCATTCAGTTTAGCGCCCCGCAAGTTGGCACCGCTCAAACGAGCGCCATTGAGGTTTGTCCAGTTGAGATTAGCGTTCGCCAGATTCGCTGATCTCAAATTGATCCCATCGAGGTTCGCCCCACAAAGGTTCACTCCCGGAAGATTGGCCCGATAGAGACTCACTCCCCGCAAACTCGCGCCACTGAGTTTAGCGCCGTTTAAATCAGCTTGAATTAATTGAGCGCCCTGGAGGTTGGCTTTGGTCAAATCGGCTTCAATGAGAGACCCTTGTTTGAGTTTAACAAAACTCAAGTTAGCGCTATATAAAAATGCTCCATTGAGCTTGCTGGCAACCAAAAAACAGCGTTCAAGATGGGCGCGGGCTAATGAAGCATCGACCAAGTTAGAATTGGAAAAGTCGCAACGAATTAAGGTTGCTCCAATGAGGTTGGCAGACCGTAAATCTGCACAGCGAAAGTTGCGTTCTCCGGCAAGATAGCGTTGAATAATATCATCCCAATCCATAGTAAAACTCCTATTCTCAATTTAGGGTCGTCCGTTAGTTGGTGACCTCTAAATGATGGTTTATTTCGCTGAGATCAAAGTTTTAAAATGATAATCTCTCAGTGTTTTTACTGAGATTGACGTTACGTGAACAATGGATCCGATCGAGGGCTATGAGGGGTGTTGCAGCAACGATCGCCTCGGGTCCCTGATCCGGATCTGATCTCTTAATCATTGTAAAAGCTTGTTTAAGATTTGGCGATCGCACGTTAATAATGTTAACAAATTGCGACAAAACGGCGACGAATCTTGGCAAAATCACTCAATCTTCCGAAAGGCTTAAGCATTTATACCGGGTTATCGGGGTTGTGCAAGAATTGTTTTTTTAATCAACACAAACAGACGGCAAAAACAGAGCGATCGCCCAAAAACTAGCACACTATATCTGGGGAATCAAGTCTATTTTATTTCCCCAAAAACGCTATATACTGGATCGAGTCCGTGGAGATTAGCCTCGGGAGTGACGCGATTCCTCCCCATATCCCCTGAGACGATTGAAACCACTGTGAGTAGAGCTAGTACAGCACTTATGACGACAGTCCCTATGCACTCAACCTTAGAACTCAACGCCATTGCCACCCAAGCTGCCAAGATTTCCGTCATTCGCCGGGATGGCTCGTCCACCCCGCTCGATGTCACGAAAATCCGGCGTGTGGTCAACTGGGCCTGTGAAGGACTTGAGGCCAGTCCCATCGCCCTAGAAGCTGGACTCACCGCTCGCCTGCGGACTGGGGTGACGACACGGGACATTCAAAACAACCTCATTAGCTGCGCCTTGGAAATGTGTTCGCCTGGGGAGCCGGATTGGCGCTATGTCGCGGGACGACTCCATATCTGGAGCCTGTGGAAAGACACCCTTGTCAGTCGGGGCTATCAATATGGTGACTACGCTCGTACAGTGTTCGCCAAGGTGCAATCCCAGAGTTATGACTCTCGTATTCTGACGTACACCTTGGATGAACTGCAAGCGGCCTCAGAGTGGATTAACCCGGACTGGGACATGGACTACGACTATGCCGGGGCAGTCTTGCTGACGAAACGCTATCTGTTGCCCGACGAACTCCCCCAGGAAGCTCTGCTCACCTGTGCCTTGTTGTTGGCATCCGTCGAGGCTCCCGATGAACGCCTCAAATGGGCCAAACGCTTCTATGAAGCCATTGCCACTCGCAAAGTGTCCCTGGCCACCCCGATTTTAGCGAATCTTCGAGTTCCCGGCGGCTCCCTCTCCTCCTGTTTCATCGCCGCCATGGATGATAACCTCGAAAGCATTTTTGAAACCATCACCGACACGGCCCGCATTTCCAAAAATGGCGGTGGGGTTGGAGTCAACGTCAGCCGCATCCGCGCCACCGGCTCTTGGGTGATGGGCAAACCCAACGCCTCGGGTGGGGTGATTCCTTGGATTAAACTCCTCAACGATACGGCGATCGCAGTCAATCAGGGTAAATAATCTGCCCCTTCCGTCAGCAATGGCGGTAGCAAACTCCTCTAATTGCTGGGAACTCTCTAAA
>SIHH01000065.1:4910-16569 GCA_004299065.1 Phormidium sp. SL48-SHIP | reverse complement strand
ACGATTTCTCTTAAATCCTTCACCATCGGGATCAAACAACGGTGAACTGTCGCGATTACACAGTTCACCGTTGTTCTCGTGCGTCGGTTCTCAAGAATGAGATCGGCCAGCCGCAGGATTAAGCGTCAGATTTAGAATGGCGTAGTTGTTCCAACTCCTGACGTAACGAGGCCACCATCTCCGAGAGGGCTTCTAACTCTTCTTCCGTGGCGGGTTCAGCGGTTGACTCCTCAGCTTCTCCCGTCACATCGACGGTTCTAGGACCATCTGGAGATTGGCTTCCGAGGAGTTCATCGACAAAGCGGCGTGCTTCGAGTTCGGTGATCTCTCCTTTTTCCGCTAGGCGTTGCACCACAGCATCCCAATCCTGATTTTGCAGGGCCTGTAGATTTTCCTCGCGTTTCTGAGCATCTTGCAAACTCTCTAGGGCAGTCGATGCTGCGCCCACAGTAGCACGGAAACTGGTTTGTAATGACTGCATCAACGTGTCGGGGTTCATAGGACTCAACTGGTAAAGGGGCAAGGGTTTGACTGTATGTTAACAAAGGTGAAGCACGATCGCGCAAAAACCCGACCCGACAGCCCAACGCCGCCGATGTCAAGCCGCGAGTCATGGCCCGAGACTCCCGCTCTCCCCCCCTCAGGAACGAGGACGACAAATCCCGAACACCGATGTATAGCCGTGGAGGAAGGTTGATCCTCCGACGGGGCCAATTTCTCCATTACAGAAAAACCCACTCAGCGGTAGATTGGGGAAATAGCGATGGAACAGTCGCGAGTCAAAGTTACCATCTTTGTATAAGCCAAGGCCTCGGCCGAGACAGGCAAACATCAACGCCCCCAACGGCTGAGATGGCCCAGTTGGCGTCTCACAATAGCGTTGCAGTAGGGTTTCGAGGTCATCGGCGGAGGTTTGGGCATCCCGTAAGTGAAACTGAACCCGCTGGCCGGGGCGAACGCGATCGCCGATGGCGATGGCCCCGACTTGGGGATCAACCCCAACGAGATTACGAATCAGAAAATCCCCCGCTTCGAGCCGTTGCTTAAATTCATCGCGCACCACGCCAATAAATAGAGACTGTTGGGCTAATTCGCGATCGCTCTGGCTTAATTGGGTAATCAACTCTCGCAGTAACTCCAGGGGAGGGCGGGCGGTATCGGTTTCCCCCACATCATCGAGGGACAAAATGATATTGCGTTCTCCCGAGGCGACGCGATAGGGTTTGCCAATGGGACGACATCCCTGGGCGACGATGGTATCGAGTTGCAGATTACCAGATAGGGCTACGCCCACCACCCCTTCCCGCAGGGCGCGATCGCCATAAAACAAACTCCCCCCATTGAGAACCGCACCACTAGAGAGTCCCCCCACTTTCGGAGCATTGGGATAGGCATAATCGAGGCCCTGAAGACAATCGGTAATACCGGTCATCAGGGGATCTGCCAAGAGAATGAGCTGGGGATCATCGGCGGGATCAACGCCGAGGGTCTCGATCCAGCGATCGGGAGGACTATCGAGATCCGGCAGATGGTCCAACGAGAGATAAAACTCCTGAACCGTCACTCCCGGCAGGTAAGCCAGGGTTAAGCTGATGCCAATATCGCCCTCAATTTCGACGGTATCGATGGACTCTCCCCCCATCTGAGCGCCGATGACGCCTCCTCCTCCGCAGCCAATGAGGGGAATATCCGGGAGCTGTTCTCGTAGCAGGGGCAACACCCGAGGATAGTCACTGGCAAAGGCTGAGGAGATGAACACTAAGCCCAAATCAGGCGGGTTAGCGAGGCGTTTGAGGGCGGCCTGGCTCACCTCCGTGATGGCGGCTTCGAGGGATGGACGAGTTGATAGGGCATTAACCCACTCCATAGGTGTTTCTCTCCCGATGATAGGGGGGACAAGGCGGAGGCTTGAGACGGCAAATCTAAAAATAACGCTAGGGTTTTGTCGTGACCGCCTCATCATCCGGTATGAGTGATCCTATCAAGAAGCGACCCCGACTCAAGGTTTAATCTTGGAGTCTGCGGGGCCGTCTGAGCTGATATCCCGGCTTGGGGTCAATCTTTCTTGTTAAGATCGCTTAAGCAACGGTCTGCGAGAGGTCATCTCTTGATGACCTGGGCCAGACGAACAGATCCCACGGAGCGATCGCCTCTGTACTTCTGATCGAGTCCCAGACTCATCAAACAACCGGCCCCTAGGTGAGCCGTTGCGACATGGTCTGACGGGGAAGGTTCCCTTCATCCTCAGAAGATGTCTAAACTAAGAACAGGTTATTACCCAAACGAACGAGATTATGAGCGAAAACAACATCCAAAGCCAAATTGACCAAGAGCGTGAAGCCGCACGCAACGCTTGCGATACCAGTGGCGCGAATTCTAAAGAATGTGCTGCCGCTTGGGATGCCGTCGAAGAGTTACAGGCCGAAGCCGCTCACAAAAAAAACAAACCCGAGAAAACGTCCTTCGAGACGTACTGCGATAACAACCCGGATGCGGCTGAGTGCCGAGTCTACGACGACTAGAGGACGACTAGAGACCGCTCAGTTCGGCAGCAACGCTTGTTAGTGAGACGGTGAGGGGGATTCCTTCACCGTCTTTTCTTGGGCTTGTTTGGGGCTTTCCCAAGGCGATCGCCGTCGGGGGGATAGCTCCTCGGCTCGACCCTCTCCGTTCCCTTGTGGAGTGACCTCGGGAGGGACGCCGAAAATCTAAAAACAACAAGTCTCCTCATTATACTCCTAAGCCTGAAAAAGAAATCAATATTTTAACAATCTTTTTATCATGTTAAAAACCTTAATAATTGCCGGGAAAATATCAATTATAAATAATCATTAAAAAGTTGTACCGGGTCCGGATCAAGTCGATACCATGAGAGACGAAGCTTAACCACGCGGGATGGATAATTATTATGGTTACTAGCGCTCCTCAATCTGCATCCGGATCTTCCAAAACTGATAGCCTAGTGCTGTGGTTTGAAGATGTTGGGATTGCTGATGTTTCCCTGGTTGGCGGCAAAAACGCCTCCCTGGGAGAAATGATTCAACAACTGTCGGCCAAAGGGGTTACCGTCCCGACTGGCTTTGCGACAACTGCCTATGCCTATCGCTATTTTGTCAAACAAGCGGGACTCGAAAGCAAACTCCGTAAACTCTTCTCCGACCTAGATGTCGAGAACCTGAAAAACCTGCGCGATCGCGGCAAACAAGCCCGGGCGTTGGTGTTGAATACCCCGTTTCCCAAAGAACTCGAAGTGGCGATCGCCACCGCCTACTTCAAACTGTGCGAACGCTACGGCGCCGACACAGAATTTTGCGAACGCTTTGATCCCGAGTATCGTCAAGCCTGTAAAGAATATAGCTACGACACCGACGTTGCCGTGCGATCGAGTGCCACCGCCGAAGACTTGCCCGACGCCAGTTTCGCCGGACAACAAGAAACCTATCTCAACGTCCACGGCGCCAAATCCGTTCTCGAAGCCTGTCACCGTTGCTTCGCCTCCATCTTCACCGATCGCGCCATCTCCTATCGCACCATTAAAGGCTTCGATCACTTCGACGTCGCCCTCTCCGTAGGTGTACAAAAAATGGTGCGTTCCGATTTGGCCTCATCCGGGGTGATGTTCTCCATCGACACCGAAACCGGCTTCAAAGACGCCGCCTTGATCACCGCCGCCTATGGCTTAGGAGAAAACGTCGTCCAAGGTGCCGTCAACCCCGACGAATACTTCGTCTTCAAACCCACCCTCAAACAAGGCTTCCGTCCAATCCTGGAAAAACGGCTCGGCAGCAAAGAGATCAAAATGATCTACGACGTTGGTGGCGGTAAACTCACCAAAAACGTCCCCGTCGCCGAACCGGATCGCCTCAAATTCGCCATTACCGACGATGAAGTCCTCACCCTAGCCAAATGGGCCGCCATCATCGAAGACCACTACAGCGAAGTCCGGGGCCAATATACCCCCATGGACATTGAATGGGCCAAAGACGGACAAACCGGGGAAATGTTTATCGTCCAAGCTCGCCCCGAAACCGTCCAATCCCAAAAATCCGGGAACGTCCTCAAACACTACCGTCTCCAAGGAACCAGCGACATTCGCGTCACCGGACGAGCCGTCGGCGAAGCCATCGGCCAAGGTCTGGCCCGCGTCATTCGTGACGTCCAACAAATCGACGAATTTGAAGCCGGTGACGTTCTCATCACCAACAAAACGGATCCCGACTGGGAACCGATCATGAAAAAAGCCAGTGCGATCGTCACCAACCAAGGTGGACGCACCTGCCACGCCGCCATTATCGCCCGAGAAATGGGCATCCCGGCGATCGTCGGCTGCGGTAACGCCACCGGCGTTCTCAAAACCGGCGAAGAGGTGACCGTCTCCTGCTGTGGAGGAGAAGAAGGAAAAGTCTATGCCGGTTTAGTTCCCTTCGAGATTGAAGAAACCGTCCTCGACAACCTCCCCACCACCAAAACTAAAATCTTGATGAACGTGGGTAACCCCGAAGAAGCCTTCGGCCTCTCCGCCATTCCCTGTCAAGGCGTTGGCTTAGCCCGCTTCGAGTTCATCATCGCCAACCACATCAAAGCCCACCCCTTGGCCTTGCTGCACTTTGACGAACTCGAAGATGCCGCCGTCAAACGGGAAATCGCCACCTTGACCGCTGAGTATGAGGACAAACCTCAGTTCTTCGTCGATAAACTGGCCTACGGTATCGGCACCATCGCCGCCGCCTTCTACCCGAAACCCGTGGTGGTGCGGATGTCCGACTTCAAGAGCAACGAATATGCTAACCTCCTCGGCGGACGGCAGTTTGAACCCAAAGAAGAAAACCCGATGATTGGCTGGCGCGGTGCATCCCGTTACTATGACCCCAACTATGCCGACGCCTATGGCTTAGAATGCAAAGCCTTGAAACGGGTTCGCGATGAAATGGGACTGACCAACGTGATCCCCATGATTCCCTTCTGCCGCACCCCCGATGAAGGCCGCAAAGTTCTCGCAGAAATGGAAAAACATGGCTTGAAACGGGGCGAAAATGGCTTGGAAGTCTATGTCATGTGCGAGATTCCCAGCAACATCATCCTCGCTGACGAGTACAGTAAGGTCTTTGATGGCTTCTCCATCGGGTCCAATGACTTGACTCAGTTGACCCTCGGTTTAGACCGTGACTCCGGTTTAGTGGCGCATATCTTCGATGAACGCAACGAAGGCGTCAAAACTATGGTCCGCATGGTCATCGAACGGGCTAAAGCCAACAATCGCAAGATTGGGATCTGTGGTCAAGCTCCCAGTGACTATCCTGAGTTCGCTCGCTTCCTGGTTGAACAGGGAATTGACTCGATTAGCTTGAACCCTGACTCAGTTCTCAAAACCATTCTCGATATTGCTGAGTTTGAGTCGAGCCGCTCTTAAGTTAAACCGTTGAGATCAAGGGTTGAGATCATCAGCTTGATTCGCTCTGATTCACCCTTATGTTGATCCCCAACCGTTGGGTTGGGGATTTTTTTGCCGTATTTTTGAGCCGAGCGATCGCGCTTGCCCCAGAGTGCGTCAAAATAGGACTAATCCATTCACCCTCAGACCGTCCCTAATCAAGCATCCTACCCCCACAGAACGGCCCTGAGGGTTGAGGGCTAATGCCCCGTCAATGGCCTCAAAATCTGTCAACTATCAACGGTAAACTGTCAACTGTGCTGAGCATTCTTCTTCCCGGTTATCAGCTTAGTTCACCCATCTACGAAAGCGTGAACTCCTTAGTGTATCAAGGACAGCGCGAACGGGATGGATTGCCAGTCGTTCTGAAAATCCTCAAGAGCGATCGCGCCACCCCCACAGAAGTTGCCCGTTACCAACAGGAATATCACATCAGCCAACAACTCGAACTTGAAGGGGTGGTACGCGCGTTAGCTCTCGAAACCTATCAAAATACCGTTGCGATTGTCTTAGAGGATTTTGGTGGCCAGTCCCTGAAACAGCATCTGGCTCAACGGCCATCTCACCGGCTACGCCTCCCGGAATTTTTGGATCTGGCCATCCAAATTGTGGAAATTCTCGGGCAAATCCACGGCGCGAATGTCATTCACAAAGATATCAATCCCGCCAATATTCTCTACAATCGGGACCTAAACTGCGTCAAGTTCATCGATTTTGGCATTTCTAGCCAGGTGACTCCCCCTTATACCGTTCTCCCCAATCCCAGCATCCTAGAAGGAACCCTCCCCTATATGTCCCCGGAACAAACCGGGCGCATGAACTGTTCTCTGGACTATCGCAGTGATTTTTACTCCCTAGGGGTGACCTTTTATGAACTGCTGTTGGGGCGATTACCCTTTGAAAGCAACGACACCATGGAGTTAGTCCATTGTCATATTGCCCAAAATCCCACCCCACCTCATGAAATTGACCCGCAAATCCCACCGGCCCTATCCGGGATTTTACTGAAACTGCTGGCCAAAACCGCTGATGAACGCTATCAAAGTGCTTGGGGAATCCAGGCGGATTTGGTGTTGTGCTTGATGCAACTTGAAGCGACGGGAACCATTGAGGATATTACCCCAGGGGAAAACGATGTCGTCAATAAATTTCGCATCCCTCAACGGATTTATGGACGCGATCGCGAACTGCAACAACTCCACCGAGCTTTCGAGGCCATTGGCGCGGTTCCTAAGTCGGAAAACGGCAGCCTCCCCAATAACTTGATGCCGTCTCTCGGCTCGACCTCGGCGATTTTTATTATGGGAGAATCGGGAGTTGGGAAAAGTGCCTTAGTGGCGGAAAGTTACAAACCCCTCAGCCGTCATTGTGGCTATTTTGTCTCGGGCCAATTTCAGCGATCGCGACGGGAGAGTTCAGCGCCGTCTGGGGAAGGAATGGCCCCCATCGAGGCGGTATCTCCCCCATCGTCTCAGCCAGGAGCGTACAGTGGCTGGATCAGTGCCTTAAGTGAGCTGATTCGCCAACTACTGACCGAAACCGAAACCTCCCTAGGACAATGGCGCGATCGCATCCGAGCGGCCCTGCAACCCCAACCCGCCTCAGAACCGTCCCCCGAGGACGACTCAACTCCCGCTAACCCCGTGGCCTCGGAGGTCGCCCCCCAAGATCGGGATATCGCCGCCTTGCTGGAGTTTATCCCGGAACTGCAACTGGTGTTAGGACGCAACACCCTCCCCAGCGCTCCCCTTGGCGATGAGAGAAGTCCAGACTGTCCCCCACAGCTCCTGCAACGACTCTTACAAGTCTTCTGTCGCAGTTCTCATCCCTTCGTGGTCTTTCTCGATAACCTGCAATGGGCCGACGCCGAGAGTTTAGCCCTCATTGAAGCCCTCCTCGGCGATCCCAAGTCCCAATCCTTCTTGATTATTGCCGCCTATCGAGACCATCAAAACCGTTTCCTGCGTCAGCCTCAGTCTCCGTCTCCGTCTCGTCCCCCCGGCTCTCCCTCCCGCTTCGCCCTCAGTCCCATTTTGTCCCTGCAAGAACGGTTGCGCGATCGCGGCTGTCCCCTCGGACAAATTCCCCTGCAAGGCCTCGAACTCGAAGCGATCGCCGCCCTAGTGGCCGATACCCTCCAAAGTAGCCTCAAAACGGTGATGCCCCTCGCGGCCCTGATTAGCCAAAAAACCAACGGGAATCCCTTTTTTGTGCGGGAGTTCCTGAAAACTCTCGATCGCGAAGAACTATTGCGCTTTGATGATGAGTCCATGAGTTGGCAATGGGATATCGATCGCATCAAGGCTCAGGACATTACCGACAACGTTCTCGAATTTCTCCTCGACCAATTCAAAACGCTCCCCTCCGACACTCAATATATTTTGCATCTCGGCTCTCTGGTGGGCATGGAATTTGATCTCGATTTAATTGCCGATTTAGCGAATTCCTCCCCAGAGGACTTGTTTCAAAGCCTCATTCCCGCCCTCGTCGAAGGCCTCGTGCAACCCCAATCCCGCGAAGCCGGCCCCACCACCCTCAACCCGGCCCGGCAACGTCGCGGCGAATCTCAAGATCTGTGGTTATTGCGACAATATCAATTTCTGCATGAACAAGTGCAACAGGCCGCCTACTGCATGACCCAGTTTGCGGCCGTTGACGAAGGGGGGACGACCTCAAACCGCTCCCGAGACAACGCCGACTTCCATCTGCAAATTGGTAAACGGCTTTTAGAGCGGGTTCAACATCCTCCCATGACCGCCCTCGTCTCCACCCCGGAGAGCGCCGCTCTGCCCGAGTCCTCGATTCCACCCCATGATATTTTTGAAATTGTCCACCATTGGAACTTGGGTCAAAGCGCCATCTGCGACGAGGGCGATCGCATCCAACGAGCGCAACTCAATCAATGGGCCGCCCAACAAGCGCGGCTGACCCGAGATTACATCAGCGCCATTCGCTACAGTTTGGCCGGTATTGACGCCCTCGGCGAACAGGGATGGTCAGCAACGCCACAACTGGCCTTTAATCTCCATTTAGAACGAGCGCGGGCCAACTTGCTGCAAGGGAATCTCGATCGCACTCAAGATTTACTGACCATTCTCTACAATCATCAGCCTCAAGCGGCCCTGCTGACGGAACTCGACCAGTTGGCCCTGGCGCGGTTGAGTCTCTGTGGTGAGTTTGAGGCCGCTGAATCCCTCGCTCTGGCAACCCTAGAGCGGTTGGGAATGGCCCAGGCTCATCCCTCGGCTCTGGGATACAACCCGAGGGAGCCTTGGCGGCTGGCGATTGACCCCGATGACCTGAAGCGCGATCGCGATCGTCAGGCCCCATCAGCCCTCGATCGCCTCTTGGGGCAAAGCCTCACCCTCTATCGCGTTTATGTTCCCCAGAGTCCTCGCGGTTGGGAAATGGTGCAACTCCTGTTGGTGCGATCGCAAGAACTCGGCGCCATCCCCGAAACGGCCTTAGCCGCCGCCGCCTACAGTAGCATTCTCCTCCATCACGGGCAGACCGACCTGGCTCGGACTTGGGCCAGGGTGGCCGAACAGATTAGCCGCCACTCGGATCAGTCACGATCCCCTGAGGCCCCAGAGTCGGCAGGGGCGCCGGTCGGGTCAGACTCGTTTTTATCTTGGCTGAGTCAGGGGAATCCCTACCTCGGTTGGAGTGACTTGCAACTGGCCAGCCAGGTTTATCCGCGTTTCTATAGTATTCCCAAGGCCCTATCGCTGTTGGATGCCGCCGATCGCAATAGCACGGAGGTCGGTGATTGGTTTGGCCGGGGTGTGATTACCGTTGAGCGGCTGTTTCTGGAGTTTTATGGCGGTAAATCTCTCGATACCCTGCTCGGGGACATGGCCGAGGCCTGCAATTGGTGTCGCAAATATCAACATCATTGGGCCATCGATGCCTTGACGACGCTGCAAGGAACGCTTCGCTATTTGCGATCGGGTCAGATCCTCGAAGACTGGGAGCCGGGAGACCCATCCTTAGAGGATATCGCGCCGAGTCGACGGCGTATTTGGGGCTGTTCCCAGATTCATCGAGCCTGGATTATCTATGGACAACACCGATATACAGAAGCGTTGGCTCGTCTGGAGGGGGTGATGGCGGATCCGGCTCGACCCTCGTCGGAGGGCATCTGTGCGACTGAAGTCGGTCCGCTGACCTGGGCCTTGGGGCGTTTGCTGATGGCCCTGAGTTCCAGTGCGCTGGCGACGGTGGGGGAGCCGATTCCGCAACGGTTGCACAGCATCGCGGCAGAGTTGCAAGGGTGGGCCAAGGACTGTCCTGAGAACTTCGCCTGTGCGGCGGCCATGGTGCAGGGGGAAATTGAACGGTTGCAGGGCCGGGATGGGGCGGCGATCGATCAGTATGATTTGGCCATTGATCGGGCTCTGGAGCATCATTGTCCGCAAAATCTCACCTTGGCCAATGGCTTGGCGGCTCAGTTTTGGTTAAAACGGGATAAAGCGAAAATTGCTCGGGTGTATTTGGCTGAGGCTTATACGGCGTATCAACGCTGGGGAGCGCGTCATCAGGTGCAACAGTTGGGCCAGGAGTATGGCTCGTTGCTGTCGGTGGCCACCTTAGCGTTGCAGGCGGAGCATCACCCTGATGCTTTGAGTAGTCGGGTCAATATGAGTTTGGATTATACGCGATCGCGGGCGGCGGTTTTGGATGTAACCACGGTGATGAAGGCGGCCCGCTCTCTCTCGGGGGAGATTGTCCTCGATCGCCTTTTGGGTAAGTTGATGAAGTTGGCCATCGCCAACGCCGGGGCCACACGGGGGGCGATTATCCTCGATCGCATGGGCCAACTGACGTTAGAGATTGTCCAGACGGTGGGGGATCTCGATGATGAGGGAGATGATGAGTCTGCCGAGGAGTCGGCGGAGAATGAGGGACGGCGATCGCATCACGAACAAGGGTTACGGCCCGGGATTGCCATTGAAGCCTGTGAGAGTCTACCCCGTTCTGCGATTCATTATGTGGCCCGGACGAATGAGAGTGTGGTGCTGAATGATGCTACGGCGGAATCGGCATTTGTCAATGATTTATATATCCAGAAATTTCAACCGAAGTCCCTGTTATGTTCTCCGATTCAGGGGAAGGGGAAGTTAATTGGCCTGTTGTATTTGGAGAATAATCTCACCGCTGGGGCCTTTACCCGCGATCGTCTCGATGTCTTGATGTTACTCTGCGCTCAGGCGGCGATCGCCCTGGAAAACGCCCGACTCTATGAAAATCTCAAACAGTCGGAACTACGAGAGCGCGATCGGGCTCAACAGTTACGGGATTCCCTCGAAGAATTACAAGAAGCCCAACTCCAATTAGTCCAAAGTGAAAAAATGGCAACCTTAGGGCAATTAGTGGCCGGGGTTGCTCATGAAATTAACAACCCCGTCGGCTTTGTCGATGCCAATCTCAGTCATGCCGCTGGCTATATTGAAGATTTACTAGGCTTGCTAGAACTCTATCAAGAGAAATTCCCCGATCCCGGCGAAGACATCGAGGACGAAATCGAAGAAATCGACCTCGAATTTATCCTCAAAGACTTACCCCAAATCCTCAGTTCCATGAGTGTGGGAACGGACCGCATCCGCCAAATCAGTCGTTCTCTCCGCACCTTCTCCCGCGCCGACACCTCCGCCAAAGTTGCCGTCAATATCCACGAAGGCATTGACAGCACCTTAATGATTCTCAAACCGCGCTTAAAATTCACTAGCCTACGTCCCAGCATTCAGATCGTCAAAAACTACGGCGACATTCCCGAAATCAAATGTTATGCCGGGCAACTCAACCAAGTGTTCATGAACATTATTGCTAATGCCATTGATGCCTTTGATGAAATCAATGAAGGACTCACCTTTGAGGAGATTGAACAAAATCCAAACTGTATCACAATCTGTACAGAATTAATCGACATGACCCCCTCAGATGATTCTGCTGATCCCAGCCCCGACTGGGTCATTATTCGCATCCGCGACAACGGACCCGGGATGCCCGAGGACGTATCTCAAAACATCTTCAATCATCTTTTTACCACGAAAGCCGTTGGCAAAGGAACCGGCTTAGGACTCTCGATTTCTCATCAAATTGTGGTTGAGAAACACCAGGGTCGTCTCAGTTGTTTGTCGACCGTTGGCGAAGGAACAGAATTTGTCATTGAAATCCCCATCGAGTAGGGAAAAAACGGTCAGCCTCCCTCGTTCCCCGCCTCCCCTC
>SIHH01000065.1:0-4810 GCA_004299065.1 Phormidium sp. SL48-SHIP | reverse complement strand
TTCCCCTCGTTCCCCTCGTTCCCCTCGTTCCCCTCGTTCCCCTCGTTCCTAGGCTCTGCCTAGGAATGCTCCCCCAGAGGCTCCGCCTCCCCTCCTCCCAGGGGGCAAAGAAATTCTGTTTGTACTAGGTTCTTGTTATGATGGTCGGTGAGTCAATTGTCAGGTAGCGCCATGCGGTCAATCGAAAAGCTGACTGAAGAATTATTGTCCCTGCCTAGCGAGTCGAGAGCACTTCTCGCGGATAAGTTGGTGGAAAGCTTGGAGTTCGAGACTGACTCAGCGATTCAGTCCCTTTGGGTTACTGAGGCTAAGCGACGCAGAGATGACGTCAGACAAGGTGCTGTCCAGCCAATTCCAGGTGAAGATGCTTTAGCGCAAGTCAGACGTCTGATTGAGCCATGAGATATGTGTTTCATCCTGAAGCGCTGAATGAATACGCAGAAGCAGTTCAATACTACACAGGGCAGAGAGTTGAGGTTGCTCAAGCGTTCATCAACGCGATCGAGGCTACAATCTATCAAATCAGGGAATCCCCAAACCGCTATGGTGTGATTGAAGAAGATGTTCGGCGGTGCATGACCCGTCGGTTTCCCTATGGCGTTCTCTACACAATTGAGCCAGACTACATTCTGATTCTGGCAATCATGCATTGTAGTCGTGAGCCTGGGTATTGGAAAAGTCGCAAGTAGTTGAACCGGGAGTCACTGAACACAGTGTTAGTGCGGACGGAACAGAGGTTGTCGGTGAGGTCTAAGGTTGTTTTCGTCTCCACAACTTCAACTGTTCTGGTGCCGAGCGCAGCTTGTTTGCGTGTAGTAATAGCAAATTCTCACAATACAAGGTTGCTGACGGCTCATGTGTAGCACACTTCTTGAAAAATGGTATCAAATGATTAGTATGTCAAAAGTTACTCCAACTCCCCCTCCATCACCCGAGTCACCGCCTCTTGGGTACTCACCTGAAACTCTTTAATGTTAATGCGTTTCAAGAGAAATAACGCCAGTAACAACCCCAAAGATTGCAACAAAAACACCGAGCCATAGGCCAACAGCGGCGAGTCAAAAAGCAACGTTCCCAGATTCAACACGCCACCACTGAAAATCGTCGAAATCCCCCGCGCCATCGCTTGAGCCAGTCCCCAAGCACCGATAAACGTCCCAGCGGTTTCAGCCACCGTTAAATCTAACATTAAACTGGTAGCTCCGGCAGTGAGAGTTCCAGCGAAGAGTCCATAAAACAGGAATGCGGCTTGCAGTAACTCCACCCGCTGGCCCACACCGGCAACGATGAACAATAAGGCGCAAACCGAGGCCCCAATACAACCATATTTCGTAGTGCGTTCTTTCCCTAAACGGGGAACAACCAAAAAGCCGGTACTCGAAATGCCAATGAGAGTACCAAGTCCGAAAAAGACATTCAGTTGGGTGGTTTCTGATAGGCTCATGCCGAAGACTTGTCCGCCATAGGGTTCGATGACGACTTCGTGCATAAACAGGCTAATCGTCAGCAGCAACAGGAAACTAAAGAAAAACCCTGTTTGACGACTGGCGGTGAGAACACGAATGGCGGTTCCTAGGGTGACGCGATCTTCGGAGTTGCTAAGACTCGAGCGTTGACTGTAGCGGGAGTATTTTTTCTCGACGCCGACGGTAGCTAGGAAGCACAGACTCAAGACGAGTAGGGGAACAATGATAAAGACGCGGTTGACGATGGGACTGAGGCTGGCGATATCCACCTGTTCCCCGGCACTGTTGGCTAAATCGGGCTGATTGAGAAGACTGCCGCCGATAATTGCACCGGCGATGATGCCCACCATGAGCATAGACCAAACGACGCCAATGAGTTTTGAGCGATGGTCTTCGTCGGAGATGTCCACCAGCATGGCGGCGAAGGGGGTGGAACTGGCACTAATGGACAGGCCATAGAGGATGAAACAGCCGCCAAATAGGGCGGCCCAGCCGTAGGTGGGGCCAGCCATGCCGTTGACTTGTAGGCTTAACCCCAGTTGCCAGAGGACTTGTACGGTGATGAAGGAGAGGCTGGTGAAGAGGATGGCGCCAATCCAGACGTAGCCGCTGCGATGGAGTCCGAAGAGGGGTTTGGAGTCGGACAGTTGCCCGAAGAAGACGCGGGCCGGGGAGACGAGCCGTTCCATGGCGATCGCCCCGGTGGCAATGAGGGCCGGAACGCGCAGTTCATCGATGGCCAGACGGTTGACGATGCCGAGGGTTAGCAGGGACATCATCCCGAGTCCCATCTGGAACAGTCCCAGCCGGAACATGGTGGCCAGGCCAATTCTGGGTCGGGGTTGGGGGGTGGGTTGGAGGTCGGTGTCAGGGCGATCGCGAGTGTCCATAGCGAAAGGTAAAGCGGGTCTGCGTCTAGTGTTTTTCAGTGTAGTGGATTGTTGGGGATTTTCAGCGAGTCCTGAATTGGGCCGGCTGGCTGGGAGACTGATCGCCAACAGATATGGAATAATCGATGGGGCTGATTTGCCCTTTGTTGCTCTTCTGTGTCGTCACCGGTTACTCGTCCATGATTGATGCCAATTTCCCCCAGGCCCAGCGGTTCCACGATCGCCTACGAGAAGCCGAACCCCAACTCCTACAACGCCTCGACCAATTCCGCAACGCCCAAATTCTCGTGGTGGGCGATTTAACCCTCGATGAGTTCATCACTGGGGAGGTTGAGCGCATCTCCCGAGAAGCCCCGGTTCCCATTATCCGCCATGAATCCACTCGGCGCGTCCCTGGAGGGGGCGCGAACGCGGTTTACAATTTGGCGAAACTGGGGGGCCAGATTTCTGTCGCTGGTTTGGTGGGAAATGACGAACAAGGCCAGGCCCTGATTCAAATTTTTCAAGAAGCGGGCATCGATACCACGGGTATTTTCATCGATCGCGATCGCCCCACAGTCACCAAAACCCGCATTTCGGCCCATGCACGGCAGTCAGTTACCCAGCAGGTGCTACGACTCGATCGCAAATCCGATGCCCTCCCTCAACCGGCCTTACAGCAGCACCTAGCCGACTATATCGCTCAACAGGCCTCAACGGTGGCTGCTGTGGTCTGTTCCGACTATGGGGATGGTGTTCTGACCCCCAAAGTGATTCAAAGTGCCTTAAACGGCGATCGCACCATTGTCGATACTCAAAGCCAACTCGGTCGCTATCAAAGGGCGACACTGTTTACTCCCAATCTCCCGGAAGCCGAGTTAGAAGTCGGCTATGCGATCGAAGGCGATCGCAGCCTCAAACAAGCCGGAAGCGACCTGTTAGAGCGCACTCAAGCCCAGGCTATCCTCATTACCCGAGGAGGAGATGGCATGACCCTCTTCGAGCGTTCAGGAACCATTGAGCAGATTCCCGCCTTCAATCGCACTGATGTGTTCGACGTCACCGGAGCCGGAGATACGGTTGTCGCTGCCCTAACCCTAGCCCTGGCCAGCGGTGCATCACTTTGGGAAGCCGTCGTTCTCGGGAATCTCGCCGCCAGTCTCGTGGTGCGCCAATTCGGAACCGCCACCACCACCATTGAGGAGATGAAAGAGGCCCTAACTCAGTTAATCGCCAACTGTTAATCGACAATTCCCGATCGCTCCCACATCTTTCCCCCTCTCCCACATCTTTCCCCCTATTGCCTCTTGCCTCTTGCCTCTTGCCTTCTCTCCCCATGCCTCAAACCCTTGTCGTCAAAATTGGTACCTCTAGCCTGACTCAACCCGATCGTGGCGATCTCGCCCTATCGACCTTAGCTCGTTTAGTCGAAACCCTGACCCAACTGCGTCGCCACGGTCATCGACTGATTCTTGTCTCCTCCGGTGCGGTGGGGGTTGGCTGTGCGCGACTGGGGTTGAGCGATCGCCCCCGTCGTTTAGCCACCAAACAAGCCGTGGCCGCCGTCGGCCAAGGACGCTTGATGCGAGTTTATGATGACTTATTTACCAGTTTGCAACAGCCCATTGCTCAAGTTCTTCTCACTCGTAAAGACTTGGTGCAACGTAGTAGTTATGTCAACGCTTATAACACCTTTCAAGAACTTCTAAAACTCGGGGTAATTCCCATCGTCAATGAAAACGATACGATCGCCACTGAGGAACTTAAATTCGGCGACAACGATACCCTCAGCGCCCTGGTGGCCAGCCTGGTTGAAGCCGATTGGCTGTTTTTACTCACTGATGTCGATCGCCTGTATTCGGCCGATCCTAATCGGAATCCGAATGCACAACCCATCGCAAAAGTCAACCATGTCGATGACCTTTTGAACCTAGATATTGGTCATGCCGGGAGTGCTTGGGGAACGGGGGGAATGCAAACCAAAATTACCGCTGCCCGAATTGCCAGCGATAGTGGGGTGCGGACCGTGATTACGGCTGGCAAAACCCCGGAAAATGTAGCAGCGATTTTAGACGGAGCAGATCTCGGCACCCAATTTGTGGCCCAAGCCAAACCCGAAAACGCCCGAAAACGTTGGATTGCCTTTGGCCTAGTCCCCCAGGGTCAATTGTTGCTCGATCGCGGTGCGGTTCACGCCATTTGTCAGGGCGGCAAATCCTTACTGGCGGCGGGGTTAACGGCGGTTCGGGGCAAGTTTCAGGCCAGCGATGCGGTCATTCTCTGTGATGAGCGCGGCCAGGAACTTGGGCGAGGCATTGTCAACTACAAGAGCGACGATTTAGAGAAAATCTGCGGCGCCCAGTCGGAGCAAATCGCTGATATTTTGGGCGATCGCAGTCCCGAAACCGTCATTCACCGCGACAACCTCGTTCTCAACAATGACCCCAGAGAACCGTTAACCATTGACCGTTGACA
>SIHH01000396.1 GCA_004299065.1 Phormidium sp. SL48-SHIP | reverse complement strand
AAATCCGACATCGTTTGCGGACTCGGTTGAAACTGGGGCATGGGGGGAGTATCGCCACCAATGACTTGTTGGATTAGACTGGCGCGGGACTTGTGGGCCGAGATATCTTGGAGACTCGGGCCAACCAAACCATTGCCGCCATCGCCATGACAGCCTGAACAATTCATCTGAAAAATGGCGTAGCCTTGGCGGGGGTTGCCTTCAATGGCTAAAACTTCCTGAATGTAGGGATCTGAGGTTTGCCACTGGTGCAACACAAATACAGATAAGCCAATCGCCAGCAACCCCACCAACGTACAGACGGAGAGGTGCTGAATCAGGCGATCGATGTCGATCTCGAGGGCTGGCGTTTTCAAAAGCGTTCGGTTGGGCAAACTCGGGCGGGTTTATATAAATATACCAATCTTCTTCAATCTTAAAGGACAGGATTGAGAAAATCCAAGGGCTTAAGAGAATTTTTAGACAAGGGGGAGGCGCCTGAGGTGCCAATGGCTGGAGACTCCGTTAGGGCGATCGCCCCAGAAGCCCGTACAATAGTAAGTCACACTCGATTGATCACATTGCAGGAGACACACTCATGGTAGAACCCTTACTCGCGGGTATCGTTCTAGGACTGGTCCCCATTACCCTGGCTGGACTGTTTGTTGATGCCTATCTCCAATACCGTCGCAGCAACACTCTCACAGAAGAGTAAGTTGAAGGCGATCGCAGTAGGGACAACCCCCTTGTCCCTACATTTATTGGTGTTTTAAACCATTTTTCGGCGATAGAAGCGAACTTCTGTATTGCCATAGCGTTTTTCTCGGACTTGCTCTAATTCCTCAGGGATTTGAATGTCTTGGCGTTGGCGATCGCACTCGACGGCCATTTCTCCCTCAAGGCTGAGAAGTTGCAGTTGGGCGATCGCCTCTAAAACCGGATTATAGAGATCACTGGCATAGGGCGGGTCAAAGTAAATGCGATCGAACGGCTTTCCCGCCAAGCTGGGCAATCGCTTCAGCACATCCCCCCGCAAAACCTGGAACTGTTGCTCGGGTTTCGCCACCTGTTGCCAATTTTGCTGAATCACGCCACAGGCCTTGCCCCATTGGTCAATTCCCACCACTTCAAACGCCCCGCGTGATAAAGCTTCCGCCCCCATCGCCCCACTTCCGGCACAGAGATCCAACCAACGACAGCCCTCAATCTCCCCCAACCAGATATTAAACAACGCTTCACGAACTCGCGCTGGAGTCGGGCGAGTCGCCTCTCCAGGGAGAGTTTTCAGGGAACGATTGCCGTGGATTCGCAGGCTCATGGAAGGGAACAGGGAACAGGGAACGGGGAACAGGGAATAGGCAGTAGGGTAGGGTGTGTTCCGGCTTGCAATAGTGGGGGCGAAAAATCCCCTCCTGGGAGGGGTTAGGGGTGGGTTATGCCCCTACTTGCCGGAACGCACCGCTCATCTGTTAAACCGAAGCAACAGAGATGGCTTTTTCTGCGAGATGGACGAAATTGGAGAGAAGTTGTAGGCCAGCGGTGGAGGATTTCTCGGGGTGGAATTGGACCGCCATGAGATTGTCGCGGGCGATCGCCGCCGTAACCGCTTGACTTCCGTGGGTGACGGTAGCGGCTTTGAGGCTGGGATCGGTGGGATCGACGTAGTAGGAGTGAACGAAATACATCCAGGCGGGATTGGGGAGGTTTTCCCAAAGGGGAATCCCGGTTTGTTGAAAATCGAGGGCGTTCCAACCCATATGAGGAACGGTGATTCCCGGTTCGTGACGGAAGCGGCGCACGACTCCGGGGATAATACCTAATCCCGGTTGTGTTCCTTCTTCTGAACCGTCAAAGAGGATTTGTAAGCCGAGACAGATGCCGAGAAAGGGTTTTCCTTGGGCGATCGCCGTTTGGATGGGTTCGACGAGATGGCGCGATCGGAGATGTTCCACCGCTGGATCGAAGGAACCGACGCCGGGTAAGACGACGGCCTGGGCTTGGGCGATAACCTCCGGGGAATCGGTAATGATGGGGGTTGCCCCGGCCTTCTCCAATCCTTTACAAGCGGAGTGGAGGTTACCCATATCGTAATCGACCACTGCGATCTCAACCATAATTGTCTCGTAACTCTTTACTGAGGAACCCTCTCGATTATCTCACCTTAGGGGCGATCGCCCACCGCCGACATCTGCCGCGCCCCGAAAATTCCCTTTAGCTGTCCCACGAGTTACGCTCAATTTCGAGATCTTGGTCAATCTGCTTTACCGTTCTAGTCTCTGAACGTTGCTTATGGATTTGGGCCAGAATCTCTTGGATAGAGGGGTCGTCAACTTGTTCAGACTGATGGGGAAACAGGACAATCACTTCTACTTGGTCATGGCTTAAATACAGTTGTGCTTCAGGAGGTAACTGAATTTCGAGCCGATTTCCCTCCAGGACTTTGGCTTCAAATCTGAATGCGGATTGATGGGTGTGTTTCATCATTGTCAGTTTATACAAAAGCTTCAGTGAGCCAACGCAACCTAATGGGTTAGGGGTTTTGGCTTAGGGGCGATCGCCCACCGCCGACATCTGCCGCGCCCCGAAAATCGCCTCACC
>SIHH01000395.1 GCA_004299065.1 Phormidium sp. SL48-SHIP | reverse complement strand
TCCGTCAGAACGTCGATGATGATGTTAATGATCTGTAACCGGCAATTCTGGATGGGTTGGAAAATGGGATGACTCTTCCATCCGAGGTCTTGATGGAATACCTCGAACCAGTCTTGAGAGAAAATTTCCTCAATGAACTCTGCGATCGCAACAGCGTCCATTGATTCGTTGTCAAACAAGCGGTGTTCCTGCACAGATTGAAGGGTGTTCATAATGAGTTTCCTCATAAACATCAGTTATCCCTCGTGGCAACGACCCCCCTGGAGGGATATGGCCTCTGTACAGGCTGCAATTTTGGTGAGTGCGATCGCGGTTCCCGCACGCTTTGCGATCGCACGGTACTTCGGGGCCATAAAAAAAGACCCATCCCTTGCGGGACAGGTCTATTACTTAATTACAGCTCTTCGTTCCCGAAGTACAATCCATCGATCCCATAGGTGAAGAAGTTTCCACTCCGGGTTTCATCCAGACTGTAGGAGAACGCCATCTCGGCAAAGATGTCGACCATCATGGAATGGTCGAAGGAGCAACCCTTCAGACTCTTGTGGAGGAATCGGTAGGTCCAACGACCCGTGGATTGCTGATACTGCACCGTCTCACGGAATCGGTTTTCCAACCATCGAGCCACCTTTCGGGCATCCATCGATTGATTGAACCGAGGATGAGATTTCACCCGGTCGATAGTGGGCATCGTGAAGATGGGAGTTGACATGGTATTACCTAGTGAGATTTACAGGTCCGGGGTCCCTTGACCACCCAACCAAACTCCAATGGCGGTAGCGCGGCTATGCCCCCTGCTCCCACAGTCCAGCTTCAAACTTTGGCAGATAACGGTTCGGGGGGGCATAGCCGCTTCACTCTCAACGCTAGACAGATTCGTCCTTGCAATTAGCGCCTCCCCCATCGGGCAGTGGTGCTTTGCGTTAGTTCAGGGTGTTTGTTCCCGTGGGGGTGTCGCGTTGTTGTGCTTTAGTCCGATTGGGGGGCGATTGCGGTTCCCGCACGCTTTGCGATCGCATATAAAAAAAGACCCATCCCTTGCGGGACAGGTCTGATTTATTTATGCGATGGTTCCAGCCACCCACTGAATACAGCGGGCAATCATTTCAGCCTGGAGGTGATCTCCGGGTTCATAGACCAAGAGGATGTCCTCGCCTCGGCGAACTTGACGGGCTGCTTGGATGAGCGCGCAGACTCGGTAGTCAACCCCTCGTCCGATGAGGGACTTCCGAACAAGGTACTTCGATTTCATGTTGTCGTTGTACTTCGGGATTCCCGTTTCCGGGTCGTTCAATAGTTTCCACAACTCTTGTCGAGAGGTGTCGATAAACCAGGATTTCGGAACGGGATATTCATCCCCATATGCGTGTCCCAACCAGTACTTGCCTTCAATCTCTGGGAATGGATCTCGCCATTTCTTGAAAACAATCAACCAAGGAGTATCGGCCCAGAAGCCATGAAACTCCTGCGAGTTGTATCCGTAACGATTGAACTCAAGCAGTTTGATGCTCATTGCATTACCTAGTGAGATTTACAGGTCCGGGGTCCCTTGACCACCCAACCAAACCCAAATGGCGGTAGCCACCACACTATTCGCGGCTCGACGACTCGCCCCTTGAATTAGCGGGTCCCCCATCGGGCAACAATGTTTTGCCTTAGTTCGGGGTGTTTCGCTCCCGTGGGGGTGCCGCGTTGTTGTGCTTTAGCCGGGGTGCAGTTCCCGCACGCTTTGCGATTGCAGTTCCTGCACGCTGCGCGATCGCACGGTCTTGAACCGGGGCCATAAAAAAAGACCCATCCCTTGCGGGATAGGTCTTCGGGGTTAGTTAATTAGAAGGGAGGATTGTCTTCGTCGTCCTCGAACTTCTTGACATCGCGTTGTTGGGGCTGAGGAACCGGCTGGTACACCGGTTGCTGGTACACCGGTTGATAGTACGCTTGTTGCTGGGGTTGCTGCAATTGCTCGTGACCCTCAGCAATCGCACGAGCCTGGTCGCGGAGTTCGTAGTAACGATTCCGCCGTTTAAGCAGATATCCCGGCTCGTAGCCCAACTCCTCACAGAGAGTCACAAGCTCGTCGTAGGACTTGCTGTGAATCTCATGCTTCAACCACTGCTCGTTAAACACCGCGTACAAATCCAAGCCAGTCAGGTCTCCCTGATAATCCGACTTGAATTGTTTCCATGCCATGATTCGGAAGCAATCCTTGAGCCGAATAAGCTCATTATCCTTCCGGGACACGAATTTAATCGTGGGAGTGTTGGCGGTGTTGTCTTGACGAGTAGCCATGATGATTACCTCATGAGGATTTACAGGTCCGGCATCCCTTGATGCTCGAACCAAACTCATCTCGCAGTCGCGACCCGCCTGGAGGGAAACAACCTCAAGCTTTTCTCAGACAATCCAACCGATTAGCGGCAGCGCCGACGGGCAACAATCTCAACCTGAGCACGATAATTTCTCGCATCCGTCGGCGGTGCTGCGGGGTGATAATTCTTCAGAATCCCCAATCCATTAACTTTTGGACGGGGGACAATTCCCTGCGCCACTCAGCCCCCTCCAATGATGGGTGCGATCGCCCGA
>SIHH01000394.1 GCA_004299065.1 Phormidium sp. SL48-SHIP | reverse complement strand
TTCCTCTCCGCGATCAATCACGGAGCTTCCAACCCTCCCAGGAGTTTTACGTGATTGCACTCGCTGGAGTCTCTCGCTAACTCAATGAGTTATTTGGGTTGCAAGTCTGGTCTGGCCCGTTGTAGGGCCGCCAACTCGTCCCGATGGCCAACAATCGTAGCAATACTTCCCTCGGCTTCGAGTTTGGGGGAAGTTTTTTCGTCGCTGTTATCCATGGCTTTAACGGTGAGCGAAACCTGTTCCCGGCGATTCGCCTGTTTCCAATAGAAAACACCAGCTAGGGGGGAGAGCAACACCAGGGCTATGATACCCTGAGATAAACTGGGGATAAGGGTGGCTAACACTAAGGCAACACAGAGGAAACCAACGGCGGCTAAAAGACTGAGAAAAATTGCGAGAAACCAACTGGCGCGTACGTTTCCTTCGAAGGTGACACGGTTATCCTCTGGGTCAAATCCCACCACCTGATAGCGACGTTGACACAGATAGTCTTTTAACTGACTTGAGAGGGCCTCGGGAGGATGATTGCTCCCTAGGTGCAATACCTCAGTCCGATCCTTGACGGATGCACGAATGAAGAAGAACAGTCCCACCGCCATGAGGAACGTGGGGATGGCGATCGAGTTTAACGAGAGTGTATCCATTGGGGTTGACCTGAACTTTACATAATTTTACAGTTTGGCCGCCATCCCTGTCAGCCGATTCGGCCAATCGGGTTTGGGTGAACAAGGCCATACAATACAATGTAAGGTAAGGGTCTTCGTTACAACTCCCGACCGTGGGTCGGAGTCAGTATTCGGCTTGACCCCTTCTCGGTTCTCGGAGTGTCCCCAGGGTCATCCATAAACCACTCACCTGCATAACACCCATGGAGTTATCCGCCATGTCAACTCCCATTATCCTAGTCCAACCGACATTAGCCCAGGCTCCCCCGGAGACGGGAGCGGCTGACGGTTCCTCTCCTCCCATGATCTGGATGGGAGTTTCGGGGTTGCTGTTGGTGAGTGCGATCGCCGCCGGGGTGGCCTATAAAACCACGAAAGACAAACTCGGCAAAAAACTGCGTACCGAAGAGTTTAAAAACCGAGAACTTCACAAGAAATATAAACGGGCCATCGATACCATCAGCAAGATGGAGCGTAACCCCGACTTAATCCACTCGCGGGAGTTCAACCTCGACTATCTGCGGATGCGCATGGAAGAAGAAACCTTCCACTTTGGCATTGTCAACCAGATTAAGGTCAAGGTTAAAAGTAAAATTTCCGTGGCCCTGCGGCCAAGTGCTGAGAACCGAGGGACGGGACGACAGGTTAACGAAACCTTCGATGTAGAATACGAAACCGGGAGCGGGGCCAGCATCAAAAAACGAGTCCTGTTCCGGATTCAGATTAAACTCACCAAACTGCCGACGCAACCGACAAGCGCGACAATCAGCCAGATTATTGATTGTATTGAAACCTATCTCAGTCCGGCCGGAGATAATGATACCTGGCAACCGGCCCTACAGGGTCGTGTCGCCTATATTCACTGGGATCAGACCGCTAAACCCACCCCGTTACTGGTGCTTGAACAGAGTAATGAGGGGGTTAACGTAACCTTCCGCACCACCCGCAGCAATGCCGCCGGTGGCCCGCCGAGTAGTTCCCAGCCCAAGTCAGGGGCCGCCTCCGGGGCGCCACCCCGCACCCGTCCCACGACCACACGCCCGAGAACAAGCCGTCCTACAACCACGCGCCCGAAAACAAGCCGTCCCACAACGACACGGCCCAACCGGGGCAGTTCTGGTTCACCGAAAACTCGCCGCTCTAGTCGCACCACTCGACCCTCTTAGTTGACATAAGAAAGAGGACGATAGCAAATTGGTTAATCCTTATGAGATAAACCTTTTGCAGTTTTTAAACGTCCTCTTTTAACTGTCTGAATTGACTGTTTAACGGCAATGAGACCAGGTGAGATAGGGCAGTTGAGTGGCCGTTTGGCGCACCGCATCGATTTGCGTCACCAGTTGTCCACAACTGTCCCAGAGTCCGTCAAGGAAACTTTGGCGAGCGCCTTCGGGCATCGAAACCGTCAGGACCAGTTTATCGCCAGCGCGGACTTCCATACGGTCGAGATCGAGGGTTAGAGGGAGTTTGGGGCTGGCGGCGATCGCCGTTTGTAAGGCCTTGACATCATCCGGGGCGGCGGTGACACAGGGAACTCCCATCGCAACACAGTTTCCGAAGAAGATTTCAGCGAAACTTTCCCCGATTAAGCCTTGAATTCCCCAGCGTTGAATAGCTTGCGGGGCATGTTCACGACTCGAACCACAGCCAAAATTGGCATTGACGACTAAGAGACTCGCCCCCTGATAGGCGGCGATATCGAAGGGATGTTCGCCTTTCATTTGGCTGCGATCGTCCTCAAAGGCATGATCGCCGAGGCCGTCAAAGGTCACACAGCGCAGAAAGCGAGCGGGAATAATGCGATCGGTGTCGATATCATCTCCCGTTAACGGGATACCGCGTCCAGAAATTTGTTTAACTTGAGTCATGGTTTGGGGAAGGGAACAGGGAACAGGGAACAGGGAACAGGGAACAGGGAACAGGGAAC
>SIHH01000393.1 GCA_004299065.1 Phormidium sp. SL48-SHIP | reverse complement strand
GGGGCGAATAATGGGGCGAATAATTATTCGCCCCTACAAGTTGGTATACAAGGCAAAAAAACATCGAATATCATCGATTAATTATTCCTTGTTCAGCCCTAATCTTGTTGATGAGAAAACTGATAAGCACCCACCCAAGACAGGGCGATCGCCACCACCAACAACACCGGAATACTAATCCAGGTAAAGTCAGCCAAGGAGCCATAGGCGGCTGACCGTAAGCCCACACTGGTATAGGTTAGGGGCAGACAAAAGACAATCACTTTGAGGGCGCTGGGCAAGGTCGCAGGGTCAAAAAAGGTCGCCCCCAGAAAGGACATGGGGACAATCAAAAAGTTGTTGAGTAATCCGACACTTTCGAGGGATTTAACATTCAGTCCAACAATCACCCCCAGTCCGGCAAAGACAGCACAATTGAGGATTAACACCAACAAAAAGAGAGGATTAAAAAAGCTCCAAACCGCTGAAATTCCCTGTTCTGTGAAGCCAAGAAAGAGGACAGCTACGACCATCACCGATGCCGAGGTCATTAAGCCTCGAACCACACCGGCGATCATTTTCCCCAAATGCAGTGAGAGGGGATGAATGGGGAGAAGTAGCACTTCTTCAAAGGTTTTGCTGTAGAGTCGTTCGCCACAAATCGAGAAGGTGGTACCGCCGAAACTGATGGCCATGGAGGATAGGGCGACCATCCCCGGTAGGATGAATTGTAGATAACTACTATAGTCCTCACTGATGGCGGTTCCGGGGCGGACGGAACTCCCTAAGCCTAAGCCGAAGGCGACGATGTAAATCAGGGGAGAGATGAGGCCCGAGGCGGCGACTTGGGCGATGCGAACTCGCAAATCCAGCCAATCCCCCCAGAAGATGGTGAGGCTGTCTTGCCAAATGGTGGCGTAGTCGAGGGAATTGGGGTTACGTTGGCTAGGGGTGAGGGAGTTTTGAACAGTCACAGGTACAGGGGCGATCGCGAACAAGACATCAGAAGCATCTTACCTTGATTTAGGGTTGCTCGGAGTCCCGGCGATCGCCATCGTCGTCCTCATCCTGATCGCTGTCGTGATCGTTGTCGCGGTTGTCTTCGGGTTGGGGGGGCGGTGCGTCGCTGTTGGAGGCGTTGGCTGGGGGATCTAAGGGGGAATCTTCCTCTTCTTCGACGAGTTCCAACCTAAGCAGGTTGTCATCACTCAATGACTCGGGCAATGACTCGGGGAGAGAGTCTAACTCGTCTTCTGTGGGAGGTTTGCGAACCCGACGGATGGGCAGGTTGGCGGTAATGGAGGTCATCCGCTGATCGCTTTCTAGGGCAAAGTTGAGGCCTTCGGTGTCGATTTCCACATAGCGGGAAACCACCTCTAGGATTTCCTTCTGCATCGCCTCAATGGTTGCCGGGTTTAAGTCGACGCGATCGTGAGCAATCACCAGTTGCAGGCGGCGTTTGACTTCCTTGCGGCTGGTGTCTTTGTGCGATCGCGGCAACAGGCGGGCGAGCAGATTGGAGAGCATTGTGATGAGTCGAGTCAACGTCGAGTCAGATAATTCGGGTGTTCAACAGATTACGCAAGCGAGAGAAGATACCTTTCGGGGGAACCGAGAGATCTAAAAACTCCACCGTCTCTCCCTCCAGACGGCGAGCGATATTACTATAGGCTTGTCCCGCTCGCGAGGGTTCCTCGGAGAGAACTAAGGGTTCGCCTCGGTTGGTTGAGACAATCACCCGTTCGTCATCGGGAATTACGCCGACGAGGGGAACCGCTAACAGTTCCTGCACATCTTCGACGGACATCATATCGTTGGCTTCCACCATTTCCGGGCGGATGCGGTTGATAATCAGGCCCACTTTCCGCACCCCATTGGCTTCGAGGAGGCCCACCACGCGATCGGCATCCCGTACCGCTGCAATTTCCGGGGTGGTGACGATGAGGGCTTCTCGGGCGGCGGCGATCGCGTTTTGGAACCCCTGTTCAATCCCGGCGGGGCAATCGACGAGGACATAATCAAATTTTTTGGCTAAGGCCATCACCAATTTACGCATCTGGGCGGGGGTGACGGCATCTTTCATGCGATTTTGGGCGGCGGGTAACAGGGCGAGGGTATTTTGGCGTTTATCCCGGACAATCGCTTGATCGAGGCGGCATTCACCGGCGATCGCTTCGACGGCGGTATAGACGACTCGATTTTCCAGCCCCAGCAGCAGATCCAGGTTCCGCAACCCAAAGTCAGCATCCACGAGGATCACTTTGCGATTGCGTTGTGCTAATGCCATACCGAGGTTGGCGGTGGTGGTGGTTTTGCCCACTCCTCCTTTACCCGAGGTGACAACAATAATGCGACTCATAATGAGAAACGGCTTGGGAACGATCCAAACAGGGCTACACGACAACGAAATGTACACTTGAGGCATGGCCCCAAGGGGTAGATCGCGTCTGTGGGCAGTTGTCCCAATGTATCATCTGGGGGGATAGGCGGCGGGAGATTTCCCGAAGAGATCGGCCATCTGGGATGGGGAGGGGTTGGCGACTGGGGCTAGGTTGAGTCAAGATTGCCCAAGTTAAGATGGAGAATGTCGATAATTCTTGATGTTTCTTTAGATT
>SIHH01000064.1 GCA_004299065.1 Phormidium sp. SL48-SHIP | reverse complement strand
GACACGGCTTCAGCGGGAGTCACACGCGGCGATCGCAGCGGCGAGGGACGACGATAATCCCCCCGAGACAGCCAGCGTTCGAGGAGAACGTAGAGGACAATAAACAGATAACGACTTCCCATTTCCTTAATTTTTAGCTTCGAGACGCCAGCCTTACGATTTTGCCAACGAATGGGAGTCATCGCATAACTGTATCCTCGCACAATCGATTTGAGGGGAAGTTCAACGGTGAGGTTGAAATGGTGGGAGAGAAGCGGCCGGATTCCCTCAATAACGTCTCGGCGATAGGCTTTGAAGGCGTTGGTGGTGTCGTTGTAGCGTAGGCCAAACAGAACCTGAATAAACAGGTTCGCCAGACGGTTCACCAGGAGTTTGTGACGGGGATAGTCGATGACTTCACCGCCGCGAATGAAGCGGGACCCAAAGACGCAATCATAGCCTTCTTGCAGCAGCTGATAGTAGCACAGGATATCTTCGGGAGCGTCGGAAGCGTCGGCCATGACAATCGCCACTGCATCCCCCTTAAACTCATCTAAGCCACAACGCAGTGCAAAGCCAAAACCATTGGGATAGTGGTTGTTGACATAGCGAACTCGGGGATTGGCTTGGCTGAGATCGGCTAACACCGCTTCGGTGCGATCGCGGCTATTGTCGTTGACCACTAAAATCTCGTAGGGAACCCGGTTTTTATCCAGAAGGTTGGCGATGGCGGTTACCGTATCGGCGATCGATCCTTCCTCGTTATAGGCCGGAATCACAATCGAAAACAGAGAGACCGGAGAATAGTCCCCCGACTCACTCTCCTCCCGCGTCTTTTTTACTTCGGGAAAGGCCGCTTCTAACCCTTCAGGGGGGTAAACTTGTCCATCGTCACGATCGCGATCGCGGAACACCAGGCGATCGCTGACAATGTAGTTAATAATCGCACTCACCAACACCCCAACGAGGGTATTGACGCCATAACTCACCCCCAACCAATCGAGAAACGGGAAAATCGCAAACACCCGCAACACCACCGACCCCCCAGCCGAGAGATGATACAGCGGTAATTGTCGCAACAGAACCTCTCGCCATCGCCAGGTTCCGCCACGCCAAACCCAAATCCGGTAAATCACGAAGCTAAACAGCAACGACAACTCAATGGAGATGACGTTGGCTGCATTCTTCAGTACCGTCGTCTCCCAGCCAGCTACCTCGATGAACAAAAACATCAACAGCAGGTTAAAGGCTGCTGCGACACCGCCGCCAAAGAGAAAGCGAATCGCGCGTTTTTGCCAGAGTTTTTGAAAAAACCTCATCTCATCCCTAATTTATGTGATTACTGTGGTGACAACTCAATCCCAAGGCGATCACGACCAGCGATCGACATTTTGGCTATAAATCTCTTTCAGGATATCCGGGACGCGGTAGGTTAACTCCCACTCAGGATAATGGGACTTAAAGCGACTCAGATTGCCAATCCACCAGATATGATCGCCACTACGATTACTCTCGCGATACTCCCAGTTCAGGGTCTTTTCAGCAATCTCTTCACATTGTGCGATCGCCTCTAGCATCGAGCAGTTACTCTCCCGTCCACCGCCAATGTTATAGGTTTCAGCGACTCTCGGCCGTTGATAGAAGTGATAAAACGCATTCACCAGATCATAGCTATGGATGTTATCACGCACCTGTTTTCCCTTATAGCCATAGATCTTGTAGGGGGTTCCGGTCATCGTGCATTTCATCAAATAGGAAAGAAATCCATGCAGTTCGGTTCCTGAATGACTCGGTCCCGTGAGACATCCACCTCGGAAACAGGCGGTTTTCATGCCAAAGTAGCGGCCATATTCCTGGACCAACACATCCGCCGCCACCTTGGACGCGCCAAATAGGGAATGCTTACAATGATCAATACTCATCGTTTCGTCAATCCCCTGGTAAAAGGGATGACTCTCCTCAATCTCCCAACGGCGATCGCGTTCCACCAGGGGAAGTTGGTTGGGAGTGTCTCCATAGACTTTATTCGTTGAACAGAAGATAAACACCGCCTCGGGACAATGTTGGCGAGTCTGTTCTAACAGATTTAGGGTTCCGTTCGCGTTGACGGTAAAATCCGTAAAGGGATCTCGCGCGGCCCAGTCATGGGAGGGTTGGGCCGCCGTATGGATAATGAGGCGAATCTCCTGGTTATAGGTGGCGAATAGGTCGCTGATGGCTTGGCGATCGCGAATATCGCTATTGTGATGGAGATACCGGTCGCCATAGATCTCTTGCAGGCGATCGCGATTCCACAACGTCGAAGCACCTTCACCAAAAAACGACTCCCGCATATTGTTGTCAATGCCAACCACGGTAAAGCCTTTCTCACAAAAAAAACGAACCGACTCCGAGCCAATTAAGCCAGCCGAGCCTGTCACTAAGACAATAGACATAGGAATCTTCTCACACACACCACACAGGAACCAGGCGAATCCGGTCTATCTCAACTCAGGACATAGACAACAGATCACCCCAAATTGGGGGGATTCTAACATAGATCGTTTGCCAAAACTTGTCCGATGTCCCCCAGCCGAGTCCATCGCACCGTATCGAAACCGACCATCGAGGGAGATAATGGAGAATTAGTCTGTTTTTAACCTTAGATTTGTTATGACTGTGAACCCAACCCCACAACCACACACCTCCCCACTCTCCGTCGGAGTTTTGGGGTTCGGTGGACTCGGACAAGCCGCCTGTCGTCTTCTGTCGCCGAAACAACAGATGCGTTGGGTAGCCGTCGCCGATGGCCAAGGCTACGCCTACAACCAAGAGGGACTCGATGCTGACGCTCTCATTAGCGTAACCCGCGATCGCGGCTCCGTCGGCTATTTAGAGAACCAAGGCATTCTCAGCCAGCAGAGTATTCAGGACCTAATCGCCGCTGCACCTGACGTTGACGGCTATTTCCTGGCCCTTCCCAATCTCCCCAACACCTTTATGGCCTCAGTGGCCCGTCAATTTATCGCCTCTGGCTGGAAAGGGGTATTAGTGGACGCCTTAAAACGCACCAGTGCCGTCGAACAACTCCTCGACTTACAAAATGACCTGCAAGCGGCCGGGATTACCTACATGACTGGCTGTGGTGCCACCCCCGGCTTACTCACCGCCGCCGCCACCCTCGCCGCACAAAGTTACGCCGAAATCCATCACGTCGCCATCACCTTCGGCGTCGGCATTGCCAACTGGGAAGCCTACCGTTCCACCATTCGCGAAGATATTGCCCATATGCCCGGCTATGATGTAGAAACAGCTCGGGCCATGAGTGATGACGAGGTGACAGCACTGTTGGACAAAACCAACGGCATCCTCAAGTTAGAGAATATGGAACACGCCGATGACATTATGTTAGAGTTGGCGGGAATTATCGATCGCGATCGCGTGACCGTCGGCGGCATCGTGGACACCCGCAACGCCAAAAAACCCCTCAGCACTAACGTCCAAGTCACCGGCCGCACCTTCGACGGCAAAATCTCCACCCACACCTTCACCCTCGGCGACGACACCAGCATGGCCGCCAACGTCTGCGGTCCCGCCTTCGGCTACCTCAAAGCCGGTGCAACCCTCCACCGTCGCGGCATCCACGGACTCTTTACCGCCGCCGAAGTCATGCCGCAGTTCGTCCGCTAGAGACAAATTTGGCAAATTTTGAAGTTTTGTGACGAAAAGTCGGTAATCTTTGTTACAATCACCTTGGCTCACTGAGATTCTTTCAGATCCCGCCGGGACAATGAGAGGTTTTCTCATGGTTTATGAGCTAACGTGATTGGTTTTGGTTGGTTTTCACGAGGTCGGCATCATGCCGGCTTTTTTATATCCAGAATGTTGATTTTTAAGTCAATAACTCTCCGTCTCCTTCCCTTGGAACCAACGGTGAAGCCTTATGACTGTGAACCACCTTGGTGACTTGTTAACCTGTAAAATGTAAAATAAAATCTACCTCAGCTTTCTCTTCTCTTATGTGATTTTATTGACTCGGCTTAAGGGATAGACCCGATTGCATTCAAAACCTACAACGTTTAGCATCATTACATCCTTATTTTATTTTGATGACCGGTAACCCTAAACCAGCTAGATGGCAGCAAATCCGCCTTATTAATCTGGCACTCTTCACCGTTTTATATCTTCTGAGACGGCCAGCCGATGCTCTTTATCCTTCCGTTTGGAATGAAGATGGAGTGTTTAATATCCCCCAAGCCATTGAACATGGCTGGTCAAGTTTACTAATACCCGTCAGCGGCTATCTCATTATTCCTTCTAAAATTATTACCCTCCTCAGCTTATCAGTCTCAGGCTTATTTTATCCTGAAATCGCCTATTTACTCACGATAATCATTACCATCTTAGTGATGGTAATTCTGACATCGAGTCTGATTGAACTACCCAACAAAGAGTATTTGCCGATTATCATCGCCTTACTCCCTTATGACCCTGAGGTTTTTTCAACACCCCTCTACATATTTTGGTGGACATCGTTGTTGCTTCTGGTTCCTTTACTTTCCTCATCAAAAGCCAAAAGCAAAACATCAAAATTTATGATTATAGGCTCGACGACTTTAGGCTGTCTTGGCTCACCAATATCTATCTTACTCATCCCCGCCATGATCATCAAAGCCTATATTACACGAGCCAAGTTAAACTACGTAATTTTAGGTCTATGGTCTGCACTGTCTGCGGTTCAGATGTATTTTTCCCTCAGTCAGGTCGGCGAAAAGATGGATTTTTCTAAGTTTTACATAGCCTTACCTCAATTTGTTGGGACTTATATTACCTACAATAGCTTCTTCTCAAAACCAAACTTTGTATCTTATACATTGAGTCTGGCTTTCCTGATAATTGGTTGCTTTGCCCTCTATAGTCTGTTAATTTTAAGAAAACAGGAATTTTTTAACACCTCCGTTGCTTTCTTGGCGGTTTTAAGTACAATCCTAGCCTCATGGTTAAGGACAAATCTGGAAATTCATCCATTCTTAGCCGGTCCCCGATATTTCTTTTTTCCTTATATTTTCCTGTCTATTTTCCTGATCACAATTTATGCTATTCCTTCACAAAGTATATCTCGCCTAAAACCCCGACTTCTCAAGGGGATGTGCCTTTTGATACTAATTATTTCTTGCACTACAACTTGGATTCAAAATCCCTCAGGTTTCTATAGAACTCATCATCCATTGAATTGGAGAGATGAACTATACAAGTGCCTTTCATCTACTGATAACTATAAATTGAAAGTTCACTTTGATGGAGATAGTTCAGGAACATGGAGACCCGAGTATTCCCGTGAAGAGTGTTTGAAGATTGCTCAAAGCGGTATTTTGGCGAACTGGTATGGCTTGGATGACAACTGGCTTCGCAAGTTCAAAGAATCCCCCGACATCGAACTCTAAATGGCTCTAAATCACACCCAAGACCGTTTCATCGGAAAGACTCTACCATGTCCCCTCTTCTCCCTCACCGGAAAAGCCATTCATCGACCTCAGCCAGAACACCCAGACTAGACCCCCCTTGAATCCGTCTGGGAAAATATCGCTGTAGCAGTTGACAATTTTTAAATTAGACACTACAATGGAGATATAGACAAATAAATACGTTTTAAGCAAAAGAAAAATTTTTTTGACGGCTTAGGGCATTGGGGTCTCGGCGCATTTTTGAGCGGCGTAAGGTCAAACATCTAACCTGCAAACTTTTAACAAATACACTCTAAAACTGTAAAGTAATAAAAAATTAGTTTGCCCCTTACCCCTTGCCTCTTGCCTCTTGCCTCTTGCCTTTTGCCCCTTACCCCTTGCCTATTTCCCAAACACCAACGACCGATTATTCGCCGGCATCTCCAGCATCTCCTGAAATCGCAACCCTCGTTCCTCAGCCGCCGCAATCACCGCCTCTTGATCTCGGATACCCCAACTCGGATCGCGATCGCGCAACATCAAATCAAACCCCTCATTACTCGGCGACGTATGCCGTCCCCCCTCCTTATAGGGGCCATAAAGATAGAGAACTCCCCCCACCGGGAGTAACCGCTGCGCCCCCGCCACCAGCCCCAAACAAGCCTCCCAAGGGGAAATATGAATCATATTGATACAGACCAGCGCCCCAATTGGCTGTTCCTGTAACTGAGGCGGCGGCGTCCGTTCCACCGTCCATTGCGGTTCACGCACATCCAGACACAACGGTTCCAACAAGCGATCGCTCCCCGTATACCGTCGCCAAGACTCAATACTCTCGATCGCCAAGGGATTCGGATCCGAAGGTAACCAAAACCGAGGCGACAACCGGGGAGCCAAAAACGCCCCATGTTCCCCCGTCCCACTGGCCACCTCCAACACCGTACCCTTAGGGGGCAAAACCCGGCTTAGCACCTGCAAAATTGGCTCTCGATTCCGTTGAGTTGCCGTCGCAAACTGGCGGCGATCATTGTGATCCTCAATCATATAGCAGTTAATCGTTAATAATTGACCGTCTTCCCCGAGTCCGAACAGGGCGTCCACAAGCGAACGCCCGTTGTTCCCCCAATTGTCCCAGGATACTCCGAATTGGGAGAAAATCCCCCAGCGGATGCCGATCGCCGGCGAGTCCCCCGTTGTTGGTCCAACTTCGACCAAGATTGACCAGAGCTTGCCTCCCCCCCTAACCATCAAGCTGTAACGTATTCGACAGCAAAGAGAGCACCGGATCAAGTTGCGCCGCGTTCTCCTCAGTCGCTGACACCACCAACATCAACACCTCTGAAGCAACCTGTCGTAAAAACACACGTCCCGAAAGCTCGATCGCTCCGAGAGTTCCCGTCCAATCCACAATCACGACCCCAGTATCAATCACCCTGACCCGACCTAAACGGAAGCCTTCCCCCCGTTCAAGTCGATCAATCGCAATCTGAACCAACTCCTCATCCCCGAGAGGCCGAGGATTAGCCCGTTGTTGAACCTGTACCGTATAGGCTAACTCCCCAGTCGGCGACTCGATCACCACAACCCCAGCATTGATCGAGGTTCGATAACCCTCTAAGACCCCCACCTGAAACTGGCCCGGTTCCTCATAGAGATTTTCACTGAGACTTAAACTCGTCGTCTCCACATCAGCCAGAATCGGTAAGGCCTCCAAGCGAAACTCAGCCGGCTCAGTCGATAAACTCCCATCATCCGTCTCCGCCCGAGGAGACGTCTCAGGGACAGCCGGCGGTTCAGGTAACGGATTCTCTAAACCCTCATCAGCCTGAGTCACCTCCTGAGTGACCCCAGCTTGAGCCATCGCCAAAAAACCCGCTCTCGTCCCCAGGTTCCCAAGCGGCCAATGTCCCATTAGACCAATCAACAGAGCAACGGATAATCCCAAACCGAGAAACCAAGAATAGCCTTTCATGGACATCTTGCAGTGAACAGTAAACAACAAAGACGCGAATCAGAGAAATGAAATCAAGCACTTAAGGAGTCGGGATACCCAGAATTGAATCCGTATTTCCCGTAAAGAAGAGGCCAGCAATGCAGCCAGTCATTAACGTCGCCAAGGTTGCCGCCCATAACGCCTTGAACCCCAAAGCAGAAATATCCGACCGTCGCGAGGGAACCAAAGCCGACAATCCACCCACAAAAATGCCGTAGGAGGCAAAGTGCGTAAAGCCACAAAGAACGTAACTGACAATCAGCAAAGCCCGAGGTGTGAGAACTCCAGATCTCGCTAATTGAGCCAGGGAAATGTAAGGGGGGATATTGGTTTCAAACAGTCGTCGTCCGATAATCACCGAAGATTCCCAAAGAACTTGCCAATTCTCCTCAAAGGCATCCGTAAAGGGAATCGGCAGAGAAATTCCCGTTAGGAATGTTAGCGGTAGGAAGATAGCACCTAACAGGTTTTGGAGAGTAATTACCCCAAAAATATCGCCAAAAACCCCCGGAAGTTGGGTCAGAAAGCTAAAAAACTCGTTCACTAGGGCAACGAGTCCAAGAATGGCAATAATTACGGCCGCAATTCCCACCGCCATCCTGACCCCGTCCAACGCACCGATAATCAGACTATCGACGGGATTGGGTTTTTCTTGATCGGGATCCTCTTCGGCTTCGGGGATATGACCAAAGGTTTCAGGAGTGGTCGTTTCGGGAACCAGCAGTTTCGAGAGGACGAAACAGGCGGGAATCGTCATGATTGACGCAGACACCAAATGCCCCGTAATCGTCGGAAAGGTTGGACGCAGTAGTCCAGCATAGAGGGCCAAGACCGACGAGGCAATTGAGCCAAAGCAACTGGCTAAAATGGCACAGAGTTCACTGCGGCTCATCTTCGGCAAAAACGGTTTGATGGCGATCGCCGACTCAACCCCCACAAAGATATTGGCCGCCCCCGCCAGAGATTCGGCACCACTGATTTTGAGCGTCTTCCGGAAGACTTTGGCAAACACCTTAATAATCGGCTGGATGATATTAAGACGATAGAGTAGACTGACCAGCCCCGAGAAGAAAATGACCTGAGGCAGAGAGCGGAAGGCTAGAATAAACCCTGGATTGAGATTATCCGGACCGAGGCGATCGCCCGGAACGTTAACATACGGATCCCCTAAAGTCCGCACCAACCAGCGTCCAGCTACACCTGGCCCCGGACGACGAGCTGGATCGGGGACAAAGGGGGAACTCTCCCCACCAAAGAGAAATCTGGCCCCCGCTTCGGACGCATCCAGTAACACATTCAACAAGTCGTTAATCCAAACCACGACATCGCTACCGATGCCAAAGACGATGCCACCCACGACCAGTTGTAAGCCGATGCCCCAAGCAATTGTGTTCCAAGACACAATTCGTCGATCTTCCGAACCCAGCCAGGCCACAAAACACAAACCGGCTAGTCCGATCGCAGACAATAGATTTAACATGCTCGTTCACTCCTTTGGCATCACAAGGCTATCCGCTATCCTGCGACGGCTCCCTCCGTTGAGTTTCTTGGCTCGAAATAGCCCAGGACTTCACCAAGACATTACCTTAAAATCGACGCGATCGCATCTCAACCTCATGATAAATTGAGGGAATCGATGAAACCTCGTTGATTCTGGCCCCTATCAGCCCCCAGTCCGCCGCCTCGGCCGTCTCGTAATGCTGGCGATCGCCCCAGGATTCCCTTTAAACTGAATATTCGATTATTACTGAGGTGTAGAATGGACGTTGATGAACTCTTACAACGCTATAACCGAGGCGATCGCCGCTTCGATCAGATTGAACTGCGAGAATGTGAACTCCTGAGCGCTCAACTCAATGAGGCTAGCTTTGATGGCGCTGATTTCCGCCAAGCTCGCTTGGGCCGCAGTTATTTCCAACGCTGTCAGTTTCGCAAAGCGAATCTCAGCGAGGCGATTCTCTGGGGTACGGATTTTACCGATACGGACTTATCGGGCGCGATCTTCCGCGATGCGGATTTGAGCGCCGCGCGTCTGGCTCAAGCCAATCTCGAAGAGAGCAATTTTCTCAAAGCCATGCTCTGTGGGGCGAATTTAAGTCGCGCCAACTTGCAGCGATCGCTGCTCATTTCGGCGGATTTACGCTCAACCTCAGATCAGCGCACCAATCTTGAGGACGCCATTCTGCGTCAGGCGGATTTGAGCTATGCTCAACTGTGCCAAGCTCAACTTCATCATGCCGATCTCCAAGGTGCAATTCTCACTCGCGCCAATTTGGCCACGGAACCGGGAATTGTACCCACTGATTTGAGAGGCGCTGACCTCCAAGGTGCGGATCTCAGTTATGCCGATCTCAGCTATGCAATTCTCCAAAATGCCAATTTAGAGGGGGCGGATCTCACCGGAACTATCCTGGATCATACTGATTTACAAGGCGCAAAACTTCCTGAAGGAGTTACTTTTCCCACTTCTGATCGTTGAGATTTAACTCGATTTGGACAGTTAAACTCTGACAACAGACAGCTATCAAAAGCCATCATAACAAGACATACAGGATTTACAAAAGTCCTATCTGTTCTGACTAAACAGCAGTAAACCTTTCTGGGGATGTTGCTGTTAACTTCAATAAAAAAAGGGGTGTGTTCCCGAGTTAAGGAACGCACCCCTTTTTTACGAGTGATAAATAGCAACAAGTGATGAATAATCGTAACTAATCATCACGTGTTTCCGAAATCTAGAGGTTGGTCAAGAAACCAACCACACCATGACCCGTCGCAAGTTCTAAAACAACGGCACTAATGAAGCCAATCATCGCTAAACGACCGTTGAGTTGTTCGGCATACTTATTGAAGCCAAACTGTTGCTTCTCATCCACATAAATTTTAGGCTCAACGGCAAAGTTATTGATCAAGCCGCCTTCTTCGTTTGTATATCCGCGAGAAGTCATATGATTTAAATCCTAATTGCATTACGTCTATTACGCTCATTGTAACGCAATGTAAAGAAATATTGCAAGTAATTTACAAAAAAACTTAGATCTCCCCAGAGATCTCCCCAGAGATTCCCCCAGAGAGTCTCTCAGATGATCGGTTGAATCCGCTCCAAAGCATCAAGCTGTAACCCCCGTGCAATGCGGAATAGCTCCTGTCCCACATGCAAATGATGATCATCATAATTGAGGCTGAAATACTCCAACTCTTCAATCCCATCAGCCAACTGATTGAGACAGTGATACAGATCAGCCGCGACTCCAGCCAAGACCGAGGGATTCCGTCGAGACTCAAACACCGACTCGGCCCGTTGTAGGAACACCCGACAGGAGCGGATATACTCAACAAAATTCTCCATCAGCTCATCATCAAAGGGATCAGCCGACAACTCATCAAGTTGCTCATCGAGAGCATCGAGAATGCGATCGACATCAAGATTGAGGGGATGATAGACCTGAGTCACCCAACCCTGAATCCGCTCATCAGCCGTCGCCACCGCCTGACGACCCGGCGAGGTGCGAGTCGAACCCGTCTGATGACGGCGGCCCGGCGGAGATCCATCCCTAACCGTCTGCGCACCAACCGATCCCCATTGACGGCGATCATAAGACTGACGCGCCTTACGATCGCCGAGAACTTCATAGGCCACATTAATGCGAACCATCTCCTCACGAGCCTGAGCATCGGGATTGCGATCCGGGTGAAATTCCTTAACCAGACGTCGATAGGCCTGTTTCACCTCGGCTTGTGTCGCCGCGGCATCAACACGAAGAGTTTGGTAGTAATTAGGCTCGCGCATGAGAAGACCGAGGACACCGTTTAAGTCAACACCGCTTCCATCGTTAACTGAGGATCTTGGAACAAGGGGGTACTGAGGTAGCGTTCCCCAAAACTCGGTTGAATGACCACGATGAGTTTACCGTTATTTTCCGGGCGTTGCCCAACCCGAATCGCCGCCGCCAAAGCCGCACCCGAGGAAATCCCCGAGAGTAAGCCTTCCTCAGCCGCTAAACGACGACCATAAGCGATCGCCTCATCATCCGTTACCGTCACCACCTCGTCAATCAGCGAAGTCTCCAATACATCAGGCACAAATCCGGCCCCAATTCCCTGAATTTTGTGAGAGCCAGGATTTCCTCCCGAGAGGATGGGACTATTGCAGGGTTCAACGGCGATCGCCTGAAACTGAGGTTTACGGTGTTTTAAGTTCTGAGCAATCCCCGTAATCGTTCCCCCAGTTCCCACACCCGAAATCAAAATATCCACATGGCCATCGGTATCTTGCCAAATTTCCTCAGCCGTCGTTTTGCGGTGAATTTCGGGATTAGCCGGGTTCTGGAACTGCTGCAACATATAAGCATTCTCCGTCGTCTCCACCAGTTCCGAGGCTCGCGAGATCGCACCGCGCATCCCTTGCGCACCGGGAGTCAGCTCTAACTGCGCCCCAAAGGCCCGCAACATAGCCCGACGTTCTAAACTCATCGTATCGGGCATGGTTAAAATCAGTTGATAGCCTCGGGCCGCCGCGACCATCGCTAAGGCAATTCCAGTATTCCCAGAAGTGGGTTCAACCAGAATCGTCTCACCTGGGCGAATTTGCCCCTCTCGCTCAGCCGCATTGATCATATTGACCCCAATACGGTCTTTGACAGAAGCCGCCGGGTTCATCCCTTCGAGTTTCATGACAATTTGGGCAACACAGCCCTCAGCCTCAGGGATACGATTGAGTTGAACCAGGGGAGTGTGACCCACCAGTTCCGTGATATTGTTGGCAATTTTCATGGGGAATGATCCTCTAGCAGTTAACGTGGATTACGGGTTAGGACAGGTTGACGCCACAAAACCCCGACAGTTGACGGCCTAAGCCGCGTCCCCGTCGAAATTTAAATGTAGTACATGATATTGAGTTGCGATCGCGCATCACGCTGTTCTCGCAAGTCTTGAAGCGTATATTTTTTTAACACGCCCTCGGCCGCCTCTTGGGCTTCGGACCAAATGTCTTTAATCACCCCACTCTCGACGGTGGGGGGCGTGTCTTGAGCTGTGGTACCTTGTTCCGTGATGCCCTCGATACATTCGAGGGCATCGAGCAACGTGATATTCCACGGCTCTCGGGCCAGATGATAGCCCCCTTTCGCCCCCCGCTGCGATCGCACCAGTCCCCCTCGCCGCAACGTCGCCAGCAGTTGTTCGAGATAGCGATCGGGAATCCCCTGTTGGGCGGCAATTTGCCGAATTTGTAGGGGTTCTCCTTTACTATGATGCACAGCCAATTCAATTAAGGCCAGTAGGGCGTATTCGCTTTTACAAGAAAGTTCCACAGTCGAAGCGTTAAACCTCAAGAACAGCGTGTTGAGGGGTCGTGTTCCTCAAACGAGTCTATTATACTCCGGTTCTCCACTGGAGTTTGCGGAATAGCAGCCCTCAGCGGGGAGTTCACGGGGAAGCCTCTCGGGATACGAGGGAGACCTGAAAACGGTTTTGGCCGTGACCCCTCAACCTCCCCAGAGTGAGTGAATGGGAGCCAAACTGCGATGATCCAATTGATAATTGACGCTACTGGCCGCAGCGAGGCCCGATCGCAGAGCCGTTTCCACCTGACGAGAACCACACCAATCACCACAACAGACAAGGGGAAACGGAGTCTTGAGAACAACACTATCCTGTGGCCAAACTTGAGCCGGAATCGCATAGCGCCAACGGTGCAAATGCAGATGCTCAGGGGTTTGCAACCAATCCCCCAGACGGGCGGCCCCTTGGCTGAGTAAATGCTCAATCACTGGGGTTAAATCTCTATCATCCAGGTGCGATCGCGCCAACTCGGCACGACTATTGATGACCACCACCGGGCGATCGCTCCCTAGTGAAGATGACTCCCGTTTGCTACTATCAAGTCCCAACCAAGACAGGTCAGGATCATCGGGAAACTCAACCGATTTCCAGGGAATCCGATCAGGAACCCTATCCCCAGAGTATTGGGCCAGCAGCGTTAAACAAGGATCATACGTCACCGATTGTAGCGGATTGATGACATCAGCATCCATCCCCGGCACAGTAGCTAAAACCATCAGCGCTTGTGGAGCCGGAATCGCCAGAATCACCGCCCTCGCCGTCACCTCCAGCGGTGCATCCGAACCCGCCACCACCGCCTCTAAATCCAAGCGCCAGTCGTGGGATTGGGGCGTGATGGCCGCAACCCGGCGACTAAACCAAACGGGTACATCTCGCCCTAACTCCTTCGCAATCTGACTCATCCCCTCAGGCGCAACATAATGAGTTTGCGGAGGATTTTGCTGCAATCCCTCAGCCGTATAGCGGTGACTGGTTGTAATCCAGGGCCTTAGCACCTGACGCTCACGCAGCGATCGCACCAACCCCGATAACAAGCGTCCCTCATCCGTCAAATAGCGCAGGCCGCGATCGCAACGAACACCATTCAGACGATAGGAAGCCAAGCGTCCCCCCAATCCCCGAGACTTCTCCAGCAGCAACAGCGAATACCCCGCCGCCTGCAAGGGTAACGCCGCCGTCAACCCCGCCAATCCAGCACCGACAATCGCAATATCCGTCTTCATGGTGATCGCTAATCCAACCCCTTAAACTTGCTTCATCGACAACCCAATCCGTTTCAACCGCTCATCAACGGTTAGCACCTTCACCTTGATCACATCCCCCACTTTAACCACCTCATTGGGATCACGAACAAAGCGATTCGCCAACTGAGAAATATGCACCAAGCCATCCTGATGCACCCCCACATCCACAAACGCGCCAAAATTGGCGACATTGGTGACGACTCCTTCTAAAATCATCCCCTCTTGTAAATCCGCTAAAGTCTCCACCCCTTCCTTGAAACTCGCATAGGTAAACTCGTCCCGAGGATCTCGTCCCGGTTTCTCCAATTCCCCTAAAATGTCTCGTAGGGTAGGTTCCCCAACCTCGTCACTGACATAGGCCTTTAAGTCCCGCGATCGCATCCCCTGTGCGATCGCCTCCGGGTTCGCCAGAGACTGGCCCAAATCCTGAGCGATCGCCTCAACGACTCCATAGCGTTCAGGATGCACCGCCGTATTATCGAGTGGGTTCTCCCCATCCCGCACCCGCAAAAATCCCGCCGACAACTCAAAGGCTTTCGGCCCCAATTTAGGAACCTTCAACAACTGGCGACGGTTGCGAAACGCTCCCTGTTGATCGCGATAAGCGACGATATTATTGGCCACCGTCTTCGATAACCCTGACACCGAGGTTAACAACGCCGCCGAAGCCGTATTGAGATCCACGCCGACATAGTTAACGCAACTTTCCACAGTTTCCGCCAATTTCTTCTTGAGCAAGGTTTGATTCACATCATGCTGATATTGGCCCACACCAATAGATTTCGGGTCAATTTTCACCAACTCCGCCAGAGGGTCCTGTAACCGTCGTGCAATACTAATCGCGCCGCGAATGGTAACATCCAACTCCGGGAACTCGGCGATCGCCACCTCACTAGCCGAATACACCGACGCACCCGACTCATTCACCAACAAGGCGATCGGCGACATCTCCATCCCTTGCAAAACGTCCCGCACAAACCGCTCCGTCTCACGGCTGGCGGTTCCATTGCCGATCGCAATCAACTCAATCTGATAGGTATCTACCAAATTTCGTAGCGTTTGCGCTGCCTCCTGGCGGCGTTTACCCGACTGATGGGGAAAAATCGTTTCATACGTCAAAAACTTGCCCAAGTCGCTAATAACCGCCACTTTGCAGCCAGTACGGAAGCCAGGATCGAGGCCCAGGGTAGCCTTGCGCCCCGCCGGAGCCGCCAACAGCAAGGCCCGTAAATTGGCCTCAAACGTCTCAATCGAGGCTTCATCCGCCCAATCTCGTTTTTCCCCAATCACCCGATTGGTCATCGAGGGTTGCAACAGACGTTTATAAGCATCGTGAATCAGAGTTTGATAAAACTGACGAAGTGGGCGATCGCCCGTGCGGATGAGACGGGCCTCTAATTGCTCAATAAAGCGATCGTCATCATGGGTGAGTTTAAGATCTAAAATCCCCTCTCGTTCCCCACGCAACAGAGCCAAGAGATTATGGGGGGCAATTTTACGACTCGAAATCTGATACTTGCGATAGGTTTCGTACTTGGTGCTGCCTTCAGGATAGTCTTTCTTAATCCGCGACTCGAAACTCCCCTGTTCCAAGAGAGTTTGACGTAACTGAGCGCGAATTTCCGCATCCTCAGCGATCGCCTCAGCCAGAATATCCGCCGCACCTTGTAGGGCCGCCTCCGCCGTGTCTACCTCCTGCTCGGGGTTGACAAAGTTCGCCGCTTCTGCATCTAAATCAAACCGAGCAGCTTGAGGACGATTATGGGCGGCGATCGCCTCAGCCAAAGGTTCTAAGCCACGTTCACGGGCGATCGTGGCCCGAGTGCGACGTTTGGGGCGATAGGGGAGATAGAGATCTTCGAGATCCGTTTTTTGGTCACAGGCGAGGATTTTTTGGCGTAACTCATCCGTGAGTTTTCCCTGGCCGGCGATGGCCTCTAAAATCGTGGTCTTGCGCTCCTCCAACTCACTCAAATAGCCGTAGCGATCGAACAACTCCCGCAACACCACCTCCGTCATTTCCCCGGTGCGTTCCTTGCGGTAGCGGGCAATAAAGGGAATCGTAGCCCCATCGAGCCAAAGTTCGAGAGCATTGGAGACATGACGAGGCGTTAGCGAGAACTCCCGCGCCAGAGTTTGAGCCAGTTGTAGATTCAGCGTTGCCATATCGAGTTATTGATACACCGAGCCATCAGGAAGAATGGCATCCGTTAGTTTAGTCCCTGTCAGTTTCACCAACAAGCGATTACCGCTTCCCACTTTAGCCCCCCGCAAATCCGCATGACTGAGATCCGCGCCACTTAAATCGGCACCAATCAAGTTCGCATCCCGTAGAATCGCATATTTGAGATCCGCTTCAAGTAAATTGGCCCGAAACAGATTCGCCCCCGACAAATCCGCCCCCGTCAAATTGACTCGGTGCATAAACGCATCACTGAGATTAGCGTCTACCAAAATCGCTCCCTCCATATTGCGCCCCGACAGGTCTTTTTCGCGGAAATTTGCGCCCCGTAAATCCGCGTGACTGAGATCCCGCGAGGGACGACGAGGAGGGCGACTTGAGGTGCGACTTGAGGCCTGACTGGAGGGACGCTGAGGTTTCGGGGGGGCCGGGGAATGCGATCGCCGAGCCGCTTGGGGCCGAGATATCCGACCCTCTCGATGGGCGGCCCGCAAGCGATCGCGGGCTTCATTGATCGATTTGAGCTTTTCCTGCGCTTTCTCCTGTAGGCGGCGATTATCACCGGGAATGCGATCGGGATGCCA